>CACYSH010000118.1 GCA_902776945.1 uncultured Ruminococcus sp.
TCAGACATAACAGACCTCCAAAACAATAGTAGTGTAGAGTGAATAGTGAATAGTTAAGGAGCGCCTGCAGCGCGTATTATGCGGACGCTGCGTGCCGCACTAATATTTTTCACTACACACTTGCGGCTAAAACTGACGAGCGCAGCGAGTCAATGCGCGGCTGCATGAACTTGTTCATGCCATCGCCGTGCAACATCGCCGTAAGGCGATACAATAACTATTCACTATTAACTATTCACTTTTAACTATAAGAAATTGTTCGTTATAAAGTTTTTTATTTGACTTTGTAGACAGCTACCTTTGCGGGGCGGAGAACCTTTCCGTTGTAGACGAACGCGCTCGATTTTACCGAAGCGATACAGTCGCGCAGAGCGGGGTCTTCGGCGGGAACGGTCTTGGAAATGCGGTGTTCAAGATAGTCGTACTTGTCACCGGGCTCGGGAGTGTGAATCTCAACGCTGTTGTTCGTAAGAACGCCGCGCACCGAATCGGCATAGTATTCAAGGCTTTTTATGTAGGCTTTGAGAAACTCGTTGTCGGGAGCGGTCTCTTTCTCGGTTCTCAGCTCGGCAAGCTCTTCGGTCATGTCGATATACAGCCCGATAAACTGCATAAGGAACGGCGACGCGAGCTTGTCGTAGAACTCGTTCTTGTAGCGTTGGAGTTCATTGTTGAGATTGCGCTCGATCTCCTCATGGACGGCAACGGCGCGGTTGGCGGCGGTAAGCTGTACGTTCACGGTGTGAATATCCTCTTCAAGCTCCACCAGCTTGCCGAGCAGATCGCCGCGCAGCTCGTCGAGCCTGTCAAAAACGTGAGAATATTCCTCCTCCGGCTCATGCTCGGGAACGTAGAGGGGCGGTTCGACGGCGTTTTCCTCCGTCGGCTGAGAAGTCCCGGCAATATCGGGCGCATTCTCGGGTTCGGGGACGGTCTCTGCCAGCACCTCGTCGCCGTCTGAAAAGGTCAGCGCGTCCTGCCCTGTGTTTTCGGGACTGATTGATTCGGTAAAATCGTTCATCGGTTGATTTCTCTCCCTTCGTTTATTGGTTCGTTTTCGGGTATAGGTATTCTATGTTAAAGAAATACTTATTTTGAACTATGCTTTATAATGAGCTTGCAGGACTGGGGCTTGCTCACGCCGTCTTCATGGTAAGGCTTTGTCTGCCGAAGTATTCGGTTATATCCTGAAATCGCCCGCTATATACTTATCATAATCTCCGAGTCTCGCCTTTATCTGCTTTTTCTTCGCCTCGCTTATATCGCCGATACTCTCGTCCTTCCATATCGCCGCCAGCTGATTATCCGAGCGCGTAAGTATCCACTGCACCGCCGCCACGACATTCTCAGGCTCAAACCTCGCCAGCGCACCCTTCGGCATATATCCCATAGACGAACACGAGAAGAAATGCACATACTTGAAATTCTGGTCAAGCAGCGTTACCGCGTTGCTCTTGCCGTTCGCGATCAGAAATGCGCGGCAGATCATATCCATAGTGTCGTACTTGTTAGCATAAAAGCCGGGATCGGTCTTTTTGAGCTTTTTGATAGCCCTGTCACCCAGCAGCTCTTTAAGATGCACGGTATCGACCTTGTTTATCGCGACCGCCACAGGCAGCGTGTACTTGCCGCCCTCGCGCTTCATATCCTGCAAGCCGTCGAGCGTTTCAAGGAATACCTGCACAAGCGAATCTATGTTCATTCTGCCGATACTCATATCTCCAAGCTCGTCGGAATAATCTATAACAGACTTCATTGAATAGGGGTCGATGATGAACACCACGCCCTCGCTGAAACTGAAATGCTTTAGCCGCTCTTTGGAGTTGATCGTTTCGAACACCTCGCCGGGCATATCATAAAGGTGAACGTATCTGTCAACGTCGAATTTTGAGTTGCTGATAAAGAAATTGAATGAGGAAACGTCGTACTCCTGACCGGGCTTTGTTGCGGGTATCGGGCGGATACCCTTAAAGCTCTTTTCAACGTCCTCAAAAAGAAACTCGGTGTCCTCATCGGGGAACGATGTTTTCAAGCCGTAGCGGATAGCGTCCTCGTTGATGAATTTGTAGAGGAAAGACGTTTTGAAGGTAGTCTTACCCGAAGCCACGCCGCCTATCAGCGCCACGCCGAGCGGTCTTGACATCTTTGCTCTATCCGATCTGCCGCAGTAGGGACAGCGGGCTGTAAGGTCGGAGCGCTTTCGCTTGTCGGAAGTCTTGGTTATCGCGGTCGAGGGCAGCATCGTTCCGCAAAGGCACCGCCGATGAAAAATGCCGAACTTGCTCGGGCGGAGCTTCTTGTGCGGCACTCCGCAGACAGGACACAGATAGACGGGGAGCGAATACTCCTCCTTGCACTTGTCGCAGCGGTAGGAAACGTGCTTTAGCATGAAATCAAGTATCTCAACGCCCATGCAGACCGCCGCGAACAGCTTGTAGATCAGCATGAGTATAATAAACATCACCAGAATGACAAGACTTAAAATACCCGACATCACCGCGCCGAACGTAAGCACGCAGACGATAGATAACAGCGATTTTATGCAGTCGAAAAGCCGCCACAGCCCGTAGGTATCGAGCTTGCTGCCCCACATCTCCTTTACGGTCTCTAAAATATTTTTCCAGCTGTCCCCGATAGCGGAGCCTGCGTCTTTCAGCAGCTGCTTATTGAAGTAACCCGGCTCGGCGCATTCTTCGTAATACTTATAAGTACCGTCGCCGTTGCGCGGTATGTTGTCTTCGGAAAAATCCGTTTCGCTGTTGCGGACTTTTATCGCGTTGCGCTTGGTGATGAAAGCCTCCATAAAGCAGCGGAAGGTATGGAACAGCCCGACGAACGCGCCGACAACCCCAACTCCGATAAGAATAACGCCGACTGCCGAAACAGCGGCTTCGGGAAGTCTGTTAAAATGTGAGAGCAGCAGCAGTACCGCGACGTAAAGCAGCACCATGAGAAACAGAAATCTGCCGCCCTTGTTGTTATACATAGCCCGCGTCACCTCCCTTATTTATACTATTCCTCAACCAAATTCGCAACAATCTTCACCGCCATGAACACGATGGTTGCATTAACTATGTTAATGCCAACAAGTTCGTACCGTCGTCTTCCTCCTCAACTAACGCCAGTTAGCCTTCGTCGTCATCGGTCTGAACTATGGTTCAGACAGCACTCGTGTCCATGGCGGCGAATCTTGTCACATATTTGGTCGAGGGATAGTATTAGCGTTATATGATAACGAAATCGTTAATTGATGAACCTAACTCATTTATTATATCATAAAATCTACAATCTGTCAAGATTACACATTAAATGTTATTTTATTTATCTGATTATTGAGTCAACTTCACAATAATACGGCGAAATATAATGCGAATTGCACAATTAACAAGCGAAGAAAGGACAGCAAACGGATATTTTTGTGCGGAAAACGAAAGACGTGAGGGCAGTATCCGGCCGGACGCTTAAATATTTGATGATTTTGCCCTAATATCCATTGACAAGCGGGGGGATTTATGCTATAATACTGATATAACAGACATTTAGCCCCGTGCGGCTTGTGCGAGTTATTGATAGAAACCGCTGTATATCGGTTTCGGTTTATAAGTCGATCGCTTGTGAATACAGTCAATAATCAGCAATCAGCCGGTAGGGTTCGGGTCTGTGCGGTAAATAAGACTTGTTTGCAGGTTTTGGATTCGGCTTTGCCGCGTTTTGAGCCTGCATTTTGTTTGATATGGAGTGAAGTCCCGATGGATATTGAAAGACAACGTTCCGCGCCCGTGTACGAGGCGCTTGAAAGATTCAGAAAACAGCGGGTAGTGCCGTTCGACGTTCCCGGTCACAAGCGCGGGCGCGGCAATCCCGAGCTTGTCAAGCTGTTGGGCGAGCGCTGCGTAAGCCTTGACGTAAATTCGATGAAGCCGCTTGACAATCTCTGCCACCCTGTTTCGGTCATCTACGAAGCGGAGCAGCTCGCGGCGGACGCTTTCGGCGCGGCACACGCTTATTTCATGGTCGGAGGGACTACCTCCGCCGTTCAGAGCATGGTACTTACGGCGTGCAAGGCGGGGGACAAAATAATCCTGCCGCGAAACGTCCACAGAAGCGTGATCAATGCGCTCGTACTTTGCGGCGCTGAGCCTGTCTATGTCAATCCCGAAGTGGATAATCACATCGGCATAGCGCTCGGCATGGAGCTTTCGCAGGTCGAGGACGCGGTTTTGAAGCACCCCGACGCGACGGCGGTTCTCGTCAACAATCCGACCTATTACGGGATATGCTCCGACCTGCGCTCTATCGTGAAGCTCGCGCACGATCACGGCATGATGGCGCTCGTTGACGAGGCGCACGGAACGCACCTTTATTTTAACGAAAGCCTACCCGTTTCGGCTATGGAGGCGGGTGCCGACATGGCGGCGGTAAGTATGCACAAATCAGGCGGCAGCCTTACGCAAAGCTCGCTGCTGCTGCTGGGCGAGGGCGTGAACACGCGCTATGTTGAGCAGATTATAAACCTTACGCAGACGACGAGCGCGAGTTATCTTCTGCTTTCGAGCCTTGACATCAGCAGACGTAACCTTGCTCTGCGCGGGTGCGAATCTTTTGAAAAGGTCAAGAATATGGCGGAATACGCCCGCGACGAAATAAATTTCATCGGCGGATATTACGCCTACGGCAAGGATCTGGTCAACGGCGGCAGCATTTTTGATTACGATGTTACAAAGCTCTCGGTCTACACGCGGGACATCGGGCTTACGGGCATAGAAGTCTACGACCTTCTGCGCGATGAGTACGACATTCAGATAGAGTTCGGCGACATCGGAAACATTTTGGCGTACATCTCGATAGGCGACCGCATACAGGACATCGAGCGCCTTGTGGGAGCGCTCGAAGACATCAAGCGGCTCTATTCCAAGCCGACCTCGAAGCTCCACAACGCCGAATACATACAGCCGATCGTGGCGGCGACCCCGCAGAAGGCTTTTTATTCGGAGAAGAAGCTCGTCCCGATTCGCGAAACGGCGGGGCGCATCTGCGGCGAGTTCGTGATGTGCTACCCACCCGGAATACCGATACTTTCGCCCGGCGAAATGGTGACGAAGGAGATAATCGACTATATCCTGTTCGCCAAAGAAAAGGGCTGTTCCATGCAGGGACCTGAGGACGGCAGCCTTGAAAAGCTCAATGTTTTGGTGGAGTGATTTTCTCGGATAGCATATTCTTTGTTATCTATTATCTTTATATCTGTTTTGCGGGGTGATCCTTATGAGCGAGGAAGCTAAGGAATCGGTAACTTATACTGACAATGAATTTTACGAATATCTGGAAAATAACGACGTTCGGGCGGAGCTGATTAACGGCTATATCGTTGTGGATATGGGTCAGCCGAGCATTTTTCATCAGGAGCTTGCTTTCGAATTAAAGTATGCTTTTCGGGAATATTTCAGAAAGCATAAGAAAAAATGCCGCGCTTTCATGGAAAACGAAGTCCGTTTCGACAAGGATAACGTCGTTGTGCCCGATGTTTTTGTTACCTGCCGCCCCGAAAATATTGACGACAAGCGAATGAACGGCGCTCCCGAGCTTGTCATCGAGATAGTTTCGGGCAATCGTTTCAGCGATTATTACAGAAAGCTGATACTATATAAAGAGCAGGGCGTGCGCGAATACTGGATAGTTGACCCGAAGCTCTCGCAGGTGACGGTGTGGTTCTTCGAGGACGAGGAATCGCCGTACATTTTCCGTTTCGATGAAAATATAACGGTCAGAATGACAGAGACCGACGAGCCACTTGTCATTAACATAGCGGAGCTTATGGATACACAATAATGTAAGAGGGTGAAAATTTGGATTTTTGGTTTTCCGAAATGCACACCGACAACGTGAAAATGTCGATAAGGGTGGAAAAACAGCTTTTTTCCGGTCAGAGCGACTTTCAGCGTATTGATGTGTTTGATTCAATAGAGTTCGGGCGGTTTTTGACCTCCGACGGCAGCGTTATCTTCTCCGAAAAGGACGAGTTTACCTACGACGAGATGATAGTTCATGTGCCTATGGCGGTTCATCCGAACGTCAGAAAGGTTCTTGTGATCGGCGGCGGCGACGGCGGCGTGGCGCGTGAGCTTGGCTATTATGAGGAGATCGAGGCTATCGACGTTGTTGAGCCGGACGAGCTTTTTGTTAAGGTCTGCCGCGAGTTTTTCCCCGACAATGCCTGCGGTCTGGACGACCCGCGTGTTAAGCTGCATTACCGCGACGGACTGCGTTTTCTGCGCGGCAAGTCCGACGAGTACGACCTTATCATAAACGACAGCACCGACCCGCTTGGGCATACCGCCGGACTTTTCACGAAGGAGTTTTACGGCAGCTGCTACAAGGCTCTTAAAGAGGATGGCATAATGGTATATCAGCACGGTTCGCCGTTCTTTGACGAGGACGAGGAAGCCTGCCGCGCCATGCACCGCAAGGCTTTCAGGAGCTTTCCGATAAGCCGCGTTTATCAGGCGCATATACCGACCTGTCCGTCGGGTTACTGGCTGTTCGGCTTTGCGAGCAAGAAGTATCACCCGCTGCATGACCTTGACGCAAAGCGTTGGCGGGAGAGGCATATCAAGACTTGGTACTATACGACCAATCTGCATACGGGGGCTTTCATGCTGCCGCGATATGTTGAGGATTTGCTTGAAGAAGAAGAAGGCAAGGTAAAGAAAGATGATATTTGATGTACAATAAAATGTACTTTTAAATACAAGGAGGTATTCTGATATGAAATTACTGGTAATTGGCTGCGGCGGCGTTGCTACCGTTGCTATCCACAAATGCTGCGAAAATCCCATTTTCTCGGAAATCTGCATCGCGAGCCGCACCGAATCAAAGTGCGTTGACCTCGCCGACAAACTCCGCGACAAAACAAAGGCGCGTCTTACCACCGCGACCGTTGACGCGGACGACTTCCGCTCGCTGACCGCTCTTATGAACGAGTTCCAGCCGCATACCGTACTGAACGTGGCGCTGCCGTATCAGGACTTGACTATCATGGACGCTTGCCTTGAATGCGGCGCAAATTACGTCGATACCGCAAATTTCGAGCCGGAAGACACCGACGACCCCGCCTGGCGTGCCGCCTACGAAAAGCGCTGCCATGAGGAGGGCTTCACCGCTTACTTTGACTACTCCTGGCAGTGGTCTTACTTCGACAGGTTCAAGAAAAAGGGCTTGACAGCGCTTCTCGGCACGGGCTTTGACCCGGGCGTTACGCAGGTATTCACCGCCTACGCGCAGAAGCATTATTTCGACGAAATTCATTATATAGACATACTTGACTGCAACGGCGGCGATCACGGCTATCCGTTCGCTACCAACTTCAACCCCGAGATAAATCTCCGCGAAGTCTCGGCAAATGGCAGTTACTGGGAAAACGGGCGCTGGGTTGAAACAAAGCCTATGGAGATCAAGCGCGAATACAATTTCGCGGGGGTAGGCAAGAAGGATATGTACCTGCTGCACCATGAGGAGATTGAATCGCTGGCGAAAAATATCCCCTGTGTAAAGCGCATACGTTTCTTTATGACCTTCGGTCAGAGCTACCTCACACACATGAATTGCTTACAGAATGTCGGTATGCTCTCCACCACGCCTATCAATTTCGAGGGGCAGGAGATAGTTCCCATAAAGTTCCTGAAAGCCCTGCTGCCCGACCCCGCCTCGCTGGGTCCCCGCACCGTCGGCAAAACCAACATCGGCTGCATTTTCAAGGGGATCAAGGACGGCAAGGAGCGCACGCTCTACATTTATAACGTCTGCGATCATCAGGCTTGCTACCGCGAGACAGGCTCGCAGGCGATAAGTTATACAACCGGCGTTCCCGCGATGATCGGCACGGCTATGGTGGTAAGCGGTCTGTGGAAGCAGCCCGGCGTGTTCAACGTTGAGGAGTTCGACCCCGATCCTTACATGGAAGCGCTCAACAAGTACGGTCTGCCTTGGGTCATCGACGAAAATCCCACGCTGGTTGACTGATATATGTTAGAAGTTATCAGTCCGATTTTACGGACAATTGAAACTCCCTGCTACGTCCTTGACGAAGCACGGCTTATCAAAAATCTTGAAATACTGCGCGATGTCAGGGAACGCGCCGGGTGCAAGATTCTTTTGGCACAGAAGGCGTTTTCGATGTTCGCCGTTTACCCGCTTATCGCGCAGTATCTCGACGGCACTACTGCAAGCGGTCTGTACGAAGCGCGGCTCGGGCGGGAGGAATTTCCCGGCGAAGTACACGTTTTCGCGGCGGCGTTCAAACAGGGCGAAATTGCCGAGCTTACAAAAATCTCTGACCATATCGTTAGCCTGATTTTCATACATAGCCTCGGGGATCTCGCCCTCAAGCAGTTCCATCAGCTTATTTGAGATCTGTTCGTCGACGTCCTTGTCGTCCACGCAGGAGCATGGTATTTATGACCCTTGCGCGGCGGGTTCGCGGCTGGGCGTTACGCTCGACAATTTCGACCCCGAAGCGCTGAAATACCTTGACGGACTGCATTTCCACACGCTCTGCGAGCAAAATTCCGACGCGCTCGAAACCACTTTGGCGGCTTTTGAGGAAAAATTCGGCAAATATCTGCACGGGCTTAAATGGGTGAATTTCGGCGGCGGACACCACATCACCCGCGACGATTACGACCGCGAACGGCTGATAAAGTTAGTGTCCGATTTTAAGGACAAGTATGGTGTGACGGTCTATCTCGAACCGGGCGAAGCAGTCGCCCTGAACGCTGGTTATCTTGTTACAGAAGTTATGGATATAGTGCATAACGAGCTTGATACGGCGATTTTGGACGCATCTGCCGCCTGCCATATGCCCGACGTGCTTGAAATGCCCTACCGTCCGCCGCTCTATCTTTCCGGTAAAGAGGGAGAAAAACCGTACACTTATCGGCTGTCCTCACGCACCTGTCTCGCGGGGGATATTACCGGCGATTACAGCTTCGACCAGCCGCTTGAAGTGGGCGACAGGCTGTGCTTTGAGGACATGGCGATCTATTCTATGGTAAAAAATAACACGTTTAATGGAATGCCGCTGCCGGACATCGGGATACTTCACGCCGATGGCACTTTTGAACTTGTGAAGCGGTTTGGTTACGAGGATTTCAAAAACAGACTTAGCTGAATGCGAGGTAAAATCATGGATATAAAACAAATCATGTCAAAAGTGAACGAGATTCTGTCGCCCCAACCGACGGTGAAATTCACGGTCGTTAAGGCAGAAACGGGACTTTTTGACAACAAGATCGGCGGCACGCCCTATTTTCCTAAGGACATGGAATACCCGACGGGTAAAGATAACGGCTATGAGGGTCAGCCGCTCACGCTTTTGGCGCAGCTGAATTTCGAAAAGCTGCCGCATATTCCCGATTTTCCAGAAAAAGGGATTTTGCAGTTCTTCATCGCGGGCGACGATATGTACGGAATGTCATCGGAATGCTACGGCGAAAGCCTGATGAAACAGGATAATTTCCGCGTGATCTACCACGAAAATATCATCACCGACGAGAGCAAACTGCTTTCGCCCGGCGAGATACCGAAGTATTCCGGCGACGACGAGGAAACGCTGCCGTTTACCGGAGAATATCTGCTGTCAGCGCCCGAAAAGTGCGAAATGCCCGCGAACGACTGCGATTATCGTTTCGGCGACGTTTTCGTAAAGTGCTACAACGAGGTCGCCGACGAGCCTATTGAGAATTTTTGGGATATCGACGAGGATACCTATAACGCGCTTAACGAGTCGAGCGAAACCGGTGACGCTTTTATCGGCGGCTATCCTGTGTTCACGCAGAGCGACCCCCGCGAGGACGACGACGTTCTTTCAGAGTGCGACGTTGTGCTTTTCGAGCTTGACAGCTGCGACAACAGCAAAAATGGCATTGATATTATGTGGGGCGACGCGGGAACAGGCTGCTTCCTGATTTCACGCGACAGGCTCAAAGCCCTTGATTTTTCAAGGGTAATTTACAATTACGACTGTTGCTGATCTTTTCGGAGGAAAAATATGTTAATTAACACACCGCGCACGGACGGCTTTTTCATGCCTGCGGAATTTTCGCCACACGCAGGGACAGTCATTATCTTCCCCGAACGTCCCGGCTCATGGGGCTACGGCGCGAAGCCCGCGCAGGCTGTCTTCACGCGGATAATTAAAGAGATCGCCTGCGACGAGCGCGTGTTCGTTATCGTGAGCGACAAAACCGAGCCTATTGCGCGGGAAATGCTCGCAGGTGTACAGAATATCGTACTCGTAAATATCCCGACCGATGACGCATGGGCGCGTGACACTGCGCCAACATTTGTCACAAATGGGAACGACGTTCGCGGCATTGACTGGCAGTTCAACGCATGGGGCGGCAATGTTGACGGATTGTACGCGCACTGGGAGCGCGACAACGCCCTTGCGGGGACGCTCTGCGAAAAGCTGGGGCTTGATTGCTATAACAAGTGTGATTTTGTACTGGAGGGCGGTTCTATCCATTCCGACGGCGCGGGAACGCTCATGACGACCGAAAGCTGTCTGCTTAGTGCCGGACGAAATCCGCAGCTGACAAAGGCGCAGATCGGGCAGACTTTGCTTGAATATCTCGGCGGCGAGCGCGTGATCTGGCTGCCGCGAGGTATCTACAACGACGAAACGAACGAACACGTTGACAATGTGTGCGCATTTATCCGCCCGAACGAGGTAGTCCTTGCGTGGACGGACGACGTAAACGACCCGCAGTACCCGCTTTCGGCAGCGTGTCTTGAAACGCTTGAAAACGCCGGAATTACCGTGCATAAGCTGCCGATACCCGACGTTCCCGTGTGCGTTTCGGAGCATGACCTTGAAGGCTACGAGTTCGAGGAGGGCGAGGACATTCGCGAGGTCGGCGAGCGGCTGGCGGCAAGTTATGTCAACTTTTATTTCACGAACGGCGCGGTTCTGCTGCCGCAGTTCGGCGGAGAAAATGCCGCGAGCGACGAACGGGCTGTACAAATTATGGGACAGCTCTGCCCAGAAAGGCGCGTAATACCGATACCGGCGCGTGAGATAATCTTGGGCGGCGGAAATATCCACTGCATAACCCAGCAGATACCGAAAGGAGCAAAAATATGCGTAAGGTGACTGTCGCGGCGGTTCAGATGAACTGCACCCGCGACGTTTTGGAGAATATTGACCACGCCGGGCGGCTGGTACGTCAGGCGGCGGAAAACGGCGCAAATATCGTGCTTTTGCCGGAGCTTTTCGAGCGGCAGTATTTCTGCCAGGAGCGTTGCTATGATTACTATTCCTTTGCCAAACCGACGGAGGAAAACGACGCGGTAAGGCATTTCCGGCAGCTCGCGGCGGAGCTTGTGGTCGTCATTCCCGTGAGCTTTTACGAACGCTCGGGAAACGTGTTATACAACAGCTGTGCTGTTATCGACGCGGACGGCAGCCTGCTTGGTGTTTACCGCAAAACGCACATTCCCGACGACCATTATTATCAGGAAAAATTTTACTTTACGCCGGGCGACACGGGCTTTAAGGTGTGGAACACGCGCTTCGGGCGGATAGGCGTTGGCATTTGCTGGGATCAATGGTTCCCGGAAACGGCGCGGGCGCTTGCGCTGAACGGCGCAGAGCTTATCTTCTATCCAACCGCTATCGGCAGCGAGCCTATCCTCGAAACCGACAGTATGCCGCACTGGCGGCGCACGATGCAGGGTCACTCAGCGGCGAACATAGTTCCGGTAGTCGCGGCTAACCGCTACGGGCTTGAAACCATTGAGCCTTCGGAGAAAAACGGCGGTCAGCGTTCGGCGCTGAATTTCTATGGCTCATCGTTCATCACAGACGAGACAGGCGCGGTCATCGCTTCGGCGGAGCGCTCGGGCGACTGCGTTCTGACAGCCTCTTTCGACCTTGACGAGATCAACACGGCGCGGCTGGCGTGGGGGCTTTTCCGTGACCGCCGCCCCGACCGCTACAACGATCTTACAAACAAATAAGTACAATTTTACAGACAGCTGTTCCTGCGCGGGCGGCTGTCTTTTTGTGTTTAATATATTTGTATCGGTTCAAAAGATCATCTTGAAAAAATCGCCGAAATGCGGTATAATTAATGATAAATACTTTTTTGAACGGAGGATAATATTATGAGAGATTTAGAACTGCTTACTCACGGCTGGGAGTTCGTCAAGACCCCGTTCGGCAGCGATTATCCCGAAACGGCAGACTGGCAGCCCGTAGATATTCCTCACGACTGGCTGATATATGACACGAATAATCTGTACGAGGATTCCACAGGCTGGTACCGCCGCACGATAACCGTTCCCGACGACGGCAGAAGAACATCTGTGCGCTTTGAGGGCGTTTATATGGACTGCCGCGTGTATGTCAACGGCGTTCAGGCAGGCGAGTGGAAATACGGCTACACGACGTTCGAGCTTGATATAACAAACTTTATTCACGCGGGGGATAATCTGCTTACGGTTCGGGTCGATCATAAAGCGCCGAACTCGCGGTGGTATTCGGGCGCGGGAATTTATCGGCGCGTGTGGCTGAACCGCTTCGAGCAGGCGCATATTTTGCCCGACGGCGTGTATATTTCGGCTGATATTGACGGTACGGTGACAATCACTACGGAAGTTGAGCTGCCGGAGGGCGATAACGTTGGTAATTATACGTTAGATGCTTTTATACAAAGGTTAAACGGCGATGAAATGGAATTTCCTTCAAGCTATACTAATTGTACGGCTGCCGATAAATCTACGCTTTCACAAGTACTCGTCCGCGATGGGTTCCGCTATGCCGTAACAACGCAGACAATAAAAGTAGATAAACCCATTCTTTGGGATTTAGATTCGCCGCAGATCTATTATTGCTTTGTTGCTCTTTCGCGTGAAACAGATAACAATTATCATACTGATATTGTAGACTATTGTATGCCTTCTTTCGGTTTCCGCAAAACAGAGATCACGCCAGATAATGGCTTCTTCCTTAACGGCAGGCACGTTAAGCTACACGGCTGCTGTATGCACCACGACTTGGGGGCGCTGGGCGCGGCGGTTAACAGGTCGGCGATAAAACGGCAGCTGACTAAGCTCCGCGAAATGGGCATCAATGCCATACGCACCAGCCACAACCCGCCCGCCGTCGAGCTTATGGAGCTTGCCGACGAAATGGGTTTCCTTATTCTGTCAGAGGGCTTCGATATGTGGGAGCTGTCCAAGACCGACTACGACTACGCACGATTTTTCCCCGAATGGCACGAGCGCGATGTCGCCGCGTGGGTGCGCCGCGACCCGTACCTGCTGCTCGCGATGGCCGGGACGGGCCTCTTCTCGCTCGTCGCCTCGTTCCTGCAGATCGACCTGGTGGCCTACGGCGTGAACACGCTCGGCCTGTCGAGCGAGGGCGCGCAGTTCCAGTTCTTCTACGCGGCGCTCGGCATCGCCGTGGGCGCGTGGCTCGCGGGACGCCTCTCGCGCCGCAACGTGGAGATGGGCCTCATGCCGATCGGCGCGGGCCTGCTCGCGCTCGGCGTCTTCGGCATCGCGTTGCGGGCCGCGCCAGCGGCGCCGGCGGTGGCGGTGCTGGTGTTCAGCGCGGGCGTCGGCGCGGGG
>CACYSH010000119.1 GCA_902776945.1 uncultured Ruminococcus sp.
ACGGCACTTTCGTATCACCTCATGGGCGCTGTATCAGGCTCGACGGACGGCACTCATTTCTGCGAAAAAGGCGCGAATATCGTGGCGGGTCTTGTGGCTAACGATATTAAAACCCAGAAGATCGCAGGGCTTTACGGCTATGTAAAATAATCGGAACCGAAAAACATATAAGTAATAAGGCACATTTCCGGACTGCGGGAATGTGCCTTTTTTCTTATAAAAACGCTCACAAAAAACGCAAAACGCGGGGTTTCGTATCCGCCCCGCGTTTTGCCAAACCGTTCTCCGCTTGTTATTGCTTGCCCTTCTTTCGGTATTCAAGCGGCGTTATTCCGCACCTTTCCTTGAACTGCCGCGTAAAATGCTCATAATTACGATAACCGCATTTCCCCGCAATATCATGTGCCGTCAGATTCGTCGAGGACAACAACATCTTAGCATACTCAACCTTTGCATTAATAAAATCCTGCACAAACGTCACACCAAACGTCTTTTTATAATAGTACTGAAAAGAAGCCGGACTCATTCGCACTTCATGCGCCGCCCACGCAATAAAACGCGGAATATAAGGCTCTGCATAGATCTTATGCCTGATAGTCAGCAGCATTTCATGCTCGGAATCGTGTATCTTATCGTCAGGCAGATGAAGCGCATCGCTCACCCTGTTGAAGATCAGCCACATATAATGCTCCATATTTTCCTGCGCATACTGCGACTTCGAAGCAAACTCGTCCGCCACCGCCTTGACGCACCAGCTCAGGAACTCGAATGAATCCATCTGAATCCCCTGAGCGTATGGAATGTTTCGCTTTAAAAACTCCTCCTCCTCGCCCTGCCCGAAATGAAAATGGATCCAGTCGTTGGCAAATTCGTGCTTCGGAACGCATCGGTAAAACTGCGGCATTCCCTGCGGATACAGAAAAAACGAATCCTTCGGCACGGTAACGTCCTTCTTATCAAGCGTGAAAACCGCGTCTGTTTTCAGGATAAGCAGCAGAAAATCCCCGCTGCCGTTCGGACGGTCGATAAAAAAATCCGCGTCATGCCGATGATTGTAGCCGACATTGTTTATTTTCATGATCTCTCACCGCTTTTCTTAAAAATATCATCTATCTTATATTATATATCATTGTTTTTCCATTGTCAATAGTATATAATATATATAGTTTAAAGAATGTATCATCATAAGCCCGCGAACCGTTCGGCATAAAAAATCGTTTACGTTAAGCCGAACGGTCAGCGAACGCCCCCGCAGCCGACAGGTCGGAAAAAGGCGGCGGGTACAAATCAGCAGGCAGTTCAGCCGCCGTGAAAGAGGAATGATCGGCGGCTGAACGAAACAAGTACATTTTTTTAAGGGGAATGATTATTATGAACGCAAAAATCAAAAGTGCTGTCACGTTTTCAATGGTCTGCGCTATGGCGTTATCCTCGCTGACTTTCGTTGAACCGACTCACGCGGAAGCCGCTTTCGAGAAAAACGCCCAGCAGACCGTTGCCGATATGGGTCTTGGCTGGAATCTCGGCAACTCGCTTGACAGCTATTCAGGCACAACGATCGGCGCGAACAGGGGCAGCACTTCTTCTGAAACTGCCTGGGGAAATCCTGCGACAACCAAAGAAATGATAGATATGGTCAAAAATTCGGGCATCAAGACCGTCCGTGTTCCTGTCACCTGGTACGAACACATGGATCCGAATACCTATCAGATCGACCCCACCTGGATGAACAGAGTCGAGCAGGTCGTGAACTACGTCCTTGACGACGATATGTACTGCATTATCAACGTGCATCACGATACGGGCGAAAAGGGCTGGCTCAAAGCCAACAGCAATAACCTTGACACCAAAAAGAAAATGTTCAGGTCGATATGGGAACAGCTCAGTGAGCATTTTGTCGATTACGGCGACAAACTGCTGTTCGAGGGCTTTAACGAAATACTCGATGACAGCTCCAATCAGTGGTGGAATCCCAGCTCCGAAGCCTGCCCGATCTCCAACGAACTCAATCAGATGTTCGTTGATATAGTCAGAAGCTCGGGCGGCAACAACGCCAGGAGAAATCTTATCTGCAACACCTACTGCGGCGGCGCAAATACCGAGATCACAAGCCAGTACGTTCTGCCGAATGATACCATAAGCAACAGGCTTATCGTTGAAGCGCACGTTTATCAGCCCTTCGAATTTACCCACGAGAGCTATCCCCAGGAGACCACCTGGACAAGCCCGCGCCTTGATTCGGTGCTGAACAACTTAAACAGCACATTTGTTCAGCGCGGCATTCCCGTCATCATCGGTGAATTTGGCTGCGCCAACAAGAACAATATGGATCAGATCACCTCATGGGCGAAATACCTTGTCGAGACCTGCACAAACAGAGGCATCGGCTGCATCTGGTGGGACAACGGCTCGCAGTACAAGATATATAACCGCCGCACGCTGAAAGTTACTCAGCCCGAGCTGCTGAACACCATGCTTCAGGCGGCAGGCACTTCCACCAATCCGCAGACCCCGTCTTCAA
Organism: uncultured Ruminococcus sp.; assembly: GCA_902776945.1. Taxonomy (GTDB): domain Bacteria; phylum Bacillota; class Clostridia; order Oscillospirales; family Ruminococcaceae; genus YE71. The sequence goes on from CACYSH010000119.1 coordinate 2,522, forward strand.
GACCGCTTGCGGGCGACGCAAACGGCGACGGCAAGCTCGACAGCTCCGACGAAGCCGTACTCAGAGATTATATTCTTAAAAAGACCTACAATATCGACAGCAAAGCCGACATCAACCTTGACGGCGTTATCAATATGTTCGACCTTGTTGAGCTGAAAAAGGCGCTGCTGAATCCCGGCTCACAGTCCGGATCGGGAACACAGTCCGGCACAGAAACCGACCCGAACAACCTCTGTGCCAACGAGGACAACTGGGCAAGCTGGACGGACACCTCTGCGGGCGCTCAGGGCGAGATGTTCTATGTTGACGGCGGCGTAGCAATGCAGGTTGACAAGGGCGGCAAGAACGACTGGAACGCTCAGATTTTCTATGACGCTATTACGCTCGAACAGGGCGCTAAGTACGAAATCTCGTTCGATTATGTAAGCGACAAGCCCGAGACCACCACTTTCTGCGTAATGCAGGGTCACGACGATTATCTGCCTTATTACAGCGATTCCCTGAACTTCACCACAAACGTTCAGCACTATAAGGCTACTTTTGACATGACCTCAAAGACCGACAATATGTCCCGCGTCGGCTTCAATCTCGGCGGCGGCGGAGTGAACGTTCCGTACAAGGCTACTATCAAGAACCTCAAGCTCGTCAAGTTAAGCGGCGGTTCGCAGACTACTGACCCCTCCAATCCTTCCACCCCCTCCAATCCTTCGACAACGGGCGAGAACATGGCTGCCGACGCTTCGAAGTTCTCCGGCTGGGCATCTGAGGAAGGCGGCGCTTCTGCCTCCTTCAAGAATCTTAGCAACGGTATCCAGATCGCGGTAAACAGAGCAGGCTCGGAGGTATGGCACGTTCAGGGCGTTTATCCCGGCATAAAGCTCGAAAAGGGCGCTACCTACGAAATTTCTTTCGATTATCAGGCTGATAAGTCTGTTGAACTGGGATATAAATTCCAGCAGAATTACGCTCCCTATGACCAGTATTTCTATGCTCCGCTCAACTTTACCACTCAGAAGCAGCATTATTCCACGAAATTCGCTATGACCGAAGATACCGACGATGATGTAGCGTGCGTATTCACCTGCGGAGCGGCGAACGGTTCCTTTACTGTAACGATCACCGATCTTTCGATAAAGAAATGCTCCTGATATGCCGTTACCTGAGATAAGGGCGCTCACCTGAAAGCTCTGTACGGAAAGACGGACACTTTAAAGAAAGCTCTATGATTTAGAAAGACTGCGTGACCTGACGGTCATGCAGTCTTTCTTTTAAAAACGATTATTAAAAATACGCCGAAGCTCCTTGAAGCTCCGGCGTATTATATTCTTTATTGTTTCAAGAGATGTATCAGCTTACGGTAACAACAAACGCAGCCTTGGAAATGTCAGATTTTACCCATTCACCGTTGACCTTAGCAAGAAGTACCATTTTATACTTGCCTTTGCCAACACGCGAAGATGTCCATGTGGTAACTTTCGAGCTGAACTGCTTTACCAGCTTCCACTTGCCCGAGCTGTATACGCCTAAACCGTACTTCTCGGCACCGGGAACCGCCGTCCATTTGAAGCTGATCTTGCCGTCCTTAACCTGCGTCTTGACAACGGGATAAAGGCTTACCGTCTCCGCCTTCGGCGTTACAGTTACCGCATTGCCGAAATCCATTTTCCACTTGCCGCCGATCATTGTAACAACAGCGATCTTATAATCCTTGCCTGCGGTAAGTCCTTCAAGCACATAAGAATTGGTGTCGCACTTGTCAAGCAAAGTCCATTTGCCGTTCTGACAGCCTGCAATACCGTACTTTTCAGCACCCTTTACTGCTGTCCAACTGAGCTTAACTGTGCCGTTGCCCTTCTTGAAGGTGATCGCGGGAGCGGTGTAGGTCTCAGTCTTTTCGGGTTCAGGCTCGTCGGAGGGCTTCGTTCCGTCAGGCTCTACGCCCCAGATAAGCTTGCCGTCGGCATAAAGAGTTATCTTGTCGGTGATAGCCTCAGCAGCGTTGTCGTCCTCAAAGCTGACAAGATCGGGATAGCTGTAATCGTTCGAGGAATCCCATTCGGGGAAGATGTACTTTTCGTCGTCCATCTTCGTTGTAAGAGCGAACTGGTATACGCGGCTGCCGTAGAACTTGCAGTCCTTCCAGGTGATCTCAACGTAGTATGTTCCCTTGTTGTCATACTTGACAGGCTTGGAAAGCTCCGCGTGAGACTTGTTGTTCGTGTAGCCTGCCTCCTGGTCGTAGTCGATACGCGAAACGATATAGTCGATGCCGTAGCCCTTGTCCATGAGTTCCTTGATGTTGAAGTAGTATCTCGCCTTAACATCGCACTCGAATCTCGGAGCGTCCACGGTTCTGTTGTGGAGAACGACCTTGAGCTGTACGCCGTCCTCCCTTTCCTGCGCCTTGCCGCCCGATACATAGTAACCAACGGGCAGCGGATTGCCGTCCTTATCGACCTGATCGTAGCCCTTCGCGTTGCCGGACATATCGAAATCCTTGATTATTTTGTTTTCCTTTGCGTCAATGCCGCCCTTACGTCCGTAGAAGTGGTAAAGACCCGCAAGGTCGCCGCAGAAGCCCGCGTTATAGTCGTCGGTAACTTCGTTGTAGATGTAGTCCTTGGTCTGGTCAACGTGATTGTCCTTCAGGTCGGGGCCGCCAACCAAAGCGCCCCAAAGGGTATGTACCTGTGTGATCGGGTCGTCCATGCTCTGTGTAGCCGAGCAGTGCGACGCACGGTGATGCGGGTGGCTTGCGAAGTTGTTGCCGTAGCCTACCTCGTAAGCGTAGCCCATAGGGTTGTCGCCGAGAATGTATGCCATCTGCGCTCTCGCCCACGGAAGGAATGTTTCGTCCTTGGTGGTCTTGGCGTATACGCAGGCGCAGAGACCGGCTGCCGTGTTGTAGCGTGCCGAGCCGTAGCCCGATACTACCGCCCAGCCCTTGGGCGACTTGGCAATGAAATCGCTGCTTGTCTCACTCAAAGGAAGATCGGGTATCTCGTCGGCGGTCATCTTGGTGTTCCAGAGGAAATCGTCCATGCCGAAATACTTGTGACCGTGAACAGGCTCATAGCCCCATTCGGAGCTGTCAACGGAGGCACCGCAGCCCGACCAAAATTCGAGGTTGTAGCGGAAAATGTACCAGTCACGCGCTGTATTGGTAACAGGTGCCAGCTTCGCAAATACGCCGCCCCAAACGGTATCCCAGCAATGTACCCAAATATTCTGCCAGCAGTTGCCGGTATCGGTGATGATGCGCTTCATGTAGCCCGTGTAGGGGTGAGCGCCCTTTTCGTTTGTTATTGTCTCATCGACCGAGATTATATCATTGATGTAATCATAGTTCTCTGTGCAGTAGTAGAGCCATACGGCAGCCCATGCCAGTTCGTCATAATCATAGCTTGACGTATAGAAACCGCCGTCATAGCCGAGACTGTAACAGTTCGGAACCTTGCCCGGCTCCCAGTCCTCAACGTGGGTCTTTACGGCGAAATCATAGAGCGCCTTTGCATATTTCAGGCACTTCTTGGCGTAAGTCGGATCGGTGTCCTTGAAGTTCAGATAGTTGATAGCGAGCGAAGCCGCAGCACCCGCGCACTGGTCGGAGGCGGGCATTTCCTCTGTCGCAAAGTAAGCGGGACGCTTTACCGCGCAGGAGGAAGAAGCTACCATAGTGCCGTCTACCTGCAATTCGGGCGGACACCAGTAGTTATGGTCGTTGTTGCCCTCGCCGACCTGATAGCAGTAAGCGACAACGTTGCCTTTATTGTCGAGGAAAGTTACTTTCATGAAGTAGTCGTTTATCCAGCGGAGTTCGTCCTCAACGTGCTTGTCAAGCCCCAGTTCCTTGTACGAATCGCGGAACTCGTAATAGCCCCAGCCGACCGTCGAAGCAGAATAGCTGCCGGGAAGACCGAACTTAACGTGGTCGCCCGCGTCGTGCCAGCCGCCCGTGAGGTCGAGAGTGCCGTCCCCGTCGGGGTCAAGGTACTTCCTGTTCTTCTCAATGAACTCCTGCGACATATTCACGCCGACATAAAGATCGGGGTCGTCGTCGCCGGGCTTGGGCTTTTCCTTGCCGTCGTCAGCCTTGCCGAGACCCTGATCTTCTTTAAGCTGATCGTCGGTCTTGCCCTTGTTGATCTCGGGCATCGGACTCATGGGCTGGAGCGGGATATAGCCATCCTTGACATGGCAGTCCTGCCGCCATTTGTAATAGCCGTCCTCGCCGACCTCGTCGCCGCACTTGTTCGCGTCGTAGAAACAAAGTGCAAGCTGCAAAGCCTCTGCGTAGTTGTGGTAGTTGTTGGGATTTTCCTTGTCGATGACCGCCGCGTTAGCGCTCATCACGTTGCTTTCCGTCAAGATCATCGAAGCGGCTGACACGCCGGCGATAAATCTTTTCAGGAGCTTTCGCTTTCCCATAGTGATCCTTCCTTTCAATGGATTTTTATGCTGTCATAATATCCCGACCAGCGTTCAGCCGGGACAAAGCTACCAAAGAAAACGTTTTCAGCAGACTGAAAAAAATAAACGACCTTATTCAGTCTATACTATATAATATCACCGAAAGGCGTGATTGTCAAGTCAAAATTTGCGTTTTTAGGCGTTTTTTGCTGACTGTTTATTAAATATTTCTGTAAAAAGCGGTAATTTTGCTTCAATTCAGATTTTTATACATTTTAATATTGCAGCATAAAACGTTTTATATCACGTTTGGTTTGCCCATGCTTTACTGCTTTGTGCATTTTGACGGAAACTCAAATTGGCAATAAAACGGGCGCACACATAGGTACACCCCTACAAAATTTTCAACAAATGGAACGAAATTGATTTTCGTGCCATTTGGAAAAAATCTATTGACAACCGACCGATTTTGTATTATAATAATAAGATAAGGCATATACGCCTTTTTTAAATATGTCTGATTTTATATTATTTGATGTAAAGGAGAAATTGCTATGGCAAACACGATTTCCAGAGCGGTCAAGGAAAAACTGGAGAAACAGCTTGAATATCTCATTTCCGTAAGGAAAAAAGAGGTCGCGGAGCAGCTGAAAGAGGCTCGCTCGTTCGGCGACCTTTCCGAAAACGCGGAGTATGACGAGGCTAAAAACGAACAGGCAAAGCTGGCGCAGGAGATCGAGGACTTACAGCAGACTCTCCGCGAGGCGGTCGTGGTCGATGACGACGATATTTCCGTTGACGAGGTAGGCTTCGGCTCGGTCGTCAAGCTGAAATTCATGGATCGCAACATCATAAGAGAGTATCAGATCGTCGGCACTATCGAGTCCGATCCCGATAACGGCAAGATCTCCGACGATTCCCCTATCGGCAAGGCGGCTCTCAAAAAGAAGGTCGGCGACTTTTTCGAGGTAGAAACTCCCGGCGGCACCATGAGACTTGAAGTCCTCGAAATTTCGAGAAAGAACAGGTAACTATAAATGAGCGCATTTTGTCAAATTGCATAAACAATCATGGGAGCGGCGTGGGCAAGCCCCCGCCCTACATCGGGTTTTGAATTTGTGCAAATTGACAATATTGCCGATTTATAATCACTGCCCACAACTTAAGGTTAATAAGGTGTAGGGCGGGGGCTTGCTCCCGCCCGTAAATGAATGGTTTTTAAAGATGATTTTCGTCAATCTTTTTCTTAAGTTGTGGATAGTGGATTTATAATATCATGGATCTTGCTTTAAAGCTATAAATGAGCGCATTTGGTTAAATTGCATAAATAATTATCATTAGATAAAGCCTTATCATGAGGACGGCGGGGGCAATGGCACGAACAAGTTCGTGCCCTTGTGATATTCCAAGTTTGTGCAAATCGACGACGTTGCTCATTTATAGTTCAAAAAACACGCATAAAAATATCGCATACTATGAAAGGAATATATAAATGAGCGAAGTAAACGAGAACACTTCCCTGCCCGAAGAGGAAAGGGAGCTTACACAGGAGGAAGTCAACTCCTACAAGAAGATAAGAATGGAAAAGCTCGACGCACTTAAGGCTGACGGCTGCGACCCGTTCGAGATAACCAAATTCGACGTTGACACCAGCTGCGCCGAAGCTAAGATAAAGTATCAGGCGTGCGAGGCTGCCTGCAAGGATATTGCAGGTCCCACCGATCTTGAAAAGCTCGTTGAGCTGCTCGACGAGCGCCGCGTTCAGGTGACAATAGCCGGAAGAATGATGTCCAAGCGCATGATGGGTAAGGCGAGCTTTATCGACCTGCGCGACAAGACCGACAAGATACAGGTCTACGTCCGCATGAACGAGGTCGGCAAGGAGAGCTTTGACCGCTACGTCAAGAAGGGCGACATCGGCGACATCGTTGGTATCAAGGGCTTTGTTTTCCGCACGAAAATGGGCGAAATTTCCGTACACGCCGAGAGCTTCACGCTGCTTTCGAAGAACCTGCTCCCGCTGCCCGAAAAGTGGCACGGCTTAAAGGATCAGGACACCCGTTACAGACAGCGCTATACCGACCTTATCTGCAATCCTGAGGTAAAGGAGACCTTCATCAAGCGTTCGAAGATAATCTCGACAATACGCCGTTTTCTTGACGAACGCGGATTTATGGAGGTCGAGACTCCCATGCTTGTATCGAACGCCGGCGGCGCTGCCGCAAGACCCTTCGAAACGCATTACAACGCTCTCGACGAGGACGTTAAGCTGCGTATCAGTTTGGAGCTTTACTTAAAGAGACTTATCGTCGGCGGTCTTGAAAGAGTGTACGAGATAGGCAGAGTTTTCCGCAACGAGGGCGTTGACGCAAGGCACAACCCCGAATTTACGCTTATGGAGCTTTATCAGGCGTACACGGATTATCACGGCATGATGGAACTGACGGAAACGATGTTCAGGCACCTTGCAAACGAGGTCTGCGGAACGACCACTATTCCCTACGGCGACAAGACTATTGATCTCGGCAAGCCGTTCGAGCGCATGACAATGGTTGAGGCTATAAAGAAGTACAGCGGCGTGGACTTTGCCGAGATCAAGACCACCGAAGAAGCAAAGGCGATAGCCAAGGAGCGCCATGTGGAGTTTGAGGAACGTCACAAGCGCGGCGACATCATCAATATGTTCTTTGAGGAATTTGTTGAGGAGCATCTGATTCAGCCGACGTTCATCACCGACCACCCGATAGAGATCTCTCCGCTGACAAAGCGCAAGCCCGACGCACCCGACTATGTTGAGCGTTTTGAACTGTTCATCAACACCTGGGAAATGTGCAACGCTTATTCGGAGCTTAACGACCCCATCGACCAGCGTGAGCGTTTCAAGGCACAGGAGGAGGCGCTTTCGCAGGGCGACGAGGAAGCCAACCGCACCGACGAGGATTTCCTCCGCGCACTGGAGATCGGTATGCCTCCTACGGGCGGTATCGGCTACGGCATAGACAGACTTGTTATGCTGCTGACTAATTCGCCGGCGATAAGGGATGTGCTGTTGTTCCCGACGATGAAGAGTATCGACTAAGAAACGTCGTAAATACGCGGGGTTTATGACCCGACAGGCAAGATTTACGACCGATTTACGACCAATAGTTGAGGACACGTTTGATAGAAAAAAGAATCCCGAAGCCGGCTTTTGTGGTTGGTTTCGGGATTAATTATCTATTCCTAAAAGAATAAAATCCCGACTTGCATATGGTGTATAATTTCAGACACAAGCGCATGAAAAACAACGAAATTAGGCAATTTCGCTATTTTAAATCACTGAATTTGACTTAAGGCTTCTCACTAAAAAAGTACCGCTAAACAGGCGTTTTTCATACACCATATGCAAGTCGGGATTTAAAAAGAATAACAGCGGCATAGCCCGTCGAAAGAAAGGAATAAACATCATGAAAAAACAGATCGTATGCTGCACAGCGGCAATCTTACTCGCAGCGGGAGGGCTTGGCGCTCTTCCCGACGGAACACTCGGTACGGCTATCGCGGCGAGCGCTGCGGCTTATGAGGATTTTGAATACTCGGTCGATGGCGATACCGTTACCATAACAGAATATAAAGGCAAGGGCGGAGATGTTGTCATACCTTCGGAGATCGACGGAAAGAAGGTCACGGCTATCGGCGAATTTGCATTTGAAGGCACAGACCTGACAAGCGTGACTATCCCCGACACCGTGACTTCTATCGGCTGGGAGGCGTTCAGGTATTGCGGAAGCCTGAAAAGCGTGACTATCCCCGACAGCGTGACAGAATTCGGCTGGGAGGCATTCAAAGGGTGCAGCAGCCTGAAAAGCGTAACTCTCCCCGATAGTGTGAAAACTATAAGCACCGAAATGTTCATGGACTGCGGCAGTCTGGAAAGCGTGACTGTCTCCGACAGTGTGACGAGTATCGAAAATGAAGCATTTGCGGGCTGCGGCAGCCTGAAAAGCGTAACTATCGGAAAAGGTGTGACTGAACTCGCTGTTGACGCTTTTCATGGGTGTTCAAACCTGACCGATATAAAGGTAGATGCGAACAATACAACGTACTGCTCCATTGACGGCGTGATATACAGCAAGGATATTACTGCTTTGGTACTTTGTCCGAGCGGAAAGACAAGCATAGATATCCCCGACGGTGTGACAAGTATAGATTCTTATGCTTTTAAAAATTCCCAAATTCTGAAAAGTGTATCTATCCCCAAAAGCGTGACCGATATCGGTGAAGAGGCGTTTTGTGACTGCCCTTCGCTTAGGAGCGTGACCCTGCCCGCTTCTGTCCGGAACATCGGAGAATACGCGCTGGGATATGTAACAGAAACATATGATTGCGAAGATCATTATTTTCTCAGCGAAGACTTCGTTCTTTACTGCCACCCCGGTGCGGGCGAGAGGTATGCCAAGAAGAACAAGATCAGCTGCAAGCCCGGCGATGGCGAGACTTCGGTGCTATCTGACAACCCCGAAACCGGAGTTGAAGCCCCCCTCGGAGCGCTTGCACTTGCAACCGTTGCAAGCCTTGCGGTGCTTGAAATGATCGCCGGGAAGCGGAAGAATAAGACCGACTAATTATGATATTATATCGCATTAGTTATCCTTAGGATTTGCAGCAAAATAAGTTGAACATTTCGATTGTCAATTTCTAAAGTATTTTCAAAGATTGTTAGCTCAGAAGTGTTCAAGTTATTTTCGAGCAATCCCTAATGAAGATAGCGAACATCAAACTGCCCGAAAAGGTAAGCCGTAAGAACAAGCGTAAGCGCTGCCGCGAGAACAAGCGAAAGCTTGGAGACAGCATTGAAGAACGTTCCAAAAGCGTTGATA
>CACYSH010000120.1 GCA_902776945.1 uncultured Ruminococcus sp.
AATCAGGTGTAGGGCGGGGGCTTGCTCCCGCCCGTTTCGCCCGAATAACCACTAAATCACCGTATTTTCAATGGTTTTAAGTTAGGTTAATGCAAATGGAGCAAGCCCCCGCCCTACACCTTATTAACCTTAAGTTGTGGGCAGTGATTTTAAATATGCGCCGAAGGCGCTCCTTAACTATTCACTATTCACTATTAACTATTAACTAAAAAAGAGCCGGGCTGCCCCGGCTTTTTTCGTTGTTCAGATGCCGCACTCGTCGTAATCCTTCCACTTCTCGTAATGCGCCTTATCCTCGAAATATTTTGTCACCAGCAGCGCCGTTGAAGCCACAACGAGCATCAGCGCACCTACAAGCGCCCAGAACGAACGGCTTTTTGAATATTCTTTCATAATTTGTCACGCCTTTCTTTGTTTATTATGATTAATCATTATATCACAAAGATATGTATTTGTCAAGTGCCGCGAACCGCGCAAAAAAATCAATTTTATAATAAACGACATTTATTTTCAGACATTTATTGCGCCCGCGAAATAACCCGACCGTTTGAATAAATATGGGTTCACATGGCAAACGGGCGCACACATAGATGCGCCCCTGCAAGTCTAATAAATAGAGCAAAATCAATTTCCGTGGCATCGTCCGCATACCGCCCCGCGCAATTCCCTATACCCGCAAAAAATAGCTTGATTTATGAATAATTATGTGATATAATGATTATATTATCAACATAGAGAGGAAAATGTCATTATGGACAAATTCAAGGAGTTTATCGTAAAAAAAGAGCTTACCGCAAACGAAAAGCTGTCAAGGGTGTTTATCACGCTCTGCGCTATTTCGCTCGCTTCGCTGGCGGTGCTGTTCACTATGGGTACCGTGCTGCAAATGATCGGCTTTTTCGCGGCTTGTCTCTGCCTTTACGGCGGCTGGAGACTCATCTGCAATTTCTTTGTGGAATACGAATATACTATCACGAACTTCGACCTTGACATAGACAAGATAATCAATCAGTCCAAGCGCAAAAGGCTCTGCTCGATAGACCTGCACACCGTTACCGAATACGGCAAAATGACCGAAGATTTCACGCTCGGCGACGGCGAGACCTTCGTTAAAGCGTCCTCCTGCAATCCCGAGCTTGACGATTATTATTTGCGCTTCGAACATAAATCGCTCGGCAAAGCGGCTTTGATCTACACACCCAGCACCGAGATCCTGGAGCTTATCACAAGCAGCTGTCCGCGGCGGGCAAAGAATAATCTGTAAATGAGCGCATTTTGTCAAACTGCATAATGATAATCGTCAGATAAAGCCTTATCATGAAGGCGGCGTGGGCAAGCCCCAATTTGCACTAACCTATTAATACTATCCCTCGACCAACTCCATGACGATCTTCGCCACCCTGAACACGATGGTACGAACAAGTTCGTACCGTCGTCTTCCTCCTCGACTAACGCCAGTTAGCCTTCGTCGTCATCGGTCGAGGGATAGTATAAAAATGCTGTAAAATCGCGGTTTTGCGGGGCATTCACGGACGATTGCACAAACTTGCGTAATTACGTTGTTTAAGGAGGTTTTTATGGCTTACAAATGCAAAGGCTGCGGTTATCGCTTTAAACCGAGTGATTCCGATCTCTGCCCCGAATGCTTTACCGCCCGCGACGACATCGGCTGCGGCAGCTTCGGCGACGGCGGCAGCTCTCACACGCATTTAAAGGACAACGCAGACGGCGACGACTTTATCGCCAAACAGCTCCGCGAGGAAGCCCGCCTTACCCGCGACGAATTTAGCGAGGAGATAAGCACCTTTACCGACGGTCTGCGGCGCAGCTTCGGCGACGAAACGCCTCCCAATACGTTCCAAAGCACTCAGCCGCAGCAGATAAATTACTCCGCCTCGAACAGTTATTCGAATGTCTACGCCCCTTACCACAGCACGGCACAGCAGCCCGCAAAAAAGAAAAACGGTCTGTTCACCGTTATGGCGATCCTTTTAATATCAATTCCGTATATATATATAAGAGGATACAGAGCTGTCTCCGATTACAGAACGTCAAAAAATATCAATAATGTCAAGCTCGAAGCAACGGCGGATAACTTCACCTTCGACAAAAAGATCGCGGGCAGCGAGGGCGTTGACAACGGCTACAACGGCACGCTCAGTATCGCCGACCCGCGCCTTACCGAATATATCTGGTACGGCATTAAATGCGACATCTCCCTTTCCGACAGCGATTACACGGTCAGCAGTATAACAATTACCGGTTTTGGCGGCGACGAGACGCAGTTTACCTGGACGACCGTAAACGAGCTTTACGGCTCAGGCAGCGAGCTTCGCGGCGTGCCGCTCTGCGTAACGCCTGCGGGCAGATATACCTTGGCGCTGGAATGCAGGGACAGCTCGGGCGAGGTGCAGTGGATCACTCAAAAGCTCGTACTGAGCGACGAGCTGAAAGAGTTCGAAAAACAGCCGTATTCCTCGCCTATCGACGAACCGCTTTATCATGACTACAATTATGTACCGGGATATTTCTATTCCAGCCTTACCGACGAAACAGGCTCGGGAATCAAACTCCGTATGGTCGAAACGCCGCACGAGCTTGTAGATAACGAGAATGTCGGCAGCTTTATCTTCGAGGACGAATCGCTTTCAAAATCAGATATGAAGCTTTGCAAAGTAGAGCTTATGCTCGGCGGCAAGCCGGCTGTCTATAACGAAGTCAGCGAATATTGCCTTGCCGGACTTGACGCAAACGGCGTTATCACTTACGAATACCGCATGGTGGGCGATCCGGAACTGCCTATCAGCAGCCGCGTTCAGTATTACGAGCTTACCATGATCGTCAACGACAAGGACGGCTTTGACCGCTCGTTAAGCTACAAGTTCTATTCAAACGACCTTTACAATACTTTCGGCAAATGACAAACGATATGATAAGCTCCGCGATGAAGCATTGTACCCTCTGCCCGAGACAGTGCGGAGCGGACAGGAACACAGGGCATGGATTCTGCGGCGAGGGGCGCACGGTAAGAATAGCCCGCGCCGCTCTGCACAACTGGGAGGAGCCGTGCATCAGCGGCACACGCGGCTCGGGGACGGTGTTTTTCAGCGGCTGTGTACTGCGGTGCGTTTTCTGCCAAAATCATGAAATTTCGCACGAGGGCAAGGGCTTTCCCGTCACGGAGAGCGAGCTTGCCGAATGCTTTTCGCAGCTAAAAGCGCAGGGAGCGCACAACATAAACCTTGTAAATCCCACGCATTTCGTGCCGCAGATACTGGCGGCTATCGGGCTTTGCGGCAATATTGGGATTCCGTTTGTTTACAACAGCGGCGGTTATGAAAAGCCCGAAACGCTTGAAATGCTGCGCGGGCGGGTGAGTATTTTTCTGCCCGACCTGAAATATTTCAGCGCGGAGCTTTCGGGGAAATATTCGTCTGCGGCGGACTATTACGGGCGGGCAATGGCGGCTATCGAAAAGATGTACGACATCGCAGGCAAGCCTGTTTTTGACGAGGACGGCATAATGCAGAGCGGCGTTATTGTGCGGCATCTGATACTGCCGAACTGCCGTCGGGATTCGATAGCGCTTATTGAAAAGCTGCGTGAGCGGTTCGCTCCCGATGAGATAATGGTTAGCCTTATGAGCCAGTATACGCCTGTTTACCGTGCCGGGGAGTTCAAAGAGCTTTCGCGGCGGCTTTCGGGGTTTGAGTATAAAACGGTCGTTGAAGCGCTTGAAAAAGCCGGGTTTGAGGGATTTATGCAGGAGCGCGGGTCGGCAGACGAGTGTTTTATTCCCAAGTTTTATGATAAACCAATATCTGATTATACATGAGCAACAAAAAACGCAAAGTGAGGGCAAACCAAAAGTCTTAGGAAGGGGGTGGCTGCATTAACTATGTTAATGCCAGCAAGCTCGTGCAGGGGATAACCCTTCTTCTTGCACGAACTTGTTTGCATCAACTTGTTGATGCCCGCAAAGGGTCTTCCCCCAGAGTCTGAGCGGTTCAAGTATCAAATCGGAGAAAGAAATTTGAACGGCTCAAAATTAAAATCGGCAATTTCTTTGTTTCCGTACTGTCTTGCAGAGCTTTTCTCCTGCGTGTTTTGGTACGAAGTTTTGGAAATTGCCGATTTTATTTTTTACCGCTCACTTTGCGGCTTATCTTTTATCTTTTATCTTTTATCTTTTTTCGGCAGCAGCTTCGTTATCAGCCACGCTATCGGTATCAGCCCGAAATACAGCAACACCGTCATCACAAGGCGATAAGGCTCGCTATCCCTGCCTAAAGGCGTTATATGCTTCAACAGCTTCATCAGCGGAACGTGCAGCGCAATATACGCAAGCGTGGTCTTTCCGATAAAGTTTATCGGCTTCATCAGCTTTACAAACATCGCCTTTTCGGAAAGCAGCATAACAAGGAACACCGCCGCAAGCGTAGTCGAAAACGCCCCAAGATAAAAATACAGCGTATTGCCGTACCTGTCGTTCACCATAGAAACGCGGCTGTTCAGCTGCGAAAGCAGCAGTCCGTCCGCCAGCAAAACGGCTATCACAAGCCCCGAACGCAGGCGACTTTTTTTCAGAAAATCCCCCGCCGCCGCGATATTCTTCATAAAGAAATACCCCGCCATGTAGAAGATGACCGCCGTGAACGCCGTCTGCCAATGCCACAGCCCGCCGCCCGCAAAGCGCTTGACGATACCGACCGCGTACATCGTCGTAGTAAGCAGCAAAGTCCCGCCCGCAAGCAATACATCGCTTTTTATCAACCTTCGCAGCGCAAAGAAAAGCATATCCGTCAGGAAAAGGCAGGTGATGAACCACGTCGTGTTAGAAGCCATCGGCAGCCCCGTATCGACATTGGAAGCCAGAACGCCGAGCGCCATTTTCCACACGGGTACGTCCTTGTTAGCGCCGAAATGCACGTTCACATAGTAAAGCGGCGCGGCGTACAGATTCAGCAGGAAATACGGCACGAGCAGTCCCCGTGCCTTTTTCAGCAGATATTTAAGCGGGTCGGTCTCGCGGTTGAAAGCGAACGTCAGCCCCGAGATGAAAAAAAACGCCGCCATGTGGAACGAGAAAATGTACCGCTCGATGTCGCCCCGCGCCGTGCAGTGTCCCCACACGACGAAGAACATCATGCCGCCGCGAAGAATGTCTATCCAGACGATTCGCGGCTTTTTTTCTTTTTCTTTTTTACTTTCCGGAATAATTATCACCTCATTAAAACGAGCCTCCTGAAACAGAGGCTCGTTTGCTTTAAACTACGCGGCTAAACACCGCCTTTGATTCAATGGATTCAGTGAATATCGGAATACAGACCGATGTACAGCACCGCCGAGCGCTTCCAGCTATTTCAATCCACACCCCCGCACGGGGGCGACAGGCTTAGTGAATATCAGAATAAAGCCCGATGTACAGAACCGCCGAGCGTTTCCAACTATAATCCTCGCGCATTGCGTAACCTACCAGGTTGTTCCATTTCGCCTTGTCGTCATAGGCAACTCTTGCACGGGTAACAGCGTCAAGCATATCGTGGGCGTTGTAGGTCTTGAAGGTGAATCCGTTGCCGTTCTCGCCGCCCGCGTCCCTGATGGAATCGCGCAGACCGCCTGTCTCGCGGACTATCGGGATAGTGCCGTATCTCAGCGAGATCATCTGCGCCAAGCCGCACGGCTCGCTCTGCGAGGGCATGAGGAACATATCCGCGCCCGCGTAGATACGCTTTGAAAGCGGCGGAACGAAACCGAGAGTTACGCCCACGCGGTCGGGATAGCGGTACTGCATCTCGCGGAAGAAGTCCTCGTAAATTTTCTCGCCCGAACCGAGTATCGTGAACTTGCAGCCCAAACGAACCATGTCCTCGAAAACATACTTCACGAGGTCAAGTCCCTTGTGGCTTACAAAGCGGGTAACTATGCCGATAACCGGCTCGTCGCCCTGAGCAAGTCCGAACTCCTCAAGCAGCTTTTCCTTGCAGATCTTCTTGCCTGCGCGGTTGGCTACCGAGTAGTGAACGGGGATATTGGGGTCTGTTTCGGGGTTGTAGACCTCCTGATCTATACCGTTTAAGAAACCGCAGAGCTTGTACTGTTTCTTGACAAGTATCCTGTCAAGACCGTAGCTGTACCACGGGTCGAGAATCTCCCAGGCGTAGCTCGGCGAAACGGTGGTGATCTTGTCGGCGCATTCGATAGCCGCCTTCATGAAGTTCACGTCGCCGTCGTATTCGAGCAGATCGGTGTGATAGAGCGGAATGCCCATAAGATCGTTGATGATCTCCAGACCGTAGCGACCCTGATACTGGATATTGTGAATGGTAAATACTGTCTTGATGTCCTCATAGCCGCCCTGATAGCGGTAGAAGATGTCGTAATAAACGGGTACGAGCGCCGTCTGCCAGTCGTTGGCGTTTATAACATTCGGCTTGAAGTCGATATAGCGCAGCAGCTCCAGCACAGCGCGCGAGAAGAAGATATATCTCTCCGCGTCGTCGTAGAAGCCGTAAAGCCCGTTTCTTGCGAAGTAATACTCATTATCGAGCAGGTAGTAGGTAACGCCGTTCACTACCGCAGTGAAAACGCCGCAGTACTGGTTTCTCCAGGCAACGGGTACCGTGAAATTCGTCACATAGGTACACTGATCTTTAAGCTCCTGCTTGATCTGTCCGTAGTAGGGAATAACTATGCGGCAGTCGTGTCCCTCTTCGTTGATTGCGCGGGGAAGTGAACCCGCAACATCTGCCAGTCCGCCCGAAGCGATAAAGGGCAGAGCCTCGCTTGCTGTGTAAAGTATGTTCATATGCTGACCTTCTTTCTAAGATCGGTTTCCCGACCGTACTTAAAATAAGTGAATAGTTTAAAGTGAATAGTGAATAGTTAAGGAGCGCCTGCGGCGCAATTATGCGAAGGCTTCGCCCCGCAAAAATGTTCGCTGATCATAATTATTGCGGTTAAAACTGACGAGCGAAGCGAGTCAATGCGCGGCACGTTTGCCGCGCAGCATCGCCGAAGGCGATACCGCAACTATTCACTGTTAACTATTCATTATTAACTTTTTTTAGAGAGTAGCGTCCTTGCCGACGTACATGGGGTACGCTGGGGAGCTGGTGAGTATGCGGTTGTTATTTACGAATACGTTCTTGTCGGTGATGAGGTAGCTGCACTCCGCATTGTCGGAGATCGTCGTGCCCTGCATGAGTATGCAGTTCTTTACCTTCGCATTCTTGCCTACTCTTACGCCGCGGAAGACAATGGAATTTTCCACTTCGCCCTCGATTATGCAGCCGTCGGCAATGAGCGAATTTTTGACAACGCAGTTGAGGTCGTACTTCGCGGGAGCGTTGTCCGATACCTTCGTGTAGATCGAGCGCTTCGGCAGATAGAGCTTTTTGGCGTTCTCGGGTTCGAGAAGTGCCATATTCGCCGCGAAATAGCTGCCTATGCTTGTTATCTTCGAGAAGTAGTTGTCATACTCGTAAGCCCTGATGTCAAATTCATTGCACCTTGCCTGGAATACGTCGGTCTCGAAGCTCACCTTGCCCCTCGCGATAGAATCGTTGATAAGGCTGATAAGGAAGTCCTTCTTCATAACGAAGATATTGAGCGAAGCCGTGCAGGTGCCGCTTAAATTGGGACGGATAAGCACGCTCTGTACCTTGCCTGCGGTATCGACATTGAGTATCGTTGATGCGCGGCATTCCTCGTTCGTGTACTGACCTGTGTGCGCCACTACGGTGATGTCGGCACCGCTCGCGGCGTGCTGCTCAACGATAGGACGGAAATCCATGTTCGTTACAACGTCGCAGTCGCTCATGATAACGTAATCGGCGAGCGAATGCTTGATAAGGCTCATAGCGCCGTTAAGAGCTTCGATTCTGCCCGTGTACAGCGAAGCGTTCGAATTGCCGAACGGCGGCAGGATATACAGACCGCCCTTCTTTCTTGCCAGATCCCACTCGCGGGCGGAACCCAGATGATCGAGCAGTGACTGGTAATTGTCCTTTGTGATAACGCCTACGGCAGTAATGCCGCTGTTTACCATATTGGAGAGCGGAAAATCTATCAGACGGTAACGTCCTCCGAACAGAACGGAACCCATAGTTCTGTTCTTAGTAAGATCGCCTACGGTCATATCGTGCATATTGGCAAAGATAAGACCGAGTACGTTTCCCATATTAACACTCATGGCTTTATTTCTCCCTTCTTACATATCTTCATAGATTATCGCCTTGGGAGCAACCGTCGCGCCGTCGGAGATGTTGAGCTTGTTGCCGACTACCGCAACGCCCCAGGTATCCTTGTCCTCGATCGTTTCGGGACGAGCGCCTATCTGCGCGTTCTCGCCGATAACGGTATCCTCGCCGACAATGGCATATTCTACCTTTGCGCCCTTCTTGATGTGCGCTCCGGGCATGAGTATCGAATCATATATAACTGCGCCCTCCTCGACGGTAACGCCTTCGGAGATAACCGAGAACTCAACAGAGCCGTCAATGAAGCAGCCCTCAGTCACCATAGAGTTCTGTATCTCGGCATTCTTACCTATCGACTGCGGCGGGAGTATCGGGTTTCTCGAATAGATCTTCCATGCGGGGTCGTAAAGGTCGATCGGGATATTCGGATTGATAAGATCCATGTTCGCCTCCCACAGGGAGTCGATGGTTCCTACGTCCTTCCAGTAGCCGTCAAAGCGGTAAGCCACGAGCTTTTCGCCCGCCTCGCGCATATCGGGAATGATATTCTTGCCGAAGTCCTTTGAAGCGTTCGCGTCCTCCTCGTTGGCGATGAGGTACTTTTTCAGCTTCTGCCAGTCGAAGATATAGATACCCATTGAAGCGAGCGTGGAGCGCGGGTTCTTGGGCTTTTCCTCAAAGTCGATGATGTTGTCCTCCGCGTCGGTTATCATGATACCGAAACGGCTTGCCTCTTCCTTCGGAACGTCGAGAACGGCGATAGTCGCGGCTGCTTTCTTTGCCTTGTGGAAATCGAGCATCTTGTTATAGTCCATTTTGTAGATATGGTCGCCCGAAAGAACTACTACATAATCGGGGTCGTATCTCTCGATGAACGGGATATTCTGATAGATAGCGTTGGCGGTGCCGGTGTACCAGTCCTTGCCGCTTGCCTTTTCATAGGGGGAAAGCACATGAACGCCGCCGTGAAGTCTGTCTAAGTCCCAGGGCTGACCGTTTCCGATGTACTCGTTAAGCACCAGCGGCTGATACTGCGTGAGAACGCCCACGGTATCTATGCCCGAATTGATGCAGTTCGAGAGAGGAAAGTCGATGATCCTGTACTTTGCGCCGAACGGAACGGCAGGCTTGGCGACGGTCTGAGTCAGCGCATAAAGGCGGCTGCCCTGCCCGCCCGCGAGCAGCATGGCAACACATTCTTTTTTGTTGAACATAATTAATTCACCCACTTAATAAAATTTTTTACAAAAGTTGATTGTACTTATATATCATCGGCGTGGTGCCGCTGACTTACGTTATTCCTTGGGCTTTCTGCCGCGCTTTTTGGGCGGAGCATCGGGAGCGGTCTGTTCAGCCTTTACTTCCTCTGCCGCCTTTTCGGCTTTGGACTTTCTGCCCGGCTTTTTTGCCGCCGACTTCTTTGCAGGCTTTTCCTCATCGGCGGGAGCTTCCTCTGCCTTCGACTTTTTGCCTTTTGGGCGGAGCGTCGGGAGCGGTCTCTTCGACCTTCACTTCCTCTGTCGGCTTTTCCTCAACAGCGGGAATTTCCTCTGCCTTTGACTTTTTGCCGCGCTTTTTGGGCGGAGCGTCGGGAGCGGTCTCTTCGACCTTTACTTCCTCTGCCGTCTTTTCGGCTTTGGACTTTCTGCCCGGCTTTTTTGCCGCCGACTTCTTTGCAGGCTTTTCCTCATCGGCGGGAGCTTCCTCTGCCTTCGACTTTTTGCCTCTGCCGCCTTTTCGGCTTTGGTCTTTTTAGCCGACTTCTTAGCGGCTTTTTCCTCTGCGGCGGGAGTTTTCTCCGCCTTGGGCTTTCTGCCGCGCTTTTTGGGCTTGGTTTCCTCAACGACCTCCGCAGTGACCGCGGCAGTTTCGGGCTTTCTGCGCCTTGTCTTCTTCGGCTTGTCCTTCTTTACGCTGAAATACATACAGCCGTATGCGGGAATATCAATGCAGATAGAATGTTCGAGACCGTGCATCGGTACGGGCTTTGAGTGAACCGTGCCATTGGTGCAGGGCGAGCCGTCAACCGATGTGCAGTTGATGACCTCGGTATATTCGCCCTCGTATGGAACGCCGAAACAATAGCTCGTTCTCGCTACCGGAACAAAGTTGCAGACAACGATAAGCTCGTTGCCCGCCTTGTCGTAGCGGCGGAAGATTATTATGCTCTGCTTGTAGTCGTCGTTCGAGATCCACGAGAAGCCTTCCCATGAGAAGTCACGCTGCCACAGCGCGGGCGTATCCTTGTAGAAATGATTAAGCGTTCTGATGAATTTCTGATAATTGCGGTGATTCTCGAACTCCTCTATCATGAACCATTCAAGACCGTTTTCATAATCCCATTCTCTCGCCTGCGCGAACTCGCTGCCCATGAACAGCAGCTTTTTGCCCGGATGAGCGGTCATATAGGTCATAAAGAGCCTTGCCTGCGCGAGCTTCATGTCAAAGTCGCCGCCGAACATCTTGTTGACGAGCGAAGCCTTGCCGTGAACGACCTCGTCGTGCGAAATAGGCAGGATAAAGTTCTCCGAAAATGCGTAGAAGAACGAGAACGTCAGCATATCGTGGTGGAATGCGCGGTGGATCGGATCCATCTGCATATATTTCAGCATATCGTTCATCCAGCCCATGTTCCACTTGAAGTTGAAGCCCAGACCTTTTTCCGAAACGGGCTTTGTTACCATGGGCCATGCGGTGGATTCCTCGGCTATCATAAGCGCCTGCGGATTGCGTGAGAACACCGCCTCATTGAGCTTGTGCAGGAAGTCTATCGCTTCGAGATTTTCATGTCCGCCGAACTCGTTGGGAGTCCATTCGCCGTCGCGGCGGTCGTAATCAAGATAAAGCATCGAAGCGACTGCGTCAACGCGCAGACCGTCTATGTGATATTTTTCAAGCCAGTAAAGCGCGTTCGAGATAAGAAAGCTCCTTACTTCGGGCTTGCCGTAATCGAAAACTCTTGTACCCCACGCGAAATGGTCGCGCTTTTTGGGATCGGAATATTCATACGAAGAACCGCCGTCAAATTCAAACAGACCTGCTGCGTCACGCGGGAAGTGCGCGGGAACCCAGTCAAGGATAACGGAAATACCCGCCTCGTGGAACATATCCACCATTTTCATGAAATCGTGCGGCGTGCCGAAACGCGAGGTCGGCGCGTAGTAGCCTATACCCTGATAGCCCCACGAGCCGTCGAACGGGAACTCCGCCAGCGGCATAAATTCGATATGCGTGTAAGCCATATCTTTAAGATAGGGGATTATCTCCTCCGCAAAGCCGGGATAGCTGTAATATTTGCCGGTCGTGCAAGCCTTCCACGAGTTCAGATGAACCTCGTATATATTCATCGGGCTGTCATAGACATTGAGCGATTTCTTCGCCTTCTGATATTTTTCGTCGTTCCATTTGTAGCCGGAAATATCGAACACCTTTGAAGCTGTCTCGGGGGAAACGCTCATGTGAACGCCGTATGGGTCGGCTTTCAGCCTTGTCACGCCGTCAACGCCGTTTATAGCA
>CACYSH010000121.1 GCA_902776945.1 uncultured Ruminococcus sp.
GACGGCTGATGTGCCGTCGGGAGCTTCTATTCCTCGGAGTAGGAGCTGCCAACAGTACATCAATCTTTGGGCATAAAAATAACCGACAGACGATGTATTACAGCATCTTGAAAACTGAATATGAAACATCTACGCTAATTTGTTTTCTTTTTCTCCTGAGAGATAGGAGGATTTTTAATGGCGAGCAATGAGGATAAGAAGGATATTGCGAACAAATTGCGGAAGTATCCGCCCGTGCTGACTGTGAAAGAGGTATGTGAGATCTTGCATTTCGGGACTACCAAAGTTTATGGTATGATTGGAAACGGAGAGATCAGGCGTATCGAACACAGCGGTCGGCATATCAGGGTACTGAAAGCAGACGTAATTGAGTTCTTAATTGCGCACAAAAATGACGGTTAAAAGCCGGACATAGCGCCGAAAATCGGAGAATTGCGGTTCAATAGTCTTGCATTATATTTGGTTCCAGTGTATAATAGAAGAGTCAACAGCAGACTTCTACCGCTTTCAAATCGAAGGAGGAAAATCAAATGAAAGCAAGTCTGCCTTATAAGTACATCACTTCCGTAAAGAACGGAAAACAGTATGTTGTTTTTGACTACAAGGACAGCGAGGGAAAGCGTAAGCGCAAGTGGGTGAATACGGAGCTTCCTGAGAAATGCACGAAAAAGGCTCTGAAATAAGCGGTCGATCAGATCGTGGCGGAGTTTGACGAGCAGTTCAGAACAGGAGCGCTTGAAAAGCCCAGAAAGTCCAAATCCACCTCCGCACCTGTTTCTGCAATGAGAGAGCCGAATGCTGTCATGGCTGACACTCCCGAATCAAAGATGACAATGGGGGAATTTGTGAATGAGTGGCTGACGGCAATGCGCCCGAACCTTGCAAGAACTACCTATCAGACATATAAAAGTGCTAACAGGCGATTCGTGGAGTATCTCGATATTCACTATCCGGGTATCACTCTCGGTGAGCTGAGACACAATCACGTTCAGGAGTTCCTTAATCATAAGCTCGATGAGGGCTGCAAAGGTAGTGCTGTAAAGCAGTATTATCTCGCAATTCATTCGGGACTTGCCTACGCAGTGAAAATGGAGTATCTTCAACTCCACCCGATGGATAAGCTCGTTATGCCGAGAGCAGATAAGTATGAAGCCACCTTTTATAATAAGGATGAGTTGAATAATCTGTTTGAGGTATTCAAGGGTGACAGGCTCGAATTGGTGGTACACATTGCTGCCTACTACGGTCTGCGCCGCAGCGAGGTACTCGGTCTGAGATGGGATGCGGTCGATTTCAAGAATAAGACAATCACCATTCAGCGTAAAGTTGTCAACGATTATGACGAGAACGGTCAGAGAAAGCTCCATGTGGAGACCAGGTTGAAAACCAATTCTACAAGACGCACACTGCCACTGATCCCTCACATCGAGAGAATGCTCCTTGAGAAAAAAGAGCTTGAAGCTCACTTCAAAAAGATCTGTGGTTCGTCCTATGATAAAGAGTTTGAGGGCTTCATCTGCCGTGATAATTATGGCAAGCTGATCTCACCTGATTATGTGACAAGCCGTTTTCACTATGTCATTACCAAAGCAGGGCTGAGACATCTTCGTTTCCATGATCTGCGTCATTCTTGTGCCAGTCTCTTGCTTGCAAACGATGTTCCGATGAAAGCGATTCAAGAATGGCTCGGACATAGCAACTATGCGATCACGGCAAATCTTTATAGCCACTTAGAGTATAACGCAAAGGTTATTTCTGCGGAGACTATTGCAAGGGTGCTTGACGGTGAAGCTGAACAGCAGAGCAAAGCTCCTGATGAAACTGTCGAGACTGAAAAGAAGTCCACAAAGAAAAAGTCAGCAAGCAAAAAGGCCGCTGCAAAAACAACAGATACGCCTGCCCCTAAAAAGTCTGGTCGGCGTAAAAAGAAAAGCGACACCCCTGCGGTGACAGGAGAATCGCAAACATCAAGATTATAAAATATAATATCGAAAAATTATTGGCGAGAAAAAGAGAACGAAAATTGAGCGATTTTGGTAGAAAATTTGGTAGAAGAAAACCGGATTTCGATAATATATCTTTCTACCACAGTCGATGATAAAACCTTTAAATACGGCGTTTGAGCGAATATATAACGGATTTGTTCATATAATGTCGTTGACTTAATCAAGACTATGTGATATAATAACAAATGAGCAATGCTCTCACTTTGCGCTTTTTGCGGCTCACAGCATTTATATTTTTTTGCATTTTAAAGGAGGAGCGCCATGAATAAAAATATCGCGTTTACAAAAATAAAAGTATTATCAGTCATTGCCGCTGCGGCGACAGTATTTACGTCCTGCGGGAATCAGGGCAGCGCCCCTGCGGCGGAAACCAGCGCCCCAAAAACGGAAGTGAACAGCACCGCACCTTTGGCAAGCGCGGAAATCGATAAAAATGAACTTTCCATACAGAATCAGAAGGTCATTGATTCCCCCGAATGGCTGACAAAGCTCGATGCCGTAAAGGACGCTGAACAAATAATAGTAGTCGCGGGAGTGGGAGACACTACCGCTTATGTGAGTATGCACGAAAAAAATAAAGACGGCAAGTGGGAGATGATACTCCAGATGCCGGGCTACATCGGTCTTGAAGGCATGGGCGACGCAGACTGCAACCACGCCATAACGCCGACAGGTACTTTCACGATAGGCAAAGCCTTCGGTATCGCGGACGACCCGGGCTGTCAGGTGGAGTACACAAAAGTAACGGCGGACGATTACTGGTCGGGAGATATGCGCGAGGGTATGCACTTTAACGAGTTCGTCAACATAAACGACGTTCCGGGTCTCGACCCCGAGGAATGCGAGCATCTGATCGACTATACCTATGAATATCAGTATTGTTTAGATATGGGCTATAATACGGAATGTATCCCCGAGGAAGGTTCATGTTTCTTTTTTCATTGTATGAGCCTTGTAAAGCCTTATACCGGCGGTTGTGTTGCTGTGAATGAGGCGACCATGAAGCTGATAATGCAGAAGCTGAAACCGGGCTGTAAGATCACAATTGATAAAGCGGAAACTCTCGGTATAGACCTTAACGAAGCGCGAACGACTGCGAATAAGCTGGTGTGAAAACAGACACGGGATCCAGCGCATGAGCGCTGGATCCCGTTTCTCCGTTTATGTTATGTCTTCACTTCGCGCATTTTTTAACTCTATTATACGGCAGTTTCAAGGCATTCTTCAAGCATTCTGACTATCTCGGCTTTCTCAAACCCCTTACCTATCACAACCAACTGATTGATACGGTCGCCATACTTTTCGTCCCAGTCATCTTTCAGCTCGGGGAATGCCTCAAACATCGCTTCAAGCTCGTCCTGCGGATAACTCGCCATCCATTCATTGAGCTGCGTAAGAGCACAGTTACGCCCCGCCTGCTCGAAAAGCTGGATATGCTCCTCATCATCGGAGAACCAAATATACCCCTTAGTGCGGATAAGCTCCTTCGGATAATTCCCCGCGAACTGCTCGAACTTCTCGCGGTTAAAAGGTCGGCGTTCCTCAAAAGCAAACGACGATATGCCGTATTCGTCAACGCAGGAGGCGGCTTCTTCGGGGTCGTTGGCTTCAAGCGCTCTCTGTATCGCGGAGGAATCCAGCACCTCGTCATAGTTGAACTCACGCCCGTGCATGATGAGCGAGGTATCTATGCCGCCGTGTACTGCGGCTATCATAGGAGCTTTTGTCTGATAATCGCGCAGGACTTTCTTTACCTCGTCAAGCTGTTCGTTTGTCAGCAGATCGGTTTTGTTCAGAACTATCATATTACAGAACTCTATCTGGTCGATAACGAGATTTACAATGTCGTCCTCTTCGCGTTCTTCCTCGTCGGTAAGCTCGCCTAAGAACTCGCGGTAAATGCGGTCGGTATCGACTACGGAAACTATCGAGCTTAGGTAAACATTTGTGTCGGGATTGTCCTCCTGATAGGCAAGGAACGAACCCGCGATAGCCGACGGCTCGCTTATACCCGACGCTTCAACGAATATCGCTTCAATGTCAGGCTCGTTCGAAATGCGCTCTATCTGCGCTATAAATTCATCGCGCAGGGTACAGCAGATACAGCCGTTCTGCATCTCGACCATTTCCACCTCAATGACGTTTTTGCACTTGCCTTCCTTGCCGAGAATAGCCGCGTCAATGTTTATGCTGCCCATGTCGTTGACAATAAGCGCAATACGCCGCTGTTCTTTTTCAAGCAGTTTCTGCATGAGCGTGGTTTTTCCCGAGCCGAGATAACCCGTTATCAGTATTATCGGTTTCTTTTTCATATTCAAACGCCCCCTTAACCGAGATCAGCTTTCAGAACATCGTAATTCTGCTGCATGAGCGAAATATAGGTCGTGCCGCTTTCGATCTGTTCCTTCGATACCGACTGCACCGAGTTCATAACGGCGATGTTCATATTTTTCGCCTTTGTAGCGCCTATTATGGACTGCGCTATCCTGCCGTCGGAATTTTCTATCGTGTAGATAGTATCGCTGCCAAGCTCGTCGGCTTTGCCCGCGAGGAACGTTATTGTCTCGAAGCTCGCTTCGGTCTCGGCGGAGCAGCCCACGAACGCCGCATAATAATCTACGCCGTAATCATCGGTGAAATATCTGAACGGAAAACGGTCTCCGAAAATCAACGTGGTATCGCCCGCGCTTTCAATAAGGGTCTTGAAGTCGTTGTCAAGGCTGTCGAGCTTTGAAACGTAAGCGGTGAGATTCGCCTTGTAGCTGTCGGCGTTTGCGGGGTCGGCGGCGGAAAGATTATTCTCTATCTCCGCGCACAGCACTTCGGCGTTTCTAAGCGAGAGCCAAACGTGTTCGTCATATTCTTCCTCGCCTTCCTCGTGTTCATGCTCATGCTCGTGTTCTTCGCTATTTCCGTGGTCGTGACCATTGAGGACTTCCAATGCTTCCTCGCCGTTCAGACCCGCAGGTATAAAGAACGGATTATAGGTAAAATCTGCAAGAGCTGTTTCAATATCCGCACCGTCGCCATAGTAGATATGAAAATGCTCGGCTTTTCCGGGTTCATAACCGTGATCGTTGAACACAACATATTTCGGGCTGTCTCCCGATACCGCTTCATACTGATAGCGCACCGCGTGAATGTCTCCGTCATCGGCAAGGACAGGCGTATATCCGGCATATTTATATTCGCCGCTCTTCGTGGTGCCGTCGGCAAAGGTGAAGTCGATCTTCGAGCCATCCACCGATACCGCGTTCAGGTCGCAGCCCCATTTTTCCGCGAGTTCTTCGCGCACTTCATCTTCCGGCTCGCCGTGTTCCTCTGCATGATCTTTTACATACGCTTCAAGCTCTCCTGCTTCAAGAAAAGGATAGAGCGACTGCCAGCTTCCCTCAAAATCAGAAAGCTCTCTGTCCTTAATATCCGATTCCTCTATCTCGGCGTGTTCGTGGTCGTGGTCATGCCCCTGCATACCCTCTTTAAGCTCCTCGACCTTGGCTTTGTCGCCCATTACTTCCATGAGATTTATTACCCTCATGTCCTTGTTGGTCGCTTCTGCAAGAGCACCCTCTACCCACTCGTCGGATTCTCCGCCGACATATACGAACAGATCGCAGGAGGAAATTTTTGCAATGTCGGCTGCGGTGGGCTGATAGCTGTGAAGGTCAACGCCGTTATCGAGAAGATACGTTATTTCGACGTTATCATTGCCGCCGACTATCTCCCTCACCCAGTCGTATTCGGGGAATATGGTGCATACGACGCTGAGTTTCTTTGAACTTTTTTCATCGTTATTTTCAGCTTTGCTGCTTTTCTCGTCGGTCTTTGCGGCAGCGGCTGTATTTTCTGCGGCTGTGGCTGTTTCGTTTGTGTTTTCCTGATTGCCGCAGCCCGCAGCGCAGAGCATCATTGAAACAGAGAGAACAGACGCGAGTATTCTTTTCATTTTATTTTTCCTATTCATAACCAAACCTCCGACACGGCGTTTTTCCGAACATATCCGAGCCGTGTTTCTGCATCGAATTTTTGAGAGTAACTCTCGATTTGGAATTATATCACTTTTTGCCCGATACGTCAACCGTTTCTGCCGAAGTTTTACATAAAGTTCATATTTGAGAGTTACTCTCAATTTATAATAAATTAGCAAAACGCAAAGTGAGGGCAAACCAAAAGTCTTAAAAAGGAGTTGCCTTCACTTTGCGTTTATTTTCAATTTCCCAACACTTTTGGTTTGCCTTCATTTTGCGGCTCCGGTGTTTATCTTTATAATAAAACGACTTCCCTCGCCTTCTGTACTTTCCGCCTCCGCTGTCCCGCCATGAAATCCCGCGATCTGTCTTACCAATGCAAGCCCCAGTCCAAGCCCCTTCGAACTTCTCGATTTATCGGAGCGGTAAAACCGTTCCCAAATATGCGGCAAATCGTCCGCCGATATGCCTATACCGTCATCATCTACCGTAAGCACAGCCATATCTTCGTTTTCGGATAAACCGACCCTGACAAAACCGTTCTCCCTGCCGTACCTCAAAGCATTCTGTATCAGATTGACAGTAAGCAAGGTAAGCATTTCACGGTTGACATACGCCGTCACGGGCGAAAGCTCTTCGGTGACGGTAATATTCTTTTCCGCAATGATACGCATATCTTCGCAGACGGAATGCACAAGCTCCCTGAGGTCGGTCTCCTCCTTCGGATAATGCTCAGTCCCCTGCTCTATCCTTGTGAACATCAGCAGCAATTTGATAAGCCCCGACATCTTGTAACCCTGTTCCTGCACGGAGGACACGACCTGCAAAAGCTCCTCCGCGCTGTCCGCATGGTCAAAGCCGTATTCACATTGCGCCAGTATCACGGAAACAGGCGTTCGCAGCTCGTGAGAGGCGTTTGAGGTGAACTGCTTCTGAGCGTCAAAATCCTTTTCCAGTTTATTGAACATAGCATTTATGGTGTTCGCAAGCTCGTCAAGCTCGTCGCCGTTCCCGCTCGTTCCGATGCGTTTGGCAAGGTCGCCGCCCGAACGTATCTCTTCGGCAGTTTTGCGTATATCCCTTACGGGCTTTAAAAATCGCCCCGTAATAATGTACCCGCCGCCGAAAGCCAGCGCCAGCAGTATCGGTAAGGCGACAAGTATCATTCCGTGTGAGGACAGGCTGCCGAAAAGGTCTTTTTCCGCCGGAAGAATGCCACGCACATACAGATCATTGCCGCGAACGGTACGGGTCTTTTTGTCGCAATAATAATAATACCTGCCGTCGAGCTTTATACGAACCTGCTTGTTCGAACGGGCGACAGGCTGTTCATCAAGCTCGGGGTAGAGAAACAGCCCCGCGATATGGTCGCCCTCTTCATTATATATCATAAGCTGCACATCATCGTAAAGAAATTCACGGTCGGCGAGCTTTCCGAAAATTATGTCCTCACGGTATTTTTTATCGCTTCTCATCTTCGAGACCGTAACATCGGTGGCATTTTCAAGCGTCTGAATTATCAGCTCCCTGTCCGCCGTCTGGTAGATACGCATTACCAGTATCACCATTATCACGCAGATTATCGTAAGTATCAGCGTGAACCACAGCGACAGTTTCAGCTTTAGCGAGATGTGCTTCATGCTTCCTCCTTCATGACGTATCCTATGCCCCTTACGGTATGTATCAGCTTTTTCTCCCTGCCCGCGTCTATCTTCTTGCGGAGATAATTCATGTATACCTCAACTATCTTGTCGCTTCCCTCGTAATCGTAGCCCCATACATGGCTTACTATTTTTGTCTTGCTTAATATATGCCCCTTGTTCATCATCATGTATTCGAGCAGGTCGTATTCCTTGCCCGTGAGCGTTATCTCGCTGCCATCGAGCGTTATGATATGGGTATCTATATTTAATGAAAGCCCCCCGAGCGTTATCTGATTCGATACATTCCCCGAGACCGTCCGCATTACCGCCATTATGCGGGCGATAAGCTCATCAAAAGCAAAGGGCTTTACGATATAGTCGTTCGCGCCGATATTCAGCCCCGTTACCTTGTCGTGCAGGGTGTCCTTTGCGGTCAGGAATATTACGGGCGTTTTTTTGCCCTCGCCGCGCAGCTTCGTTACGACCTGTATGCCGCTAAGACCCGGCATCATTATGTCAAGCACCGCAAGATCGTAATTTGTGTATAACAGCCTGTCAAGCGCTTCGCTGCCGTCAAAGCATTTTCATCTTCTGCGATAAGCAATTTCATACCGCACCTCCGTATTGTTTTGATGTCAATATTATATCAGAAAATTTAGGAAAAGTCAACAAATTTTGCCGTAATTTCGCGAAAATTTGCATTTTTCTAATGTTTTGAGCAAAAAAATCGGCACGCTTCGTCAAACCTGAATCGTGCCGTTAATCTATTATATCGTGTATCACAGTACTCACGCTCGATAGGCAAAAATGGTTCACTTCTATAACATACTGTACCGACATTAACCCTTCTGGCTGAAATTGTTACAGTATCTCCCTCAATTTTTGCTTTATCAGTATATCCATATAATCCATTGTTTTCTAAACCGTTAGAAAAGATAGGAATAGGAATGTTTTCTGTTCTAATATCAGAACAAATTTTAGGTTTATCACCACCAGCGCTTATTGTGGCAATTTCACCGATAGTACATTCTTTCCATTCAGA
>CACYSH010000122.1 GCA_902776945.1 uncultured Ruminococcus sp.
TGGTTGTTAAAAAGGGTATGTCTCAGGCTGTTGACGCGGCTGTCAAGACCATTATCGACAACTCCAAGAAGGTTGCGGGCAGCGACGACATCGCGAGAGTTGCTACCGTTTCTTCCGCAAGCGAGGCAGTCGGCAAGCTGATCGCCGAAGCTATGGAAAAGGTAACTGCCGACGGCGTTATCACTATCGAGGAATCCAAGACCGCCGAGACTTACAGCGAGGTAGTTGAGGGTATGCAGTT
Source organism: uncultured Ruminococcus sp. (assembly GCA_902776945.1). GTDB lineage: Bacteria > Bacillota > Clostridia > Oscillospirales > Ruminococcaceae > YE71. The sequence continues at coordinate 242 of CACYSH010000122.1, forward strand.
CGACCGCGGATACCTCTCGCCCTACATGGTAACTGACACCGACAAAATGGAGGCTATTCTCGACGAGCCTTACATTCTTATCACCGACAAGAAGATAGGCAACATTCAGGATCTGCTCCCGCTGCTTGAGCAGATCGTTAAAATGGGCAAGAAGCTCCTTATCATCGCCGAGGACGTTGAGGGCGAGGCTCTTTCGACCATTATCCTCAACAAGCTGCGCGGCACCTTCACCTGCGTTGCGGTAAAGGCTCCCGGTTTCGGCGACAGAAGAAAGGAAATGCTCCAGGACATCGCTATCCTTACAGGCGGTCAGGTGATAACCAGCGATCTCGGCTTAGAGCTTGCTGACGCTACCATCGACCAGCTCGGTTCGGCAAGACAGGTTGTCGTTCAGAAGGAGAACACCATTATCGTTGACGGCGCAGGTTCCTCCGACGAGATCAAGGCGAGAGTACAGAACATCAAGACACAGCTTGAAAATACTACCAGCGATTTCGACCGCGAAAAGCTCCAGGAGAGAGTTGCCAAGCTCGCGGGCGGCGTAGCCGTTATCAAGGTCGGCGCTGCTACCGAAGTTGAGATGAAGGAAAAGAAGCTCCGCGTTGAGGACGCTCTTGCGGCTACAAAGGCAGCCGTTGAGGAAGGCATCGTAGCGGGCGGCGGCACGGCTCTTATCAACGCTATGCCTGCTGTTCAGGCTGTTTGCGACAAGCTCGAAGGCGACGAAAAGACCGGCGCTCAGATCGTTCTCCGCGCTCTTGAAGAGCCTGTTCGTCAGATCGCGGCTAACGCGGGTCTTGAAGGCAGCGTGATCATCGACAAGATCGTTTCTGCCAACAAGGTAGGCTACGGCTTCGACGCTTACAAGGAGGAGTATGTGGATATGCTTCCCGCAGGTATCGTTGACCCGACTAAGGTAACGAGAAGTGCGCTCCAGAACGCCGCGTCCGTTGCTTCAATGGTACTGACCACCGAGAGCCTTGTAGCGGAGATCAAAGACCCCGCTGCTGACGCTGCTATGGCTGCCGCTGCGGGCGGCGGTATGGGCGGAATGTACTAATTCCCCGCTGGCACGGACAGACACTATTAAATCACCTCTTTCCCCTGTCGTCAAAAATGGCGGCAGGGGAACTTTTTTAGTGAATAGTGAAGAGTGAATAGTGAATAGTTGATGAAAGATACTGCAAAGCGCGGGCATATCAAAAGTCTCAGGAAGTTGAAAATAACCGCAAAGCTCGTGCAGGGGGAAAATCGTGCCGGCAAACGGCGGGGGCAAGCCCCCGCCCTACATTACAAGCGATATAAGTCAGAAAAAGTTAATTGGTCAAAAATATCATTTATTTCTTATCTTTTGCTTGTTTCCGTGTTTTTCATGCCCGAAGGGGTTGCATTTCCGGACAAAATGTGATATTATATATGTATAAGTAAAGTATGAAACCCAAAACCAAAGGAGTTATTATGGCAGATAAAAGCTACACCGAACAGCTCAAAGATATGCTGGTCAACGGCGGCGACTCGCTGCAATGTATCCCCACACGCGGAGTGGTCGTTTTTCCCGGCGCACAGTGCGTGTTTGAGGTCGGCAGAAGAAAATCTATCTTTTCCGTGAAAAAGGCACTCGTTGAAAAGCGCCTTATCTTCCTTACCGCCCAGCGCGACGAGGAACAGGAAAGACCCGTTTCCGAAAGCGACCTTTACACAATCGGCACCGTCTGCGCTATCAGACAGCTTGTCGATATGGCGGGGAATATCGTCCGCTGCACCGTTGACGGTCTGCAAAGGGCGGAGCTTGTAAAGTTTTCCGCTCGCGGCAACGGCTATAAGGCAGATATTAAGCTGCTCGATAATTATTGTTTCGAGGACTGCACCGAATCCGAAGTCGAGGCGCAGAAACGCGAGCTTACCGCCCGCTATCTCGAATATGCCCGTTCCGCAGGCAGAATGAGCGACTTCACCCCCGAAGAGATCTATCCCGGCGACAAGGCGCTTACCGTCTTTGAGACTATCGCCTTCTCCGTGCCGCTCGGCTTTGCCGACAAGCAGGAGATTCTCGGCAGGGACGTTCTTACCGACAAGATGCAGGCGCTTTCCGCCGCTTTGGCAAGAGAAGCCGAGATAAACGAGCTTGAAGAAAATATCCACGAGACCGTGCAGAACGCCGTCAACCGCAATCAGCGCGAATTTTACATACGCGAACAGATAAACGCGCTCCAGAACGAGCTTGGCGAGGGCGACGCGGGCGATCAGGCGGAGATAGAGCGCTTTAAGGAACAGCTCGTCGCTATCGAGAACATCGACGACGCTTCACGCGCAAAAATCGCGGAGGAGATAGACAGATATTCGCGTATGCCCCCCTATTCGCAGGAATCGGCAACGCTGCGCACCTACATCGACACCGTGCTTACAATGCCCTGGGACAAGCTCTCGGAGGAGACCGCCGACGTTAAAAACGCCGAAAAGATCCTCGACGAAGACCACTACGGGCTTGTCAAGGTAAAGCAGAGAGTGCTTGAAAATATCGCCGTAAGGCAGCTGGCACCGCAGGTAAAGGGGCAGATAATCTGCCTTTACGGACCTCCCGGAGTGGGCAAGACGAGCATTGCAAAGTCGATAGCGCGTTCGCTCGGCAGGGAATATGTGCGCGTATCTTTGGGCGGCGTGCGCGACGAAAGCGAGATCCGCGGTCACAGAAAAACCTACGTCGGCTCGATGCCCGGACGTATCGTGGCGGCTCTGCGGCAGGTGGGCGTGAGAAACCCCGTCATGCTGCTTGACGAGATAGACAAGATCTCCCGCGATTTTCGCGGCGACCCGTCCTCCGCTCTGCTTGAGGTGCTTGACTCCGAGCAGAACGTGACCTTCCGCGACCACTATACCGAAGTGGCGTTCGATTTAAGCGATGTGCTGTTTATCACAACGGCGAACAGCCTTGACACGATAGCGGCTCCCCTGCTCGACCGTATGGAGATAATCGAGCTTTCGAGCTACACCCGCGAGGAAAAATTCAACATCGCAAAGAAGCACCTTATCCCGAAGCAGCTCAAAAAGTACGGGCTTAAAGGCACTCAGCTGAAAATAGCCGACAACGCTATCTACGCGATGATCGACAGCTACACCCGCGAGGCGGGCGTGAGAAAGCTCGAACAGCAGATAGCCGCGCTCTGCCGCAAGTCGGCGCGAAAGCTCGTCGAGGGCGAAAGCAAGGTCAACATCAAGGCGAACAACATCGACGGCTTTTTGGGTCACAAGAAGCACACGGACGATTATTTCATAAAATCGCCCGCCGTCGGCTGCGTGAACGGTCTCGCATGGACTTCCGTTGGCGGCGTTATCATGCCGCTCGAAGTGCTTGTGCTTGACGGCAAGGGCAATATCCAGCTGACAGGCTCGCTCGGCGACGTTATGAAGGAATCGGCACAGTTAGCGGTAAGCAACGCCCGCCGTCTGGCTGATAAGTACAATATCGACAAGGAATACTACGAAAAGAAGGACATTCACATTCACGCGCCCGAAGGTGCCACCCCGAAGGACGGGCCTTCTGCGGGCGTTACGATGATAACCGCGCTTATCTCGGCACTCAGCGGAATACCCGTGCGCTCCGACATCGCCATGACTGGCGAGATCACTCTGACGGGCAGCGTTCTGCCGATAGGCGGTCTGCGCGAAAAGACAATGGCGGCTTACAAGGCGGGAATAAAGACGATAATAATTCCGAAGGCGAACGAGGGCGACCTTGACGACGTTGAAGACATCGTTAAGGAAAACTGCGAGTTCAGGCTTGTGGAGCGCGTTGAGGAAGTTCTCAACGAGGCGCTTGTCACGGAGGACAGCAGCAGCAAGCCTTCATCGGACAGCGGCGAAGCTGCCGAAAAAAAGCCTCAGCCGACAGCAAAACGGCGCGGCAGAAAGCCCAAGACCGTTCAGCCCGTTCCCGAAGCGAACGGCGGCGAAAGCGGAGTGTGAGCCATGAACTGGAACAACGCTAAATTTGTGACATCGTTCGGGAAGATAACTCAGCTGCCGCCCTCAGACCGACCCGAAGTATGCTTTTCGGGGCGGTCTAACGTGGGGAAATCGTCGCTCATCAACAAGCTGCTGAACCGCAAGGCATTGGCGCGGGTAAGCTCGGTGCCCGGCAAGACGGTGACTATCAACTTTTATGAGTTGGGCGGGATATATCTTGCCGACCTGCCGGGATATGGTTATGCCAAGGTTGCGCGTTCGGAGAAGAAGGGCTGGGGCGAGTTGATCGGCGGGTATCTTGCCGACGGTGACAGACAGCTCGATCTGGTGGTGCAGCTGATAGATATGCGGCACGCGCCGTCGGCGGAGGATTTGCAGATGATAAACTATCTGATAGACAATGAGCTGCCGTTTGTGATCGTGCTGACTAAGGCGGATAAGCTGAAAAAGACGGCGCGTGAGGAGCGCATGAAGGCGTTTGCGAATGAGATTCCGTGTTTTGAAGATATTACGATAATACCGTTCTCGGCGGAAACAGGCGAAGGAACGGAAGAATTAAGGGCGGTAATAGAAGAAGCAACAGGGCAATCAGAAAGCTGACAGCGAAAGCAAAAACAAAAGTCTTAGGAATGGGGTATGGTGTGAACCCTTCCTAAGACTTTTGTTTTGCCCTTGTTTTGCAGCTTTGCGCAAGCAAAGTCATATCTCAATGCGTTTTCAGATATTCAACGGCGTAATCGACCGCGTAATCCGTATTGTCGCCAAACACCGCATTAAAAGCCTTTTCATCAAAGGCTATCTTTACATCACGTTCAAGCCCGCTCTGCATATCCGCGCCGCTGTCAATGAGGATATTCCCGTCCTCATCAAGCATTTTATATATCGGGAACTGATACGCAAGCAGCTCCGTATGCGACTGCCCGACACCCATTGCCGAACCCGCCGTATCTGTCAGCCCCATGACGGTCACATTCGGCAGCGCCTGCATGGTGCGGGTGAAAATCTCCGCCGCACTCACGGTCTCGGGACCCACAAGCAGAACCACCTCGCCGTCAAAATCGCCGAAAGCACACTCGGTTTTCTCAGGCTCGGTAACAACGGTCTTTCCCGTCGTGCGGTTGGTATATTCTTCCACGGCGAAAAACAGCGGCTTGTCGGTGAACCACCCCGCGACAGTCCCCGCCTGTTCAAGCTCGCCGCCGCCGTTCTGCCGCAGGTCGATAATGAGCTTGTCGGCACCCGCCGCCTTCATATCCTCCATTATGTCCTTCATTCCGAGATAGATGACAGGCTCCTGTATGCCCTTATCCCGGTACTCATCCCAGAAACGCCACATCTCATCGCCACATTTCTCCATTTCCTCCTTGTGCCTTTTCCAGATGAACGAAGGGGTATCCATAAAGCTGTTTATTTCAAGGCGGGCGATACCGCCGCCCAAGTCCTCCAGCAGATAGTTGTTATTCATGTCGTATTCGCCGAAAAGCAGCTTCATTGCGCTCCTTATGCGGTCGGAATAATTGCCGTTGGGGGTTATCTCCGCCGTGACCGTGCCGCCGCTCTCGTTTACAAATCCAAGCTCCGCCTTGTCGCCCGTAATGCCGAAGCACATCAGCGGCTTGCAAAATTCAAGGTTGTCGATGTCGGCGAACGACATATATTCGGGACGGCTTTCGGCTAAGAACTCGTCAACGGGCTTGCCGCAATACGCCGTTATCTCGCAGCCGCTGCGCAGACCCGCTTTGTACGCTGCCGAATCCTCCGAAACGCAGCAGGCAAGCACTCTGCCGTCGTCGAGCCTTATCCCCGTAAAGCCCGGGTCGCCGCCGCATATCTCAGCCTGAGTGTTTTTCAGATCGTTCGCAAAATCGCGTGAACGGACGTTCGCGGAGGAAACGTGCAGATCGTTGAACTCGCTGCAAAACCGATAGCACAAGGCGAAATACTTTTCATCGCTTTTGCGCGGAAGCTCCCTTATCTGCGGGAGATACTTGTTGTAAAAAGCGTCAAAATCGGTCTGCTTGTAGTCGGCGAGGACGTAGTATTTCTTCATAAGCCGGAACATCTCGTTGAAATCGTCCTCGTAGGGGGGCTTGCGGTAGCTGTCCGCAGTAAGGCATAGCGGGAACGCCGCCGCCGTCATGAGAAAGGCAGTCACCGCCGCAGGCAGGAATTTCTTTGCGCTTTCCGAAACGACCGAAACGCTGAAAAGCAGCGTTCCGAGATACGCGGGGATAAGGCAGGTCTCCCAGTCGGCGATAAGTATCCCGAGCAGCGCGGCGACCGCAGGCAGCACTCCGAACAGACGGAAAAGCCGGTACTTTTCCGTAAGCCCCATGCGCCATATAACATAGTAACCGACGATAAGCCCCGCCGCAGCGGCAAGGCAGATAATATCTTCTGTTATCATTTCGCCGCCTCCTTATTCAAGATCGGATTTGCAGAACAGACGGCACGAAATGTATATCAAGACCGCCGCCGCGATGATATTTCCGAGCGCTGCCGCCGCCGCCGTGCCTGCCGTCATCGTGTCCGCAAAGAATATCTCAGATGTTCCGTCGATGTGCGAAAGGCTGAACCTGCTGAACGTCAGCAGGCGTTCCACCGAAAAACCTGTAAAGATATGCTTCGCGCCTTCAAATTCGTACATCGTGATCGACATGACAAACAGCACCACATTGGCTATCAGAACAAAGCCCGTTCTTTTGAGCAGCGTGGAAACAAGGATTATCTCGGCGGTGAGCCTTACAAAGTTCATCAGCACAAGAACCACCCTCAGCGCGACCGCCCCGAGCGCTATGCTGCTGCCCCAGCCGTACTGTATCGCCGTAATGACTGGTATCACAACGAACATGACCGTTCCGCCGAACACCGCAAGGAACACGGCGGCGGCGGCGCGGCTGAGAAAAACCGCCGTTCTGTCGTGACCGTTCATTATCTCGTAATTAAGGGTCTTGTCGGTAAAGTCGCGGGTGAAAAACACCGTAACCGAGATAAAAACAAATACAGCGGCAAAGCCGCCGTAATCGGAGGCGTTCATGCCGAACATTGAAGAGGCGTTTATGTCGTTAAGACCATATATGTTATCCTCGTAAATAAAAAGCTCGCCCGAGCTTAAAAGCGTGATAAAGTAGCCGATGACCGTAAGAAACAGCAGTATCAGCCCGAACAGCTTTTTCTCGCAGAAAAGCGAATACAGCTGCGAACGGAACAGCCTTCCGAAGTCCTTCATTCGATACCGCCCTCGCTTTCGAGTACCTTTTCGAGGTAATATTTTTCAAGGTCGCTCTCCGCACGCGCAAGGCGGGTCGGGACGGCTCCCGCCGCAAAGAGCATTTCCGAAAGCTCCGCCTCGCTGCCAAATTCGCCGTATAGCTTTATAACGCCGTCCTCCATGAGAACGCTTTCGCCGAAGCGCTCCGAAAGCAGGCTGTATGCCTTGTCGTTGTCGGTCGTGACCACCTCGAAGCAGCCGCGCCCGCTGCGTTCAAGCTCCTCCGCTGTGGCGGTCTCCAGTATGTTCCCGCCGCCGATGAAGATATAATCGGTGCAGAGCTGCGAAAGCTCGCTCAATATATGCGAGGAAATAAGTATCGTCACGCCGCTTTCCTGATTTAGCTTCAACAGCAGCTCGCGGATATAGTGTATTCCCGCAGGGTCGAGACCGTTCACAGGCTCGTCGAGGACAAGCAGCTCGGGGTCGCACATCAGTGCGGTGGCTATCCCTAAGCGCTGTTTCATGCCGAGCGAATACTGCCGCACCTGCTTTTTTTCGTCCACGCCCGAAAGCCCCACGCTTTCAAGCACGCGGTCGATAACGCCCTTATCGGGCAACCCCTTTTGCAGCCGCTGCTTTTCAAGGTTCTGACGGGCGTTGGCAAAGCTCTTTATTTTTCTGCGGGCTGTCCGAAGATCTTCCTTTTTACCGTCGCGGTCAAAGAAATCTATCTCGCCCGCCGTCGGAAAGATAAGCCCGCCCATTATCTTCATTATCGTGGACTTGCCCGCGCCGTTGGGTCCCACCAGTCCATATATACCGCCGCGTTTCAGCGAAAAGCCCACGCCGTGCAGCACCTCTTTTTTCCCGAAGGATTTTCTCAAGTCCTTTATTTCAAGTATATTTCCGCTCATGACCGTCACTCCATGTCCTTTCTTGAAAAAACCGACAGCGCCCTGACAAAAGCAAGTATGCCTATCCCCGCCGCGAAAGCTATTATGTATTCCGTATTTGCGGGCAGAGGGCTTGCGATGTAGGTGGTATTACCTGCGGAATCGGTGTTCTTTATTTTTTCGAAATCGGTGACATTCTCTATGTTTATAATGGTAAAGACGTTCAGCAGCGGCATAAACGGCTCCCATTTTTCGCATTCCTCATAATATACGCCGTAAAAAAACTCGGTCACTATCGTCGGCACCAGTTCGAGAATCATCATCATGAAGTAGGTCAGCGCCTTGCGGCGGAAAATAACGCTGAACAGCGCAAATTCCGCGCATATCCTGAAAGCTATCAGCATACAGATAAGCGTTCGCTGCACCGCGCCCGAAACGGCAAGCTCCTCGCCCCAGCCGCACACCGCCGTATAGACAAGCGGAAAGCACCACATACTGAGCAGCATTCCGACCTCGCTTATGACGAGCGCCACGATGAACCGCCCCATGAATATCGCCGAACGGCTTTTTCCCGACATAAATTCGTAATAGAGCGTTTTGTCGAAATAATCCTTTGTCATTATCATAGACGTTATAACGGCGATGAACACTTCGGACATCTGGAACCAGTCGGAGGACAGCATTTTGCCGCCGCTGCACGCCTTGCCCGAAAGGCTTATCTCATATAATATACTGCCAATATCTACCGAATCCATTATCAGCCACATCAGTATGATAAGAAATATAGCTTTATCGAGTACAAGCTGATAAAGCTGCGAGCGTATGACATTTTTCATTGACTTCTATTCCTTTTGTTAAGAGTCTTTACAAATTATTATCATTAAGCGAATTTGTGAGAGTGAAAAAACAAAAGCCGCCCGCGCACGGACGGCTTATTTTTGTTACCAATACATGAATACGGGCGTATCATAGTCTATGTTTTCATAAACATACTGCGCCGCTTCATAAGGCATATTTACGCAGCCGTGCGAACCGGCGTAAAGATACCTGTCCCCGCCGAAGTAATCATGCCACCATGCGTCATGCAGACCTACACCGAACGTTGATATATTATTCCAGTAATTTACGAACGTTGACCAGCTCTCGCCCTCGTAGGTGCTGCCTTCAAGGGTCTTGTTCATTTCCTTGTACCAAACCTTGTACACGCCGCCGGGAGTGTTCCTCGCGTCCGTCGGCAGACCCGAAACGATGTCGCACTGATATTTCAGCTTGCCGTTCTCATAATACCAGAAATGCTGCGACGAAAGATCGACCTCGCAGTAGGTGTCGGAGAAATCGGCTTCGGCGGTGCGCCATTCGGGCTTGCCCGTGTACTTGAAGCCGCCGCTCGTTTCGTAATAATAAGGCTCGAACTTGGCGGAAACGCCCTCGTGGATAAGGTCAACGAGCAGGCTCGTGGTCTTGTCGTAGTCGGTCATCCAGCCGTAGCAGCCGTCGCCCTGCTCGATAGTCATTTCGCCGCGGGTGGTGGATTTGAAAGTCCTGCTCTTGCCGAACGAATCGTACTTCTTGGCAACGCTTTCAACGTAGCTTTCGACCATATCCTCATCGACCGTAAAGCCGTCCATAGGGCTTGAATTGTCGAAGCTGATCCATTTAAGCACCTGACTGCCGTTGAGCGTTTCCTGCGCGTAGCCGTAATCTATCGTAAATTCAACATCGTAAAGATTATTAAGCACGCCCAGCTCGTCGCGGAGATCGTCGCTCGTTACCTTCGGCATCTTGTAGCAGTTGCAGTTTTTAAGGTCGATAGAATAGCTGCCCCTGTCAAGGAAACCGTCGATATAATCATAAAGAGTCTGGAGCTTTTTCTTGTCTATCGCCGTTCCGACCACCTCGGGGACTATCTGGAAGCCGTCGGGCGTTCTTTCTATGCGGGCATTTTCCGATTTTATGGAATTTTGCCCCTCGACGATCTTGCGGTTGACCTCCTCGTGCAGCATTTCGCGGTTGAAACTGAAATCGAGCTTAAAGCTGTACTCGGTCTTTTGGGTACGCGCTTTGAGCCAGTCGTGATGATCCTGCTCCTTGAAAAACTCGTCCACGCTGTCGCGGATATTGTCGGTGCTGTCGAGGTCGGTGAGCGGAACGGTAACGTCAACGCCGTCGGGGCGGGTCAGAGTAACCACATCGGGCATATCGGAATACTGCTTTACAAGCTGCGCCGCGTCGTCCACCGAGAGCTTTCCGACGCGCACGCCGTTGATGAACGTGTTGTCAAGGAAAATGCCGTCATAGCTCTTCATGTTGTGATTGAACCACAGCAGACCGCCGCCGGCTGCTCCGCCGATAAGCACAGCCACCGCCGCAAGAGTGATTATAAGCTGCTTTCTCTGCTGCTTTTTTCTCTTCTCGGCGCGTTCCATGCGCCGCCTTTCGACGTATTCTCTCGCCTCGCGCTCGCTGCGCATTTCGGCACGCTTGCGGGGCGGTCTCGGTGTGCGCTGCTGCGGCATATCCGAGAAGACGGCGTTGTAATCCTCGCCCGTAAGCTCGCTTACCTCACGCGGATAGCCTACGCCCGGGCGCTGTACCCGAGCGTTTCCGTCCTGCGGATAGCGGTTGTTCGCCCTGCGTCTTTCGGGGCGGGTGCGCAGCTCTCTTTCACGGCGGCGTATGTCTTGGTCGCGAGTAATGGCATCCTCGTTATTTTTTGCGTTCACGCTTCCAGTGATCTTTCTTGCCATTTCTCTTTTCGAAAGAGCCGTAGCGCCCTGCTTTTCATTTTCTTCCATCGTTCCTATTCACTCCCTGCATTTCTTTCCCTTGCTCTTTATTTACATTTATCAATAAACAATTTACTGTCCGCGGCATCACACGCCCGCCTTGCCCAGCTTCTTCTCGACCCACACAACAAGATCGCTGAATGTCTCGGGACTCATCTTCCGGAAATATCTGCTCACGCTTTTACCCTGCAAAAGCTCCGTAAAGCAATATCCCTCCGGCGAAATAGTATAAACGGCACGGTCGGTCTCATCGTCCCGCCCGAAAACAAGCCGTATATAGTCCGAACCGCTGTCCCCCGAAGGCAGTCCCGGCGAACCGTTCTCGTCGCCGAAAGCGCTCACCAGCGTTTCAAGATCGCGGTAAGCCTCAGGGTCGGTAACGTAAAAGCCGCCGTAAAGTTCGCCGATCTTCAGCTCCGCAAAGCCCAGCTCGGCGCGGCAGACTGTATAATTACAGTATTTATCAAAAAGGAGATAAAACCGCCCGCGAGAATTTTCGGCAAGGAACACCGCTTCGGTCTTCTGCTCGCCCTCGCCCGCTGAGGTATTAAGCCCGTCAATGCTGACCTCCTCAAAGCTGTTCCACTCTTTCCAGACATCGCTTTTAATATCCCCGCCGTCGATACGCAGGATAAAGCCGCGTGCATTTTCTTCCTCGCCGACAGGCTCAAAGGCTATGCGCGAAATGTCGAACTTCCTTGCCTGAACGGGCATTACAGCGTCGAAGCTCACGCGGTAAAGCCTTATCTGACCGTCTCGCCTTGTTACGGCGATAAGCTCGGGGCTTACGGCGCTTATCTGCGTTACGTCGTCAGGCTCGATAAGCACCCTTCCTGTCGGCGAGACAACGCCGAAGAAGTCGCCCTCCCTGTATATATAGCACATATTATTAAACAAAGCCGTGCATTCAAAGCCCTCGACCGCCTGACGATCCGGCTCGGTGAGAACGGAGTCGGGGTCAAAGCTGCGGTATACCACATCGGCAAGAACGTCAGGCTCGGGCGCGGCGGCGAGAAAATCGGGAGCAGCGTCCTTGAACTTAACGCCGCCGTCCTCCTGCCTGACAGTGCTTTGGGCGGGCTTGCTCTGTTCTTCGGGAACAGGCTCGGTATGCGTGCGGGAGCAGGCGCTGCCGGAAACGGCGACCAGCGCCGCCAGGGCAGCTGTTAAAAATTTTTTTCTCATATCGTCACTTCCGATCATAGTTTGCGTATCCCGCCGCAATATATTCCATACTATTCTATTATAATCCATAATTCCGATTTTTTCAAGTCTTATTTGTATTTTTTAATAGAACTGTTACCATTAGCGAGCCGAACGGCAAACGGTTTGTATAATATTGTTATTAATGCGGCGTTTATTGTGTGGATATTATTCCAAACGACGAAAGAGTTTGATTTTTGTGCGGAAATGTCGAATCATGCAAAGCAGCCGTAAATGTGCGAAATATGTACCCGCACAAAACCCGATGCAAGGCGGCTGCACGAACTTGTTCGTGCCATTGCCCCCATATACACTAACTTAATGCAAAACCCTTGAAAATACGATGATTTTAGGGTCATACGGGCGGGAGCAAGCCCCCGCCCTACACCGGATTTGTATATTTTTTACGAAATCGCCCTTATTTTACGGGACTTGCATTTGCCGTCGTTTTGTGATATAATTATATTTACTGACCGCATACGAAAGGGGGAGGGACGTTGAACGTCCTTGACAACCGCGAGCTTTCATGGCTCGCTTTTAACCAGAGAGTGCTTGAACAGGCGGCACGCGCCGATGTTCCGCTGCTCGAAAGGCTGCGCTTTGCCGCTATATTCGAAAACAATCTCAATG
>CACYSH010000123.1 GCA_902776945.1 uncultured Ruminococcus sp.
GGGGCAAGTCCCGACTCTGCAATAATTGTCTTGCGAAACCATTTGGCTTTACAATTGGACGGCGGGAGCAATCCCCCCGCCTTACATTCTCAAATTGTTTAATTACTGCATTAATAAATCAAGAACAGGAGAGTATAGCTTATGACAAAAACAAGAGTTACGATAATTTCAGCCGCGACCGCCCTTGCGCTTGCCGCCTGCGCAGGCGTTGAGGAAAAGCCGCCCGAAAAGCTGCCGGAATGCTTCACCGTGAACGCCGTTATCTGCGACGGCGAGCTTGAAGCGGAAGCGGAGCTTACCCGCGCTCCCGAAGGCTGGGAGGTCGTCATGAGCGCTCCCGAAACGGTCGGGGGACTGCGCTTTGAGCTTACCGACATTGAATGCGCCGTCAGTCTGGGCGAGCTTAATTATCCGTTCGCCGCCGAGACCATGCCCGCCTGTTCGCCGCTGATGCTGACCGTCAGGGCGCTTGACAAATGCGTGTATGGCGGCGATTCGGGGACTGTTTCGGGGCAGGAATACCGCCTGACATACAGCGAGGGCGTTCCGAAAACTCTGACAGTCGGCGGCGTGAGCGTGGAGCTTGGTGAGGTCTGCCGAAACGATGCGCCTATCATGTCATAATATACAATCATTTCAGACTGAATCTGTATAGTTTAACGATTATTTTAAAAAGAGTGTGATAATTTATGTAGATTTAACGAAAACGCTTGAAAACGGCGTTTTTATGTGGTATAATAGCTATATTGGCTGTTGTTTTTTAATTCGGAGGTTTTATCATGATAGGCGATCTTCATTGTCATACGACGCTTTCGGACGGCTCGCTCGGGATTGAGGAGGTCATCGTGCAGGCAAAGCGCATGAATCTTGATTATCTTGCGATAACCGATCATGACACGCTCGCTTCGTCGAGCCGCGCACAGATACTCGGCGAACGCTACGGTGTGAATATCATTCCCGCAGTGGAGCTTTCGGCATGGGACAAGGTGCGCGGCGAAAAGGTTCATATCCTCTGTTACGCTCCGCAGAAGCCAGACCGCCTGGAGGGGCTTTGCCTGAAATCCTGCTCGATAAGGACGGAGTGCGCTAAAGATATGATCGACAAGGTGAAGGAGCTGTACCCTATCCCGGAGGACGCAGTAAGACCGTACACCAAAGGCTCAAAAAGCATTTTCAAGCAGCATATCATGCGTGCGCTCGTCAATTACGGCTACGCCACCGAGCTTTACGGCAGAACAAACGACGAGCTTTTCGGCAAGTCGGGGAAGTGTCTTGTCACCCGCGAATATCCCGATGTGAATTTTGTGCTTGACCTTATCCATTCCTCAAAGGGCGTGGCTGTCATGGCTCACCCGTATCTGTTCGGGGGCGGAAATGTCGAGCTTATCGACGACCTTATTGAAAAGGGCAAGCTCGACGGCATAGAGGTCTTTCATTTTTCGGCGGACAAAGACGCGCAGGAAACGCTCTTGAAGAAATGCGAGGAACACGGTCTTGTGGCGACGGGCGGCTCGGATTTTCACGGGCTTTACAACAGCGTTCCCACGCATATCGGCAGCCGTTTTACCGACGACGGAAATATGCGGCGGCTGCTTTCGATGATCTCGGAAAACAAACAGAAGGCTAAAAAACACGGTTCGCCGCTGGAATAATAAAGGAGAATTTTTTATGAGCAAGATCAGCTTTACGCCGAGGGGCGTATGTTCAAAACAGATCAATGTGGAGGTCGAGAACGGAATAATCAAGAGTGTTCAGTTTGTCGGCGGCTGCAACGGCAATACGCAGGGTGTGGCAAAGCTCGCACAGGGCAGACCCGTCGAGGAGGTAATAAAGCTGCTTGAAGGCACCAACTGCAACGGCAGAGGTACATCGTGTCCCGATCAGCTGTCTAAGGCGCTCAAGTTGGCTGCAAAATTATAAATGAGCATACTGTCAACTGGCACAAAGCCGCAAAACACGCAAAGCAAAGGCAAATCAAAAGTCTTGGGAATGGGGTACGGGGAAAACCCTTCTTCTTGCACAAATTTGTTCGTGCGGTTGACCCCCGCTTTGCGGGAACGTGGGCTTTGTGCAATTTGACGACATTTCTTATTTATGAAAAACGCGGATACGCAGTTTCGGGCGTATCCGCTTTTTATGGGGTGATAAAAATGTTTGCTGCAAACAAAACACTTATTTCGGCAGCTGCGGCGATGATGCTTATGCCTTGTCTGACAGCTGCCGCCGACGAAGGGCTTATTTTCTCTCTCGCGGAAAACGCGGCGATCAGGTCGGACGGGGTTATCCCGGTCACGGTCGCGGCGGAGAAAAATCCGGGCGTGCAGTCGTGGGTGCTTGTTCTCTGCTACGACAGCGGCGCGGTAGAATTTTCGGGCGTTGAGGAAGGTATTTTCGGCAGGTTGACCGTTTCCGACGACAAGGCGGGCAGGCTTACGGTGAACTGCTTCGGCGGCGACATTACGGCGGAGGGTACCGCCTTCACCGCCTTATTCGTGCCGAAAAGCGCTGCCGTCAGCTATGATTTCACGCTCGTTCCGTCGGAGGACGAGGGGGATTTCTTTAATTTCGCGGGCGACGACGTAGCCTGTTCGGTATCTCGCGGCAAACTTACGGTCGCGCTTGATAAGGCAGATATTTCCGCAAAAGCTGTTTCACCTTCGGTCGAACAAACGTCCGCCGATTCGTCAGAGACCGTCCGCGAAAGCAATGCGCCGCAGGAGAAAAGCGTTTCCGCCGCGCCGGCCGATGCGGACAGCGCCGCCGACGTTCCCCCGCAAGAGCCGATCGTCAGCGAACCGCCCGCAGACATATCTTCATCGGAGGAGACGGTTTACGCGCCCGCGCCCGCCGATGAAAGCCCTGCCGCTCTGCCGCAGACCGAAAAGCAGAATGCCGCCGCAAGCGAACCGCCCTCCGGCGGCGGCACAGCCGAAAGACCTTCCGCGACAGGCGGCGCTTTGCCGCTGACGGCGTTTGTCTCGGCGCTTGCCGCAGGCGCGGCAGTCGTTTCCCGCCGTCGCTGACTGCCGTTATTGTACCGCTATCCCGTTTTTACGGCAAAGCCCGAGCCAGTCGCCGTATTCGGTCAGCAGTCCTTCATAGAGCTTTTTGTCGTCTATCGAGGAAATATTGTTCACGCAGATAAAATTCGCGTTGTCGATGAATCGCCCGGTCAGGTCGTCGAGCTTTTGCAGAAAATCAAACTTTTCGTCGCCAATGCCAACAAATTTCCAGAAAATATTGAACCTCGATGCTTCCGTAAGCACTTCCTTAGCGGCTTTTTTGTCGGAGTTGTTGCCGTCGGTGATGAAAATAACGAAGGTCGGCACCCGCGACGGCTCGCGCTTGGTGTAGCGATCGGTTATTTCGCGCATTATCGGCGCGTAGCAGGTGCCGCCGTAATGTTCCTTTTTGGAGAGTATCACATCTTCCACATAGCCGTCGATAGTATCGTAATTCACGGGCGTAAGCTCCTTGAAAGCGTTGTCGAACCAGTAAAATTCCATTTCGGCGTTGTCGTCAAAATACATGGCGACAGGGAATATACGTTCGAGGATCTCCTGCACGGTGCCGTTATTGTACATCGTGCGCATCGAGCCGGAGTGATCGAGTACAAAGACCACCCTTGCGGCGTTCACGGCGATATTCTGCCGTTTTACCTCGCTGACGACTATCTCCTTGCGCAGCGAGATTTTCTTGTTAAGCTCGGGATTCTTGGTCAGATTGACCTTCGGTGCTGCCGTTGCAGGAGCTTCTTTCTTTTTGAATAAGTCTGACAGACCCATAATTTTCCTCCTTTATATATCATAACACCGTCCGCAAGCAAACTGCGGACGGCGTTTTGTTATCGGTACTATAAATCAGCGTTTTCGGCGAATTGTACAAAACGGTAAAATCGCGGTTTTGCGGGGCTACATAACACACTTTGTAGGGCGGTGGCTTGCTCCGCAAATTTTCGACCTTTGCGGATTATTAACCTTCGCGCAAACTCTTTGCGAAAATCGCTCCGCTCTTTCGCAAATTAAAATCGGCAATTTTCTTGTTTCCGCCCTGTTCGGCTGATTTTATCGCCTGTGCGTTTTTGTAAGAATTGCTTTAATTTGCCGATTTTAATTTTGACCGTTCATCTCTGCGTATTTTCGGGGCTTTTGCGGATTTATGGGCTTTGCGTGGTTGCGCCTGCGGCGCAAATGGGGCGCTGCCCCATACCCCGCTTAGGGGCTTCTCGCCCCTAAGAACCCTCGCCAGCGCACCGGCGCTGGATCCGGTGTCCGTCCTTAACGCTTATTTTCAGATATTCGCGGCAATAAGGCTTCCCATTTCGGCACAGCCAACCTTCGTGCAGCCTTCCGACATGATGTCGCCCGTGCGATAGCCCTGATCGAGAACCGCTTCAACAGCGGTTTCAACCGCGTCGGCTTCGTCGGTCATGTCGAACGAATAACGCAGCATCATCGCGGCGGAAAGAATAGTCGCGATCGGATTCGCCTTGTCCTGCCCCGCAATATCGGGAGCCGAACCGCCCGACGGCTCATACAGACCGAACTTGGTCTCGTTCATGCTTGCCGACGGCAGCATACCGATAGAGCCTGTTATCATCGAGGCTTCGTCGGAAAGAATGTCGCCGAACATATTTTCCGTAACCATAACGTCAAACTGCGCGGGGTCTTTAACGAGCTGCATAGCCGAATTATCAACGAGCATATGTTCGAGCGTTACTTCGGGATATTCTTTAGCGACCTCGTTTACGACCTTTCTCCAGAGGCGCGAGGAATCAAGCACGTTCGCCTTGTCAACGCTTGTTACCTTCTTGCGGCGCTTCATGGCGACCTCGAAAGCCTTTACAGCGATGCGGCGAATTTCGGCTTCGGTGTAGGTAAGCGTGTCAATGGCGGTCATAACGCCGTTTATCTCTTCGGTCTTTCTCTCGCCGAAGTACAGACCGCCCGTCAGCTCGCGCATGATGAGCATATCAAAGCCCTTTGCCGCGATAGATTCTTTAAGTGGGCAGGCTCCCGCGAGCTGCTTGTAAAGCAGGCAGGGACGGAGATTTGCAAAAAGCCCCAGCGCCTTGCGGATACCGAGCAGACCCGCCTCCGGACGGAGATTTGCGGGCAGCTTGTACCAGGGCGAGGTGTTTGTGTCGCCGCCGATACTTCCCATAAGCACCGCGTCGCTTGCCTTGCAGGCGGCTATGGTCTCGTCGGTGAGCGGCACGCCGTTAGCGTCTATCGAAGCGCCGCCCATAAGCAGCTGTGTGTAATCAAATCTGTGTCCGTATTTCTCGGCAACCTTGTCGAGAACTTTCATAGCTTCGGTCACGATCTCGGGTCCAATACCGTCGCCCTTGATGACCGCTATCTTCTTTATCATGATTATCATTTCCTTTCGGTTGATTATTCGATGTATTTGTATTTATTATTTACCCTCGTTGCGCAGGTCAACAATACGCTTTGCTTTGCCCTGGAAACGTTCAAGAGTATTGAAATCAACTATCGTCAGTTTGGTAGCAATACCCAGTACCACACGCAGCTCATGAGTGATCTTTCCGTGCAGCTCCTGGAGCTTTGCATAATCATCAAGCAGCGAACGCACTTCCTCGTTAAGCTCGACCTTTATCTCCAGATGATCGGCGAAATTCTCTCTCGTCAGTACAAGCTGATAGTGCGGCGCTATCTCGGGGAAGCCCATAAGCACCGATTCGATCTGCGAGGGGAACACATTCACGCCGCGTATTTTAAGCATATCGTCCGAACGACCTTTGGTCTTTGCCATTCTCGCGAATGTCCTTCCGCAGCGGCACTTTTCATAATTGATGCTTGTGATGTCCCTTGTGCGGTAGCGCAGAACAGGCATACCCTCCTTAGTGAGCGTGGTGACAACAAGCTCGCCCTCGCTGCCTGCGGGGAGAACTTCGCCCGTTGCGGGGTCGATTATCTCGCAGAGGAAGTGGTCTTCGTTGATGTGCAGACCATCGCGGAACTCACACTCGCCAGAAACGCCGGGACCTCCAAGCTCGCTCATGCCGTAGTTATCGGTAACGAACATACCTGTTGTGGCTTCAATGGCGTTTCTCATTTCGATAGTGCAGCCTTCGGAGCCTAAAATGCCGTGTTTTAAGTGGATATTCTGCAAAATACCCTTTTCCTTTGCAAGCTCGCCCATGTACTGCGCGTAGGAGGGCGTAGCGACAACGGCGGTTGTGCCGAAGTCCTGCATCATCATAAGGGTCTTTTCGGTGTTGCCGCTCGAATTGGGAACAACGGTCGCGCCGATCTTTTCAAGACCGTAGTGCAGTCCGAGAGCGCCCGTGAACAGACCGTAGCCGAAGCATATCTGCACGATAGACTCGTCCGAAGCGCCCGCCGCCATTGCCACACGGGCAACGCAGTCGCTCCAGTTTTCGAGGTCGTTCTTTGTGTAGCCAACGACGGTGGGCTTGCCTGTCGTTCCCGATGAAGCGTGTATCCTTGTTATCTTCTTGTTGGGAACGGCGAAAAGCCCGAAAGGATAATTGTCGCGCAGGTCGGCTTTCGTAGTGAAAGGAATGCGCTCAATGTCCTTGAGGCTCTTGATGTCGTCGGGGGAAACGCCCGCCTCGTCAAAGCGCTTGTGATAGAACGGTACATTGTCGTAGCAGTATTTCACGAGCTTCGTAAGTCTTTCGAGCTGCAAGCTCTCGATCTCGGAGCGCTGCATGGTCTCAATATCCTTCTGAAAAATCATTTTAACATATCTCCTTTTAAGTATTAAAGCGTATATACCTATTATACCACACTTTCTTATAAATTGCAACATATTTTGGAAATATTTTTTTACAAATTGCCGCAGGCGGTCAAGGTCGTTGTTTTGCGTACCTGTATATGATTATTATGGAAATAAAAGTTTTATTTTGCTGATTTTTGCTCTTAATAATTCGTTATAGTATCTAAAAATCAGCTGTTATGATTGTGTATCTTTTACGAAAATACTTATAGACGGTTGATTTAAAACAAAAAGTGTGTTATAATAGTTTTTGTAATACATTTACTGTAATACAAAAAAGCCGTCTGAAAACGATTTAATAAAGGGCGGCTTGGCTCTATATTCAGAGAAAAGGAAGTGTTTATTATGCCACCAAAGGCAAGGATAACCAGAGAAATGATCGTTGACGCGGCTTTTGCCGTAGTGCGCAGATCGGGTGTTGACGATATAAACGTAAGAAAAGTCGCTAATGAGATCGGTTGTTCCACACAGCCTGTTATGTATCATTTCAAGACAGTTGAAGACCTTAAAGCTGAGATTTACGACCTTGCGACCGAATATTATGAAAATTATCTTGTAGGAGAGAATAAAGAAGAGCAGCCCGCGCTTACAGAGCTTTGCAGGCGCTATCTGAAATTCTCGAAGGAAGAGGGGAATCTTTTCAGGTTTATTTTCCAGTCGGGGAGATATAAGGGCGATCATTTCGAGAAGATGTTCGGGTGCAGCCGTGATGCTGTTGTTGATAATGTTACTATTACTCGTACTTTTGTATCTACTCATGGTGGAGCGATTTACATTAAAGGGGTAAATGCTGTTATTAATAATTCTGATATATCAATGAACAATGCAACCCTTTCTGGTGGTGCAGTATATATTGAAGGTAGGTATGCAACTATTGAAAATTCAGCATTCAGCAATACTGTTGCAAAATCCGGATCTTCTTTCACTAAAAGTAATTTAGGTGGTGCAATATATATTAAAGGTAATGATGCTTCTATCATAGGATCTAAATTTAATAACTCCAATGCATATAGAGGAGGAATGATTTACCTTGAAGGTAGTTATTGTGATGTAATTAATTCCTCATTTGAAAATGGCCATACTTCCTGGGACGGTGGAGCAGTATATGCTACCGGTTCACATTCTAATGTACTTAACTCAAACTTTACAAATAATGTAGCAGACCAAGATGGAGGAGCTCTATTCTGGTACGGTAAATCTAGCAATAATGTTGTTGATGGTTCTATCTTCATA
>CACYSH010000124.1 GCA_902776945.1 uncultured Ruminococcus sp.
AGTCACAGCGCAGTGGAAGGAGAACACAACTCCGCCACAGCCACAGGAACCAATCAGTATAGAGGACGCAAAAGTCGTTTTGTCGGTAACGTCATTCAATTATAACGGCAAGGTCAGAAAACCTGCCATCAAGACTATCGGCGGAAGACTTCTGACAGAGGGAGTTGACTATACAGTCAAATTCTCAAAAGCATCGCCTAAGAATGTCGGCTCATATACCGTAACCATAAAAGGCAAGGGAGACTACAAAGGAACAACCAAAGTAACGTATAAGATCAGACCAAGGGGCACAGGCATCAGGAGCCTGAAGCCGGCTAAAAAGGCTGTTACCGTCACATAAAGATAGCCTCGAACAAGACGCTCGACGAATTATCGCAAGCTATACTTTCGGCATTCGATTTCGATAATGACCACCTCCACGCATTCTTCATGGACAACAAGCGCTGGAGTCGCAATGAAGAATATTCCTTGCAACCGGAAGGCGGAGCGCGAGATACCACAAAATTCAAGCTCGCACAGGTCGGGCTTGAAAAGAACAAGAAGTTCCTCTATCTTTTTGACTTCGGCGATGAGTGGTGGTTCAGCTGCAAGGTGCTGAAAGTCATTGACGGCGTTTGCGAGGACACGGAGATAGTGCGCTCCGTTGGTGAAGCTCCCGAACAGTATCCCGATTATGATGAAGACTCCGACATCGACGATTATGATGTGAGCGTCAAGATCGAGCCATACCCCGACAGCCTTTATGCCGCCGCTTTCAGGTTCAGAGATACAGAACTTTGGACGAAGCTGAATAAGGAAGATGTATTTGCGGTAAAAATGTCGGACGGCGAGATATGCTATTGCTCCGTATCGGCAGACGAGCCGCCGATGTTTGTTGTAATGGACACACCCTACGGTCTTTACGAATACCTGAAACCGCACAACGCGGGCGAGGGTTCGCCGAAGGAATACATGGAGTATCTCTGCTTGCAGGATCACATCAGCTGTTCCTTTGCCGACGAAGATATGATCGACCCAAGTTCAGCCGAATTAGCTCGGATATATGCCGAGAAAAACGGCATCTCCATGCGAGGGAAAAACGCCTATCCGTCTATGTCAAGAGATATTGCCGGCTACTTCACGTTTGTCATCGTTATCGACTTTGAGCGTAAATATCTTGAAGAAGCGCTGGTAAATATCTTGAAGAAGCGCTGAACGCCGCAGTAACGCTTTCTTCGATATTGGAACACAGCGACAAAAGCGCACTCGGGTTCGGCAAAGAAAAGACCATGCCGTTGTTTGATTACAACGCAAAAGACGTCAACGATGTCAAAGAAACAGAATATCCGCCACTATCCGAGCTTAACTATCCCGCGCCAAAAGCAAGGAAATACAAGAAAAAGCTCCCAAACAAGGGAGTATATGAATGTGATGTGGTGTATGCGCCCGCGCCTGCCGAAGAGATCACAGGAACCGTGAGGTCTGCCGTACCGTATGGCGTTGCTTTTATGGCAGTTGATTTGGATAAGGACGGCGAATTCTTCTACACCGATATGTACGCCGGTTATGAAAGAAACTGCAAAGCCATGCTCGAAGCGGTTATCCACGATTTTGAGCAGGACGGATTTGTTCCCGAAGAGATCAGGGTCGTCGATGAAAGAACGGAAAGTCTGCTTGGAAACTTCTGCTATATCAACGGGATAAAACTCACACGAGTGAAAGAATTTGAAGCCTTTGAACAGTATCGCGGCTACTATATAAACCAAATTCTTGACAACACTTCAGATGAGCTTGACGATGAAATTGCCGCACAGGAAATGCTTGAAGAAATATGCGACGCTGTTCGCAATATGAGTGAGGAACAGCTTGCAACTATGCCGAAAGAGCTTTATGATAAAGTCATGGAAACGGATATTCTGCCCGATGATCTTCGGGACAAGCTGCGGAGGTCGAGGATACGTCCTAACCGCGGTAAAGGGAGAAAATCATAATAATCTTTTCATCTAATCATTATCACTTGATCGAAAGAAATTTCGGAGGATCAGCTATGTTCAAAAAAAGACCGGATATATACGAAATGCTCGATACTCTTTCACTTGAAATGAAAGAAGAACTTCTTGAATACCTGAAAGCGGATATTGCCGCAATAAAATCAGCACCCCAAAAAACATATCTCGAAGAACAGTGGGCAGAGATCATGCGGCTGATAGAGACTTTGAAATATGAGCCGTACATTGACGATCAGATAGAAATATCCGACATTTGGGAGATATGCGAGGACATGATAAAAAGCGGCAGACTTAGAAGTGAGCCGTGGCATATAAGACGAAGCGTTATTGAAAGCATCGTTGAGGGCGAATATTATGATGAATTCGGCGTTTACGACCCGCTGGAGGATCTTTTTCACGCATTAATGCTAACAACGGAGGAAAAGATCGAAATAGCGGATATGATATTCAAGACAGGCTCGGATTACATGAAAAAGGACGGAGCGCTTCTCTATAAAGAGTGCGGAAGGCTTGATAAATATATTGCTTATGTTGAAAATCGTCTGTATAAAAACGAAGCACCTTACATGGAAGTCATTGATTATTACAAGAACAGAGATAGGAAAAAAGCAGTAGAAATCGCCGAACTCGGATTGAAGAAATGCAAGGACGATCAGACCGAGCTGATCATTTTTCTGATAAGGTGCGCAAGAGAAGATGGCGACAACGAAAAAGAAGCAAGCCTTCTCAAAAGTGCAAGGGCAAGAAAAGCAGTTGACTATTCAAAAGTATCGGAGGCGCTGGATAAGCTATGACAATAGATAAAACTCTTTACACGGGACGTCCGACCGAAAAGCGTTCGGCAGTCGAGGAAGCTATATTTGATAAGCTCGATCAGCTCGGGATTAGCTATGCCCGCGTAGACCACGAGCACGCCGACACTATGGAGGACTGCCTTGCGGTCGAGGCGGTGCTCAGAGCTAAGATATGCAAAAACCTATTTCTCTGCAACAGACAGAAAACACAGTTCTATATGCTGATGATGCCCGGAGATAAGCCGTTCAAGACAAAGAATCTGACCGCGCAGCTGAACTGTGCAAGGCTTTCATTCGGGGACGCGGACAAGCTGATGGAATATCTTCATACCACCCCCGGCTCTGTCTCCGCACTGGAGCTTATATTCGATACGGAGATCGACGTAAGGGTCGTTATCGACAAAGACCTGATGAAGGACGAATATATCAGCGGACACCCCGGCATATCCACCTCAACTTTGCGCCTGACCCGCGACAATATGCTGAAATACATCAAGGCAGCGGGACATGAGCCGACATTTATTGATCTCGCTGCGGAGTGAGCATAAAATATATTTTATGAAAGCGGTGAGCACAAGTGCTGATAGCGTACAATTCCAATAACAACCGAATATTCATTGACGAAGCAGTCCCGCAGGAGCAGTATTACTGCCCAAGCTGCAAGGGGCTTCTCATAACGAAAAAAGGAGAGATTCGCCGCCACCATTTTGCTCACAAACCCGGTTCAAAATGCACCGACACCTGGTATCCGCTGTATGATACTTCCGAGTGGCATTATGACTGGCAAAGCCGCTTTCCGAAAGAAAATCAGGAGATAATTCTGAAACACGAGGGCGAGATTCACCGCGCAGACGTACTGACCGGCAGAACTGTCATCGTTTTTCAGCACAGCCCCATTTCGTCGGCAAATCTGCAAAAATTCATCAGATTTTATGATTCTTTCGGTTACAAGACCGTATGGCTTTTTGACTACACAGAACAGCTTTCTCAAAACGAGATCGAGATAAAGGACTACGGCGAGCTTATCTTTTCAAAAGCACCCAAAACTTTTGAGGACGTCGATCTTCTTGACCAACAGACGGAGATATTCTTTCAGCTCCGCATAAAAGATGAGCAAAGCATAGTAAAGATCACGGATATTTGCGGGAACAGATTCGATTTTCTTAAATGGTACAGCGAAACGGAATTCGAGCAATACGTCGGGCTGATTAACGGCAAATGTCCTCCGCCCGAATTGCCCGATAAAAACGAAGATAAGCTGTTCGACGATTTTTGCAGCAGGTACAAACTAATGTTGAATGATCAACAGAAACGAGCCGTAAGATCGGTGAGCGAAGCCTCTCTCGTTCTTGCAGTTCCCGGCAGCGGCAAAACAACGTTGCTTATCGTCCGTATAGGATATATGGTGCTTTGCAAGCATATACCGCCCGAAAAAATCCTCGCTATTACCTACACCAAAGCCGCCACCGAAGATATGCGAAAAAGGTGCGCCGCTGTATTCGGCACCAAGATAGCTGACAAGGTCAATTTCCACACGATCAACAGCCTTTCATACAAAATACTGCTGATACGCAGCAAAAGCAGGAACACTCCTATTTTTGAGATCAATGAAACAAAACGAAGAGGCATTATTATCAAGCTGTATAAAGAGCAGACAGAAGAGAAATTCGTAAGCGAATCCGTTATCCAGGATATAGGAACAAATATCGAACGAATTAAAAATCTCATGCTTAAAACCGATGAAATTCAAAACATCAAGGGCATTGATGTTGACATGAAGAAAATGTTTGAAGCCTACGACCGTGAAATGGTAAACGCCAGGATCATGGATTATACCGATCAGGTCAGATATGCTTTCATGGCGATCAGCAATACGCCGCCGCTGTTGAACATGATTCAGGATATGTACCCGTACATCTGTGTTGACGAAGTTCAGGACACCTCTCAATTACAGCACAAAATGATTCAGCTGCTTGCAAGGAAATACAATAACATCTTCATGGTCGGAGACGACGATCAGAGCATTTACGCCTTCCGCGGGGCTTATCCCGACGCCATGCTGAACTTCAAAAATGATTATATAAATCCCTTCATTTATCACCTCGACATCAATTACCGTTCTACTCAGGATATAACCGATAAAGCTGATATATTCATTGAAAAAAACACAG
The DNA here is from genome assembly GCA_902776945.1 of uncultured Ruminococcus sp. Lineage (GTDB taxonomy): Bacteria > Bacillota > Clostridia > Oscillospirales > Ruminococcaceae > YE71. The sequence goes on from CACYSH010000124.1 coordinate 4,954, forward strand.
GAAGATACAAAAAGCACATTGTATCCGCCCGGGGTGAAGGTCAGCCTGTCGTACTAATACCGATCAATCGCTGTGAGGAGCAGTTCTCATTCCTCGCCAACACGTTCGAGGAACAGCAAACGGAAGCCGCTGTTCTTTACAGGAACAACGACTCTGCTATCCCGCTTGCGGATATGCTTATCCGCAAGAACATTACGTTTGCAATAAACAAAGACATACGAAAAGAGAACGACCACCCCCTAACACAGTTTTTTGAACATCAGACCGTAAAAGATATACGCTCTTTCCTTAAACTGATAGTCGATCCGTATGATACCGATGCTTTCATGCAGATATACTACAAACTCGGCTACGGTTTCAAAAAAGGACCGGCGCAGTTCACCTGCAAAATTGTGAAGCACAAGAAAAAGAACGTCTTTGAGGCGCTTATCGAAAATACTAAGGACTTTATATCTTGGCAAAGAAAAGCATACTCCTTTTCACATCTGTTTGAAAGTCTGAAACAATTATCTGCTTATGACGCTATCTCAAAAATATACAACAAAGGATACCGCGAATATCTCGAAGATAAAAATATCGACTCCGGTAAGGTTGATATACTTAAATCCATCGCCGCTTCCGAGCCCGATATAGGCAAGTTCCTTTCAAGACTTGATAAGCTCCCTTCTCTTATTCAGGCAAACACCGACCAAAACAGCAAAATCGTACTCTCTACCATTCATTCCGCAAAGGGGCTTGAATACGATACCGTCTATCTGCTCGATGTATTTGACGGAACACTTCCGAAAGAACCACCAAAAAAATGCGCAGAATATATGGAAGAGCGTCGCTTATTCTATGTTGCCATGACAAGAGCCAAGAACTCTCTTTTCATGTTCCGCTGCAAAAGCAGCCGATCTACTTTCATTGACGAAGTATTCCCGAAGAAAACGTCAGCGCACCTGAACGAACTGACCGCCGCCGTTATCAAGAAAAAAACTTTTGAAAATAAAGAAACAAAAGCCGGCGAATATAACATCGGGGACAAAGTAGAGATCGAGAGCGAAGGTGTCGGGACAATAATTAATATCGAAGAAAAAGAATTCGCTTCGCTCGGAAACATACATATTATTACTATACTAACAGATAAAGGCGAAATACAACAGTGCCTTGAATTACTTATAAAGGGAAATCGGATTCATAAGCTATATTGAATAGCTTTATCAGCTGTTCACCCAAAAGGAAGCTAATCTGATAAACTATAACGACCATGAATGACTTTTTCCATACTTGACACCTCCGGCAAAAAGTAGTATAATAGAGAAGCTGTGTGCCACAGCAAATCACTTTTTGGAGGCATTACAATGGAGAAGATAAGCGCCGGAACTAAGATCAGGCTCGTAAAAGACCTTGACGGAAAGAATCCCGTCGGCTCTACCGCGACCGTCGTTTATGTTGACGAGTTCGGGCAGATATTCGCGGATTGGACGGACGGCGGACAGGTCAGACTTACCCAAGAGCAGTTCACTAACAATTTTGAGATAGCTGCATAAATACCCCATGAGACTATTTATTTCGATCAATTTTGACCAACCCATGAAAGACGCGCTGATCTCCGTTCAGGAGCAGCTAAAAGAACACCATATCCGAGGCAACTATTCAAAGCCCGAGAATCTGCACATGACGCTTGCTTTCATCGGAGAATACAGCGACCCGGACATAGTGCTCGAAGCACTTTCAAACGTGAAATTCGCTCCGTTTGAGCTTCGTTTAAAAGGTATCGGCAGCTTTGAAGGTCTTTGGTGGGCGGGGCTTTCCGCCTCCGAAGAACTGAAAGCGTGCGCCGCGAAGGTAAGACATTGTCTTTCCTCCGCAGATATACCTTTTGACAGAAAGAAGTTCTCCCCGCACATCACGCTGATACGGGAGCCGAGCAAATCCGAGATACCGCAGGTCACTATCCCCGACGTCAGCTTCACCGTGAAAGAGTTTTCGCTGATGAGGTCGGACAGGGGCAGGCGCGGGGTAATCTATACCGAGCTTGGAAGTATCCATGCCCAATAACTTTAGTAAACGACATAAATAAATCCACATTGACACTTTTTGGATAAAGTGATATACTATTCATAGAGGTGATATCTATGAATAGAAGAAACTATAAAAGCAATCCCTCCGATCTGCTTAAAATAGGCAAAGAAATAATGCTCGGCAAAGATGATACAAGGTATTATTTCAGAGTTTTTTCTGTAAATTTCGTGCTTAACGGTATGTCTGCTGCTCGTGTCGCTGAGATTGCCGGAGTATCGAGATCAACTGTTAGTGGCTGGGTAAAGACTGTTGATGAACATGGCTTTGATGCTTTAAAAATAGTTAAACAAAATGGACGTCCCTCGAAACTCAGTAATGCACAAAAAGCTGAAATAGATGGTGTTCTTCAGCAAAACCCGTCTGACTATGGCTATAAAATCTGGGACGGTCCGGCTCTGTCTAATTATATAAAGGAACAGTACCGTATCGAACTCGGTATTCGCCAATGTCAACGGCTGCTTCATGAACTGGGATATTCCAAAATACGTCCACAGTCTTTCCCGAGCAAAGGATACGAGGATACGGATGCACGCAAAGAATTTAAAAAAAGAGAGAAATAATCAAAGGCTCTGATGATCGTATTCTCGTTTATCAGGATGAGGTTCATTTTCAGATACAAACGACCATAACATCCGGTTGGTACAAAACAGGCAGTAAGCCCAAAGTAAAATCATTTCCGGGCAGGAGTAAGATATCATATAGCGGATTTGTTATCCCTGAAAACGGTACACTCTTTACAGACTCACCCGAAAAATTCAATTATCTTACAACGATTGAATCTATAAGAGCGTTTTTAAAAGCTTCGCCTGTTCCTGCCGGGAAGAAGTACGCTGTTGTAATGGATAATGCTCCTTGGCATAAGAAGATGTACAGACTCGTAGTAACTGAAAACAGAGATGAATATGCAGATATTCGTGAAAGTGTCGTTTTTGTAATGCTTCCGCCGTATTCGCCTGACCTTAATCCGATAGAACAGGTATGGCGTATCACTCGCCGTGAGAACACTCACAACACTTTCTTTAACTCTCTTGCTTCACTCAAATTAACTGTTGATAAAGCATTTTCTCGGTGGAGTGTTCCAAACGCTCAATTGCGTTCTTTGTGCTCATGATTGTCGAATTATTTTTGTCGTTTACTATTGTTTATCATACAGCCGATCTTTAGCGGTCGGCTGTTTCCTTTTCCGACAGCCGCATTTCCACATCATTTTTCAGCCGGCTCACTTTTCCGAAGAACTCTTTTAGGTCGTTTTCATCGTTCTCCATGCAAAGAAAATGTCTACCAAGTGCTATCGTTGTGAATATAGTCATCCCCTTTCTCGCGAACGGGTCAAGAACATAATCCCCGACACCGCTATAATATCGTACAGCCATTTCAATCACTTCCTCGGGAAGATACCTGCGGCTTCCGGAACTGTTCCCTTCCTTGACTCTCTTCTCGGCTTTCACTATATTCCCGCGCCACTTCCGGAGCATATCAAGAGGTATGATGTTTTCATCGCGCCTCGTATCATTAAGCAGAATGCTGCGTTCGGTATAAACCTTTCCCAAACCGTTTTCACTTCTGCCGGGACATTCGGGAGCGTCGCACATCCAGTTTTTCAAGCCGTTTCTTGTGTATATAGGGGTTGTATTATGTTCCTGCTTTTTAAATATAAGGATATGGTCGCAAGACTGCTTCGGCATGACTGTGAACGGATAGTGAGGTATCTCTTTAATACCCGATTTCCTTCTTTTGCCGCAATTGTCCCATATATACTCTCCGACGTATGTAAATCCGACGGATTCGAGCAGCAGCGTGTAATATGCCGTGAGCGGATATTTCTTCACTTTTTCTCTATCCCCACTGCAGACCATTTCGTGATCGCCGGTCATTACCACGCAGTAACGCTGATTCTTCAACATACGATATACCTCGGTGAACACTTTATCCATGTAGTCGATGTAATCATCGAAAGTTTCCCATGAATAGGAGGTGCCGTATTTATTCTCCTTCCCCTTTTCGGCGAATCCCGGAGGTGCCGTGACCACCAGATCAATGCACTTGTCGTCAAAAGCGGGCAGCTTCTCTATCGCCTCCGCGGGAATAAATTTGCTTGCGTCCAATACCATTATATTTCTTCCTCCGATATTTCTTCATCTTTCTGTCAGCCTTGAAAACAATATTCTCAGCCGACCGCTTTATCTTCCGTGTCTCCCGCCGCGGCTGCTTCAAGAGCCTCCTGCTCAATTCGTGCCTTATAGTTTTCCAGCATGAGCCACAGAACCTTATCTTTTATGTCCAAGGCTTCTTCCTTAAAAGTGAGGGTAACATCACAGTCACCGTACCTGCGCTGTATCTTGGGAATATCGTTCAGACTATCCCCTCCCCTGCCGTAAGTGCCTGCCGCAGCGATTTACCCGCGCAAAGCACAGCGGTCTTGTTTCCCTCAAGATCGGTAATTACGGTGAACTT
>CACYSH010000125.1 GCA_902776945.1 uncultured Ruminococcus sp.
CGCCAGCACCAGTTCCCTGACAGGCAAGGCCGATTTCATACTCATGTCCAGGAGAGAGAAGGCCACAGCATCCATCTCGGCGGCACCGCCCAAAAAACTGCAGGCCATAAGGGCTCCCTGGCCCAGATAGACCCGAGCCGCATTGGCCACGAACATCACCGCCGTGAACACAATGCCAAACTTGATTGCCGGGAGCAGATTGAAGGGGTTATTAAAAGTACTGGTTTTGGCCTTATGGTCCATATTCTCCCTGACCTTCAGGTACAGAGCGTAAAACAGGGCCGGCACCGCAGGCAACAGCAACGGGAGCGCCAGAGGCTTGGCAAGCCCAGGAACCAGCACCACACAGATCAAGTACAACCGCACGTACATTACCGCCCAGCTGAGCACGATTCCCAGCGTAAAGTTACCGGCATAGTCCTCGTTCTCGCGACTACGGCCCGAGAGGTTCAGCGTCAGGGCGGTACTGCTGGCAAGCCCACCCAGAAGTCCCGTAAGCCAGATACCCTTCCCGGGCCCCACCAGCTTAATCAAGATATAACCAACAAAGCCGATACCGCTGATAAAAACCACGAACAGCCAAATGGTATGGGGATTCAGAACCTCAAGACCCGCCGGTCCGTATGCCTGGTTGGGCAAGAAGGGCAGAATCATCAAGGAAATGACCGCAAACTTCACCGTGGCGATAATGTCTTCGGTAGAAATGCGGGAAGCGAACTCATGAAGTTGCCGTTTCAGGGTCAATAGCCACACGATGACAATCATGAGTATGCAGGATTCCAGCAGCCGGTTGTACCAGCAGAGGGCACCCAAGAAATACACTACAATCAGAGCGAAACTGGTGGTAAGGCCATCCTCTTCCTTGTTCACAAAGCCGTGAGCCACATGGCTTGCCACCAGCAGAAGTCCAACCACAACGAACCCCGTAATGAAGGGGGCCACAGAATTCATGAGTTCCGCAAGGAACGAGGCCAAGGCGCCACAGAGACTTATGATAGAGAAGGTGCGCACGCCCGCCGGGTGTCGGCTGGCGCTTTCGGAGTAGGACTTTTCGCGCTGCATACCGATGATGAAGCCGATACCCAGCGCCGCGGCCAACTTGTAGAACTCGTTGAACTCAATCATAGACTACCCCCATCAAAAGCTAGTCACGCTCCCACACCTGGAACAACGTCTCAAAATCATTCTTCTCGTCAGAGGGGAACTTTTCTTCGCTGACCTTGCGCCAGCCATCCCCCCATTCCGGAAAGAATACGTCGCCCTCTACATTAGAAAGCACCTTAGTCAGGTAAAGTTTCTTCACCTTGGGCATAGCCTCGCGATAGACGGCCGCTCCACCAATGATAAAGCACTCCGTCTCCCCTGCAGCCTCTGCCTTCGCAAGCGCCGCCTCCAAAGAAGAACACACGATGCACCCTGGAGCCTGAAAGTTTTCCTGACGAGTCAGCACGTAATTGGTACGGTTCGGCAAGGGACGTCCGATATCATCGTAATTCTTGCGGCCTAAAATAATAGAATGACCGGTAGTTATGGCCTTAAAACGCTTCAAGTCAGCGGATAGGTGCCAAGGCAGGTGCCCGTCACGACCGATGACGTTGTTTTCAGAGACGGCGACAATAGCAGAGACTAACATAATGCGGAATGTGAAATGCGAGGTGTAAAATTACACAGCAATAGGAGCTTTAATTGTTGGCCACGGGTCGTAATCGACAAGTTCGAAATCCTCAAACTTGAAATCGAACAAATCCTTCACATCGGGGTTCATCTTCATGGTAGGGAGCTTGCGGGGCGTGCGGGGCTGACCGTGCCGGAGGAGGAGCTGCATAAACGGGCGGAGCAGTTCGCGCTGTCAAGGGCGGGGCGTTCGCCGAGAGTTGCGAAGCAGTTTATTGATTATCTTTCGTCGGTCGAGAAATAGTATAAAAAGGCAATCAGAAAAGCCGTCGGCGAGACAGGCACGGGATCCAGCGCCCGTGTCTGCCCCTTGTTTTGCGTTTTTTGGGGGCTTTGTTTGTCAAAGTCATATTTATTTTTCGTTTGTCCGGCATATCTGATTAAAAATAATATACATTATGGAGGAAGTTGATACATGATCCACGAGCTTAAAGAAATTTACGGCGAGGACAGCGCTTTACAACAGTCTGAACGTTACGCCGCACTCGCCGCAGAATTTCGGACAATGTTTGGCGCGGAGCCGCAGAGATTCTTTTCCGCACCCGGCAGAACCGAGATCGGCGGCAATCATACCGATCATAACTGCGGCAAGGTGCTGGCGGCGGCTGTCTCGCTTGACGTAATAGCGGCGGTAAAACCTACTAATAATGGCATTATCCGAATAAAATCACAGGGATTCCCAATGGATGCCGTGGATACCTCTGACCTTGACGTTGCCGACGACGAGGACGGCACTTCCGCCGCGCTGATACGCGGTGTCGCCGCCGGAATGAAAAAACGCGGCTACAAGATCGGCGGGTTCTCCGCCTGCACGACCTCAAATGTGCTGAAAGGCTCGGGGCTTTCGTCCTCTGCGGCTTTCGAGGTGCTTGTCGGCAGCATCATAAGCGGTCTGTACAACGATTCAAAGGTATCGCCCACAGATACCGCGCAGATCGCGCAGTTTGCCGAGAACGTCTTCTTCGGCAAGCCTTCCGGGCTTATGGATCAAATGGCTTCGAGCGTCGGCAGCTTTATCACTATCGACTTTAAAGACCCCGTGAATCCGATAGTCGAGACGATCGATTTTGACTTCTCCGCGAGCGGCTACCGGCTCTGTATCGTCGATACAAAAGGCAGTCACGCCGACCTTACGCCCGATTACGCTGCCGTTCCCGGTGAGATGAAAGCCGTTGCGCAGTTCTTCAAAAAGAACGCGCTGCGCGAGGTCGGACGCGCCGAAGTAGTCGCGCATATACCCGAGCTTCGTGCCGCGTTTGGCGACAGAGCGGTACTCCGCGCTATGCACTTCTACAACGAAAACGAGCGCGTCGAGAAACAGGCGGCGGCGCTTAGATCCCGTGATATTAAGCGCTTTTTAGAGCTTGTAAACGAGAGCGGCAACAGCTCGTACAAGTATCTGCAAAACATTTATTCGTCAGCACACCCCGCCGAACAGGGACTGGCGCTGGCACTTTTCACGGCGGAGGACGTTCTTCGCGGCGAGGGTGCCTGCCGCGTACACGGCGGCGGATTCGCGGGAACGATACAGGCGTTCGTTCCTGAGGACAAGCTCGGATATTTCAGACGGCGCATGGAAACGGTCTTCGGCAAGGGCTGCGTTTACGTCCTTTCGATAAGACCCTTCGGCGGAACGGAGGTGGCGCTGTGAAGGCGAATTTCGGCGGGAATATGATCTCCCGCGCAATACAGAAGCGCGACAAGACCCGCGTGGCGCTGCGGAAATCCTCCTGCGGCGCGGTAATGATAGACGGTCTGACATTCACGATAAGCGTTGAGAGCGACGGTGCCGCCGACAAAAAGGGCGTTATGTTCACGCTTTCGGGTGAAGCGGTGGAAAACGGCAGCTTTACAGTCGATATGGTAGATATTGTATACCCCGTGAACACAGGCACGCGCACGATAAAGCGCAAGCCGGAAATATATGAGAAAAAAGAGGGCGGAAAAGTCCTGCGGCTGCCTTGCCCCGAGATACACATTCCCGAATGCTCCGACCCCGAATCGCTCTCGAACACTCCGCGCACCGAAGAGGAGCTTTTGAACAGCGTGCCGAAGCAGATAATTTTCCGTTTCACGCCGAAATACAAAGAAAAGAACGAATGCGAGATAATGATAAACATTTATCCGTCGGCGAATCCGCTTGACGGTGCCTGCACCGAATGGGTCACGGCGACCTCCGACACGGAATTTTTCGAGCATGGCGGTTTAAAAAAGCTGATGAGCAAAAAGAGGTGACAGCCCTTGAAACGACGTAAGAGGTCTCCGCTCAAAATAATACCGACAGTATGTACGCTCATGATTATCGGCTGCGTTTTTTCTCTTATCGGTTTGTCGCTTTCGCCGAAGCCTATCGACATCGCAGGGGAATACAAGCCGCCGGAGGAGCGCACGGAAGAAGAGCTGATCTCCGCCGAACTGAACTATGAATATAACCAAAAGCGCAACCGTGTGCTTACTTCGTCGATGATAATTATTCCGACGGCAGCCGCGGTGAATATCGTATATCATATCGCCGTGCGCCGCAGAAATAAAAAAGCGGCAGACGCTGCCCGAGACGGAAATGAGGATAGCAATTATGAGAATGAGAAGAAAAAAACACCTTGAGGAACGCCTTGCTGCCTGCGGGGATATGATAATCTTTATGGACAGGGAAAACCGCGATTATTCCTTTAAGGACACCGAAAGTATGCTTGATATTGCAGGGCTTTTCGGAAACGCCAACCCCGTTGAAATGGAGATCGGCTGCGGCAAGGGGCAGTTCATCTGCGAGTTGGCAAAGCGCGAGCCGCAGAAGAATTTCTTAGCCGTCGAAAAGGCAAGCAACGTTATCGTTGACGCAGCCGCCCGCGCCATTGCGGAGGGGATAACGAACGTGCGTTTCCTGCGCGGTGGTGCCGAATATCTGGATTGCTATGTCCCGCCGCATACGGCGCAGCTTATCTATCTGAATTTCAGCTGTCCGTTCCCGAAAAACAGTTATGCTTCGCACCGGCTGACCCACCGCAGATTTCTCAAAATGTACGAAACGCTGCTTGTTCCGGGCGGGGAGATACATCAGAAGACCGATAATATGCACTTTTTCGAATTTTCCTTAGCCGAGTTTTCGCAGAGCGGCTGGGGGCTAAAAAACGTTTCCCTCGATCTGCATAATTCGGGCTTTGAGGGGAATATAGTTACCGAATACGAGGAGCGTTTTTCGTCGCAGGGCTTGCCGATCTATCGGCTTGAGGCGTTCAGGCTTCGGACGGAGGAAGAAAATGGCTAAAGCGGAGCAGACAAAGGGATCAACTGTCAAGCGTCTGATACCGATCATAATAGCAGCCGCAGTACTTGTCGGATTGGCGTTTTCGGTCAAAAAATTTCTTGCGGAAAAGGAAAAGGGCGAGGCGCAGCGGCTGGAGCGTCAGGCGGAGGAAAAGGCGAAGGAAGAGGCTGAGGCTGTCGGAAAGCTGTACGGCAAGCCCGTTTCGACCGTTGCCGACACCGATGATGTGCGGCGCTATGGCTACGATGTGCTTCTTGCAAGGCACGGCGTGAGGGTCATGCTAAAGGAATCGAAGATATATGCCGACACGCCGCAGATCACCTTTGAAATGATAAACGAATCGGACGAGGATTTCACAATAAAGCTCGTGTATTGCGTTATAAACGGACTGACCTGCAAGCCTTCTCTGGAAACAAATATACCTGCGGGAAAGACTGTTACCGATACGGTAGATTTTGATTATGATAAAATAGCGGAGATCAAGATCAACAAGCTGCGTATGTGCTTTAAGATAATGAACGAAGACTTTTCGATATACGAGGACAGCAAGGCGATCAGGGTCAATTACGACAATTCGGACAAAACGAACGCATGGATACCGCCCGACAGCGCCGAGCCTGTCTACGAATCAAGCACGCTTACGATCTCTGACGACGGTTTCAGTCTTGAGGACAGCGACGACGGCGGCAAGATCGCTTATTCGGAGCTGTACTACAACAATGACACAAGCCACGATCTGCTGTTTTATATGAACAGCTGTCAGCTTTTCAACAAAAAAGGCAGCGAGATAAGCAGCGATCATTACTACGTCACCTACCGTGATATGGCACCCGGCAATTCATGCACCTACACCGCCGATTCTATCGTATTCTGGATAGATGATACCATTGACCCCGATGACTTGGGCGAGCTGCTGCTGATAGCGAATACGTCCCCGCGTGATGAGGAAGACGGCGATACCGAAACGATAACCATGAATATTCCATTGAAATTCCAGTGATTTTACGAAATAACTATAAATAAGCGTTTTTTGCCGGCTTTATGCAAGTTGACGGCATTGCTCATTTATGGAAATAATATTAAAAAGGAAAGATGGTATGAACAAAATGATGAAAAAGCTGATAGCTCCGCTTGCGTTCGCGCTGCTGCTCTCAGCCTGCGGAAAAGAAACTCCCGATGTGGAAAAGAAACCCGATACGACCGCAGAGACCTCCGCCGGACAGGCTCTCGAAGAGAACGAATCAGCCGACGGACAGACCTCTTCTGCGGCAGATACAACGGCTCCGGTACTTACTCCGACCGATTCCGTTGACGATATTGCCACCCCCGCCGCAGTATCGGATAACGAGCCTTCGATAGCGACTATAATTCCGGGTGACGTGCCTGCCGCAGGAGACAATAAGGGCACCACCGCGCAGACGACCGCTTCCGGCAATACCACAAAGGGTACAAAGGCGACGGTAACGACTGTTGTTCCTCAGAATGAGAACCCGATAGATCAGACCGACCCAAATCAGGAAACTCATACCAGCACCACAAACAATACAGACAGCGATACTCCCGACGACCCGGGATTGCCGGCTGCAAAGGCTTATGCGCTTTACTGTGTGGACGACGACAAGCTACTCGCTCAGAAAGGGCTTGACAAGAAGATCTCGATAGCAAGCACTACAAAGCTCGTGACGGTCTCGGTAATGCTGCAATACCTGAACCAGTATGATTACGTTACCGTCGGCGAGGAGGTATGGTTCGCCAAGCCTGATTCGACCCTCAGCTATCTCCAGCCGGGAGTGCAGATTCCCGTTTATGATTTGATCGCGGCGATATTGCTGCCTTCGGGAAACGATGCCGCCTACACCGCCGCCGTGAACACCGCAAGAGCGGCTTCTGGCGATTACTACATGGACGATGACACCGCCGTTGAATATTTCTGCGGACTGATGAACGATTTCGCCGCCGAGCATGGAATGACAGGCACTCACTTTGCCAATCCGGAGGGCTGGGACGACAGCACCCATTATTCCACGGCGGGCGACCTGCTGAAAGCCGCTAAGTATGTGCTTTCGGTGCCTGTGCTGCGCGAGGTGGTCGGCGAATATCAGTGGTATTATGACGCTTACGTCTGGACGAATACGAACCTCTTTATAAATCCGTACAGCGAATTTTACCGCAGCGATTGTATAGGCATCAAGACCGGCACTACCGAAAGCGCCGGCTCGTGTCTGGTCTCGGCTTTCAACATCGGCGGCAAGGATTATATTTGTATAGTCATGGGCTGCGAGGAGAACGAGGACAGATACCGCCTTGCACAGGGTTTGCTTGACAAAAATCTCGACGATTAAGAAAGCGTCTGAAAAAAAGCGGCGAATGAAGATGTACCGCACATGAACGCTAAATTATAATTCACCGAAAACTCTCTTTTATAGTATAGAAAAAGAACGCATAACGTTGGTCATGCGTTCTTTTTTGCTTGTGTTCAATAAATGTTGTCATGTAATACTATTTAATCATCAAGGCATAGACAAGATTGGTGGATAGCGTTTCGTCAATCAAGGCGCACGTCCGCAGCCGTGCTGTCGCACGGCAAGGGCGTGC
>CACYSH010000126.1 GCA_902776945.1 uncultured Ruminococcus sp.
GGCGGCGGACGACATAATCGCCGCGCTTAATCAAAATACGGTTCTTATCGAAGAAGACGATATTAAAATAGATTACTATTCGTCCTCAAACGCTTCGACTTCCGGAACCGAAAAAGCCGAAACAACTTCCGAACCGGAGCCTGCGGAAATGCAGCCGATGAACATAAAGGAAAACGCAAAGGTAAGCTATCTCGGACCCGCCGGAACGTATACCGAAGAAGCAACAAAGTTGTTTTTCGGCGAGGGTGCGGAGCTTTTCCCGCAGGGAACGGTCGATGAAGCCATATCGGAACTGAACGGCGGAAATGCCGATTACGCCGTGATTCCGCAGGAAAACACTATCGGCGGCGCGGTTACGAATTACGTTGATGCGCTTATCGGGCAGGAGGACGTTTATGTGGTCGGAGAGGTAGTTCTGCCGATAAGTCAGACGCTTATGGGACTGCCCGGCACAAAGCAGAAAAGGACAGCACCGCCGCAGCCGCGAGCTTTGTTGCCGAATCGGGCGACAATACCGCCGCAGCAATAGCCGCTCCCGGAGCCGCCGAGCTTTACGGACTTGAGATACTCGCCGAGAATGTGCAGATAACTATGGAAAACAAAACGCGGTTCTATGTGCTTTCAAAGGACAAACCCGATGCGGCATATACAAACGCGGTATTTGTTGCAAAATGTAATGCCGACCTGATCGACGATATTATTGTGGATATTCACAATTCGGGGCTTGAAATGACGGCGATTCACGACCGACCCGAAGGGAGTATGCTCGGCAGCTATAATTATATCATCGAGACCGAAAACCCCGAAGGCATCACCGACGAGCAGATAAACGCGGTCTTAAAGCACCCTGAAGTAAGGTATCTGGGCAGCTTCTGCGTCAGCGAAAAATAAGGAAATATGGAACGCAAAATAATAAATAACAAGCAACGTGAAAGCCTTATCCTGAAAAAGATATTCAAAGATACAATGATAGTACAAACGGTCTCGGCGGTCATGTCGGTCGCTGAAATTGTGGTGGACGGCGCTGTTACGGGTTCGTTTCTCGGCTCGGCAGAGCTTGCCGCATACGGCTTGACAACTCCCTTGCTGCTGACAGTTACCGTCCTTTCCAACGCGGCAGGCACAGGCGTTTCAACGCTGCTTGGCAAGGACATCGGCAAAGGCGACATCAAAAGCGCCGAAAAGCACTTGTTTTCATCTGTCACCGCTGTTACGGGAATATTTGTTCTGTTTGCAATGCTTGTATTCCTTGCGGCAAGACCAATATCATGCCTGCTGGGTGCAGACGCAGGCATGACCGACCTCACCGTGCAGTACCTCAGAGGCTATGCTCCGTCGATACCGCCGCTTATACTATTCCTCGACCAAATTCGTGACAAGATTCGCCGCCATGGACACGAGTGCTGTCTGAACCATAGTTCAGACCGATGACGACGAAGGCTAACTACGGTACGAACTTGTTGGCATTAACATGGTTAATGCAACCATCGTGTTCAGGGTGGTGAAGCTTGTTGCGAATTTGGTCGAGGAATAGTATTATCATCGTTATGATGATGCTGCCCGTTATGCAGATAGACGGCAACAGGGCGCACGTTTATAAAACAGTCGCAGTGATGACTTCCGTAAACATCGGCTGCGATTTTATGAACGGCTATGCGCTGCATTTAGGACTTACCGGCATGGCGCTTGCAACTACGGTCAGCCATTATGCGGCACTTATTGCTGCCTTGCTGCATTTTGTCCACCCGAACTGTATGCTTAAACTCAAAGCATCGGCGATATAACCCTCGTGCGTAGGAGCGGTGGCGCGGTACGGAATCCCGGGAGCGCTCTATATGGAGGGCAGAGCCTTTCTTGTCGTGTTTACTAACTGGCTTCTGCTTCAAAAGATCATCTGGCAAAGTGAGGATTATTATGGACAAAACAACCGTTTTAAAAGATCGTGAACGAATTATTATACGAACAAGCTGGCTGTCGGTCGGCGCTAATGTACTGCTTGCGGCATCGAAGGCGGTCATCGGGCTTATATCGGGTTCGATCGCCGTTGTTCTTGACGCGCTGAATAATTTAAGCGATGTTCTAAGCAGCGTGGTCACTATCGCGGGAGCAAGTCTTGCAAACAAAAAGCCCGACAAGAAACACCCTCTCGGCTATGGAAGAATAGAATATTTAAGCTCGCTTGCAGTTGCCGCTATCATTTTCTATGCGGGAGTGACCGCTTTCACCGAGTCAGTCAAGAAGATCGCCGCTCCGACATCGCCCGACTTTTCTTTGGTCTCATTAATCGTTATCGGGCTTGCCGTGATCGTAAAGTTCTTTTTGGGAAAATATGTTCGTGCCGCAGGAAAACGCACAGGTTCGGGAGCGTTGAGTGCATCAGGCTCCGACGCGCTCTTTGATTCGGTAATTTCCGCGTCGGTGTTTGTGAGCGCTGTCATATATAAGTACACGGGGCTTAATCTCGAAGGATTTGTCGGCGTTATTATAGCTTGCTTTATAATCAAAGCCGCGATAGAGATCGTTGCGGAATCGGCGAATGATATACTCGGTCAGAGACTTGACAGAGAACTTCTTTCCTCTATACGCAGAACGATCTATGAGGAAGATCGGATACTGGGTGTCTATGATCTTATACTTCACAGCTATGGTCACGGCAAGCTGATTGGCTCGGTACATATCGAAATACCGCATGATATGACCGCTTGGGAGATAGACGCAGCCGAAAGGCGCATCGCAGAAAATGTGTATGAAAAACATAGCGTTATCCTTGCCGGTATCAGCATATACTGCGCAAACCCCCGCTTTGACAATCTGTATGACAAAGTTACTGATATTATACGCCGTCATGACGGTGTTTTGCAGATACATGGTTTTTATGCCGATGCCGAAAGCAAAAGACTTAATGTTGACGTAATACTTGACTATGATCTTTCGGACAGGCAAAAGGTCTATGAAGATATTTGCGGAGAACTTAGCCGCAAACTGCCGGACTGGAAAACAAATGTGACCTTAGATGTGGATTTTTAAGGATACACCGCACAATCTTGACAAGGCACCTAAAATATTGTATAATAGACTTCCTCGGAAACTAGAGGTTCGTGAATCTCACTTTGTTTGTAAAATCAATAGAAAGCGATAATTTCGATCTTCTAGCCTCTAGCCTCTAATGTCTAGTTTCCGAGCGATAATTTCGATCTTCTAGCCTCTAGCCTCTAATGTCTAGTTTCCGAGGAAGTCTAATACCTTGGAATGATTGGATTTCTATAATACAGCCGGTTCTCGGTTATTATCAAAAAGTTGCAGGTTGGTATTGCAATTTGGGTTTCTGTTTTTTCAGTCTGTTCATGCGGAATCACTCCCGGAATCCTTGCCTTTGAGCAGCTTGATCTTTCCGAAAAGCATCGGATACAGTCCCATCGCGCTGAATACTGCTGCGGCGTATCTGATAGACCTCAGCGCAAAGGCACCGGCTGTTGCCGAATCTCTGAACTCCGCCGGGAATGGCAGCTTTATCAGAGTGCTTACAACGAAGAAAACAAGCACACCGCCGACAACACGCAGAACGCTTGCAGAGATACTTCTTGTGTTCTCGAAGGAAACATACTTTTCTTCAAATATGAATGCAGCCGAAAAGCCTGCGATTATTCCCAGCGCGTTGAAGTATTCGGAATCTCTGCAATAGAATAACCCCGGCAAAGCGACAGCGGCAATAATACAATAGATGACGGTTTTGTTTTTTATCTTTTTATAGAGCAGCGATACCGTTCCCAATGCCGCCGTACCGATCAGCCAGCCCGCCAGCACATCGGTCGGGTAGTGTACGCCGACATAAATTCTTGAAAGACCGACGCAAAGCGGGATAATTATGCCAAGAATTATCCACACTGTATTTTTATAGCTGACAGCCAAGGAACCGAAAATAGATGAGGACATACTCGCATGAAGGCTCGGAAGAGAATACCCCTGTGCCGAAACGTCCATAATATCGCCGTCCTTATGGGCGGGGCGCAGGCATTTCACGCCTTCATTATCCATGTAGGGGCGGCGGCGCATCACCGCGCCTTTAAGTAAAGTTCCACACAGAAATGCAGCCATAAATGTCATCGACACACGTTTTCCCGTTTCCTTGTCATAACACCAATAGAAATATCCGATAATGATTATCAGCAGCAATTCCTCGCCCATAAGACTGAAAAACTGCGCAAGCGCATTTACAGCAGGACTGTCAGCCGACTGGAACAATTCCATCAGCCGAAGTTCCCAATCAAAATAAAATGTATTTCCCATAAATATTCTCCATGTGATTTTTCATGACCCTGAATAATTAGATCTGTCGCGGCTTTATTCCGGAAGAGAGAGCGGGCTTATCTCAAAGCTGCGCGGTTCGCCCATAGTATGCGGGATATTCTGCTCTTTAAGCAGCCCGCTGATACGCTCCGTGTACGCCTTGTCGCTGTTGCGCTGCATGAATGTTACGGAAAAGCTGCCGCCGACCGAAAATATCTCGGCGGAAATACCTCCGCTTAATGTCATATCGAGGTACGGCGAAACACCTACGATATATTTGTCAAGCCCGCACCACGGCACCCGCCCCGTATAGCTCACCTCAAACGTGTTCTTTCCGATACCGTCAAGGACTTCCTTGTGCATATATTCATGCTTCTGCGGCAGGGTCATTTTTTTCAGGCGTTCGCGGTTCAGAATGTGACGGTTGACGGTCAGAGCGTCGTTTGCGTCGTCCGAAGCAAGTATCACCGAGCCGCGGGTAATTGTGTTAAGCCGTTCAACATCTCTTCCGCGAAGTCTTTTCGGGTATACTATCGGCAAGATATTGACATGACACCGATGACTGAACGTCGTTCCGAGCAGCTTTCGGAACGTGTGCTGCATACCGCAGACTATCGGCAGCTCGTTTTCGGGGTGAAGATCGTCAATGGCGCGGTAGATAAGCGACGCGAAAAACGACGAAGGGCTTCCGTCAACGCTTGAAATATAGTTTACGATGTCCTTTTGGCGGACGGACAGGCAAAAGCTCGTCCATTCGTTCATATGGTCGTAGCCCTGCGGCTGATCGTTCAGCGTGAATATTTTATCGGGGCGTTTTGAGCCGCCGAACGTATCAAAAGACAGCGGCTTTTCGGGATAAGGGTCGTTCGCTCCGGCATCATTTTCGGGCGCTGCCATATGCTCCGTGTCGAATTTTTCGTCCTGGTGAATAAGGCTCAGATAGCAGTACATCAGCGTTTGCAGAAATGGAAAACTGCCCTGACCGTCGGTTATATAGTGCGAAAAATCAAGATAGATAGAATTATCTTCAAAAGCCGCCGCTGTCAGATGATAATTGTTTTCGGCGGAACCGAGCGTTAATGCCCGGCTGCCGTTCATTACGATCAAAGGCAGGTGGTCGTCCGCAAGGCGATATTCTTCGCCGTTTCTTTCGAGCTTTGCCGCAAAATACGGGAAAATCCGCGCCGCTTTATTCAATGCCTTTTCCAGCGCTTCACCGATGACAGGCTCGGTCATTGTGATATGAAGTCTGAAAGAATTTCGCAGTCCGGCACCCGCCGCGTATACTAAATTATCAGCCGTAAAATCCATATAGTCGTTTTTCCTTTCATGCAAATGCGTAAATATTTTAGCAGACAGATCTAATACTATTTAGTGACTCTGCGAAAAAATCTCTGTAAATTCAATATTTCAGCAAAGGGATAACCGTATCGGCTATCCCTTTGCATAAAGAAACCTGCAAACTGATCTTTACCGGAATAAAGGCGAAATCGTGCGCCGCAAATATCAGTTCTTTTTATGATGACAAAGATTGAAGGCAAAGCCCGAAGGAGAGCAAAGCATTACAGATTTGTTCGTTCTGGTATCAACGACCTGACCGCCCTGCGGGAGCGTGAACCCTTTTTCGGTGAAATAATTGTACGCTTCGTCGAAATCGTCAACATTTATGCGGATAAGCGTAATATCCTGCGGCACGGTAACGCCTGCGATGTCTACATAAAAGCCGTTTGCGTCCTTCATGCGCACGCTGGTGAAGTCTTCCATACCCGTGTTGGAATCGAGACTGTGGCGGCGTTCAAAGCCCAGCGCCTCGAACAGCTTGATAACATTTTCTGCGTCTTTGGTAAGGATAAGCGGGTTAAAGGTTGTGAATTTCATATCGGTTCCTCCATTTTTCAAAAATATATATTTTTCCGCCTTGAAAGGCGTTTGTTTACTGTTGATGTATCACTTCTTGATGTGCTGCGAAACAACGATACTGAAACCTGTTGGCGCTACAAAAGCCGTACCTCTTGCGGAAGGCGATTCGCCCACTTTTTTCTCCCTGAATGTTTTTAAAGCCGTTTGATGTAAAAAACTGCTCTGCTTCTTCAAAGCTGTCAACGTTCATTCTGATAGAGGTCATGTCCTGCGGGATTCTGTCTACCGATGAAATGTCCACATGAAAGCCGTTAGCGTCGCGCATTCTTACGTTTGTGATGCCCTCATCGTTCAGCCCTGTTTTCACATGGCGCTTTTCAAAACCGAGTTCTTCAAACAGCCTGGTAACGTCGTCGGCTTTCGGGGTAGCTATCATCGGGTTAAAGCTTGTTATTTTCATATCGGTTCCTACGTATAATGTTAATGATTTAATGTTTGTCGGCGGTTTCCTTGAAAGAGCGCATGAAACGTTCCGAAACATTCTCCAGTTTGTCCATTGAAAGCTCAATATCCTCTTCACCGGCGAACTGCTTCAACTCTTCCGCGGTCTTTTCCGCCTTGCTCTTAGCAAGCTCCATTTCGAACTGTTTAGACTTGTTGTTCTGTTCCATAATTGAACCTCCTTAAAATAATGTTTTTAATAACCGATTGGCTTCTTACAAATATATTATAGCATATGGGCGCAACAAATCCGCAACAAATCCGCTGTTTTTTCTATAAAATAGTTCACAAACTTTTACTGAATTTTTTGTACAAACCGACGATTTTGCAAAAAACAATGTTTATATTTCCTGTTTTCGGAAAAAAAATCAGGGCGCAGACGGTTTCCGCACCCTGATTTTATTTTATATTGTGTTCCTTTTTGCCGATTTTCTAAAAGTTTGTAGAAAGTCACAAAAATTTACTGAAAAGTTTGTACATTATTCAGGCTTAAATACTCCCGATTTGTTGCGGATTTGTTGCACCCGTATGATATAATAGATATAGGCTGCGGCTCAATAATAAATAAAGGAGGAAAACAGATGCAGTTTGTTTTATCTATATGGGATATTATCAATTATTTTATTATTGCGGCAGGTATTGGAATTTCGGGACTAAGCATCATACAGATAGGAAGATCGCCTATTGATAAACAGCTCAAAGCATATTTTACGGCATTTTTGAGCCTTGTTATCACCTATGTTTCAATGTACCTTGTCAGAATGCTGATTAACGGAATTCCGGGCGACGCGGTGAGGACAACATTGCGTATCGTGACGCTTACGGAATTTATGGTGTCGGGATTCATGACATTCATGCTTATCGTAATGATACAATATTCTGCCATGCAGAAGGACGAAGCCAAAAAGGCGGCTTTGCTCTTACAGGGTATACTGGCTGCTCATGTTATCCTGCTCGTGATCGCCGGATTTACCGATCTGTATTACTATTTTGATGAGAATAATGTTTATCACCGTTCAAAGCTGTATATTCTCTCGAATGTTTTCCCGGTCATCATGCTTATCCAGGGAATGAATCTGCTTATCCGATTCCGGGCTAAATTTGAGAAAAAAATCCTGAGAGCTTACTGGATATATATTGCCGCACCGCTTGCGGCGATCGTTATTCAGGCGTTCTTTTCGGAAATAAAATTTATATTGCTTTCAACGACCGCCGCCGCTGTCTATATGTTCGCCGTCATTACCGACAATCTTACGGAAAAGTATGAAAAACAGAAGATAGAATCATCGCGCATCGAAACGGAGCTTTCAATGGCAACACGCATACAGGCAGATATGCTTCCGAATATCTTTCCGGCTTTTCCCGAAAGAGATGAGTTTGAGATCTTCGCTTCAATGAAGCCTGCCAAAGAGGTCGGCGGCGACTTTTATGATTTTTTCATGATCGACAATGACAATCTGGGTATCGTCATGGCGGACGTTTCGGGAAAGGGCGTACCTGCCGCGCTGTTCATGATGATGTCCAAAATCCTTGTGAACAATTATGCCATGATGGGCGGCAGTCCCGCTAAGGTTCTGGAACAGGCAAATGCACAGATATGTCTCAATAACAAGGAAGAGATGTTCGTAACGGTATGGTTCGGAGTGCTGGAGCTTTCAACAGGCAAGGTTAGGGCGGCAAATGCCGGACACGAATACCCCATTATCAATAAAGCAAACGGAGAATTTGAAGTGTTCAAGGATAAGCACGGCTTTGTAGTTGGCGGTATGGACGGTATACGCTATAAAGAGTACGAATTTACGCTTGAAAAGGGAAGCACGTTATTCCTGTATACAGACGGTGTGGCGGAAGCGACCAATGCGGGCAATGAGCTGTTCGGCACGGAACGTATGCTCGCGGCACTCAATAAGGCTCCGCAGGCAGAACCAAAAGTACTTATCTCCAATATGAAACAGGCAGTAGATGAATTTGTAGGCGAGGCTCCGCAGTTTGACGATCTTACTATGCTCGCCGTAAAATATATTTAATGAAGGAATAATATCGGTGACTTCCGTAAGATATATTACTTGGTTTGCTTTTGCGTTTGCGTGGTTTGCGCTTCTTTTTGCCGTACAGTACCCCATAAGGAAAAAATCCGGCGTGCCTGTAAGGATATTGACAATGACAATAAAGCTGCTGCTGAGTTTCGTTATCGCTTATTTTATAATGACAGGAACCTCAATGCTGCTGTACCGTATCAGTTTTGCGGCGGCGGCTCTTTACGCGGTGATGTTTGCTGACTCGGTGGGGGATATGCTGATACTATTCCTCGACCAAATTCGCAACAATCTTCGCCACCCTGAACACGATTGCCTTCGTCTTCCTCCTCGACTAACGCCAGTTAGCCTTCGTCGTCATAGTATGACGCTGCCCTTCGCCGTTAAGAATAAAAAACAGAGTACTGTAAAATTGCAGCTTATTGTGAATTTTCTCTGCGCAGCCGCATAGCTGATATACGGCACGATCAATATGCAGACAGTAAAAGCCAACAGATTTACATTTTCATCGGATAAGCTGACGGAAAGCTATAAGTTCGTATTTGTTTCCGATATGCACGTCGGTTCCGCGCAGAGTATGCAGACTGCCGAGAAAACTATCCGCAGTATAGCGGCAGAAAGCCCCGACTTCGTTATTCTTGGCGGAGACCTGACAGACGAGTTCACCACGAAAGAAGAGATGGAACAGTTCTATTCTGTTTTCGGCGAGATAAACGTTCCTGTTTATCTCATTTACGGCAATCACGAATCGCAGCCGTCGGTTGTCAATATGAAAGACCGCACATATACCAACGAGGAACTTGAAAACGCCGTTACATCAAACGGGATACATATTCTCAAAGACGAATGGACGCAGTTTTCGGACGAACTTGTCATCTTCGGGCGCGATGATTATAACAGCGAGCGGCGCAAGCCGATCGGCGAGATCACAGCCCGTCCCGAAGAAGCATTTGTTCTTCTTGCCGATCACTACCCGTATGAGAAGGAAGATACGATGAAAAGCGGTGCGGATTTGCAGATCTCGGGGCATTCCCACGCGGGTCAGCTGTTCCCCTTGCAGACCGTTTATAACCTTGCGGGCTATGATGCCTACGGATTTTTCCGCCGCGGTGATACTGCGCTGTATATAAGCCCTGGAGCCGGAGGGTGGCTTTTTCCGATTCGCACGGAGAAACGCTGTCAGTATGAGGTAGTGATGCTTGAACCCGACCGATAATTATCGCTTTTTTGCAATAATTGTCGATCAGTATAAAAAATCCGACGAAGCAGTGCCGTGTATCATCACAAGTAAATAACGCCGTTACTACGTTCACGGTATATATGATAAAAACTGATAATTTACGGCAGAAAACAGACTGCCGCAACCGAAAAAGGAGAATAAATTTATGGTTATTAAAACAGACATCGTTCACATCAACAGCGATCTGAACGGCAGGGAAGAGGCGGTCATGACAGCCGACCAGTTCAACAAATGGAACAAATTCACCGGGAAAAACGCTATGCACATCCGCCTGCTGACTGAGGAGCTTATCTGCATGGTACACGACATTATGGAGGGATTTATCGGTAATCTGTGGCTTGAAAGCGAGTACACGGAGGACGGTGTGCGCTGCAAGCTGTGCCTTTCCGCACAGTGCGCGGCTTCTTTGGAGCAGGAAAAACGTCTGCTTGCGGCTTCGAGCAGCGGACAAAATGAAAATGCGAGAGGTATCTTAGGCAAGATACGGGAAGCCATGCGGCTAAGTATGCAGTATCATAACGACGTTCCGAATGAGTACGGTTCTCCGGACAGCTGGTACGGAAAGGGGCTTGTGACGAAAGCGGTCTCGGGTGAAAAAGAGGTAAATCAAAATCTTTGGTCACTTGGAACTTACCGCAGCAGCCTTGAAGAAAGTCGGAACACTCCGTCAGAGGAGCTGGACGAATTGAAGCGGTCGATAATTGGAAAGCTCGCAGACGATGTCAAGGTATGGATAACGAACGACACTACCGAGGTCATCATAGAGAAGTTTATAGTGGTCGAAAAAGCATAAGAAGGTTCGCTGAACAGCAGCAATCGGCGCAAACCAGGAAGTGAAGAATGCGATGATTTTTTGACGCGCCAAAATGCCAATAAAATAAAACCGGCGGTTTTCTTTAAAATCGCCGGTTTTGAGTTTATTCGGAACGTTCGTATTCCCGCTCCTGTTTGAAGTGCTTCTCGGCATATTGAATTATTTATCAAGCCTTTGCCTTTCAACAAGCTCGGCAAAATATCCGTTCCGCCTTATTAATTGGTCATAAGTCCCTTCCTCAATGACTCTGCCGCCGTCAAGAACAAGGATACGGTCGCAATGACGTATGGTCGAAAGCCTGTGTGCTATAACGATTCGGGTACAGCCCATTCTGTCCAGGGCTTCGCTGACCTGTTTCTGCGTTTTATTGTCAAGCGCAGAGGTAGCTTCGTCGAACATAAGTATTTTCGGCTTGGGCGCGATAGCTCTTGCGATCATAAGCCTTTGCCGCTGACCGCCCGAAATACCGCCCTGTCCTTCGGAGATAAGCGTCTGCATTCCCATAGGCATAGCCCTTATGTCGTCGGCAATACCCGCCAGCTCCGCCGCTTCCCATGCTTCGTCCATTGTCAGATGAGGTGCGGAAATGATGATGTTTGAAAAAATATCACCCTGCAAAAGTCCGCCGCCCTGTATTACAGTACCGATTTTGCGCCGCAGCGAACCGAGATCGAGTCTGTTTAAGTCTTTCCCATCGTAATAGACAGCGCCTTTTTCGGGCTTTTCAAATCCTAAAAGCAGTCTCATAAGCGTGGATTTTCCGCAGCCCGTTCTGCCTACTATTGCAACATACTCTCCGCTCCTGATCTTAAGCGACAGGTTGCGGATTATGTAGGGCGAATTTTCACTGTATTTGAAATAAACATTATTAAGCTCAATACTGCCCGAGAGCTTTGTCACCATTTCCTTGTTGTCAGCCGTTTCGGGTTCTGTTTTTAGGAACGGTTCAGCCATTTCGAGTATCGGCTTTATCCTGCCGACAGAAAGCGCAATTCCGGCAAGCGACGAAAAAGCGCCCATTACAGCGCCGTAAGCCGCCGTAAACGCAAAATAATTCGACTGGTCTATACCGCTTTTAACGGCAAGAAAATACATCACAATATTTGAAAACAGAGAGATAGCCGTAGTGATAACGCTATTTATTCTTATAAACATTGGCGGAGAATAGGTAAGCGCCGCCGCTTCGGAATACTGATTCAGCCAGCGTGCGAAAAATCTCTTTTCGGAGCCTGACAGCTTTATCTTCTGAATGCCGCTCAACATTGCGTAGGTCATGCCCGATTCCTTTGCGTCAAGCTCCATTTGTTTTTTGCTTATGCCGATCTGTACAATGGAAGAAATAATGCTGAATCCGACCGTAACGAATATTATGATAAGTGAAGGAATAACAAGATTCGGTGCAAAGCTGAATATCTGTGTAATATACAAAAGGGAAGAAAGCGACGTAAGCCCCGTCCCAAGTATCATTCCGAGCAGCAGCGAGCAAAGCTGTCCGACCGACTGCGAACGGCTCGTCAGCTCGCCCGAACTGTACTGCCGGAAGAAATTTGCGGGAAGACTAAGCACCCTCATCATCAGTGCCGACTGTACGCCGAGAGTTATCTTTGTATTCACCCTCGAATTGAGCATGGAGTTTATGATGCCTATAAGCTGTGACGATATGGCGGTACAAAGCATAAATATCGCTATCGAAATAAGTATCACGGCGTTTTTGCTGGAAAGAACGGGTCCCGTGAGCGCTCTTGTGATGCGCGGCATAAGCATTCCTATGCCTGTCACCATAAACGTTGAAAGGATTATAAGAATTATATCATTAAGATTGACGCATTGCTTCATGTAAAGGATCAGATCGGGTATCCCAAGTTTTTTCTGCGGAAAGGGTCTGTAAAAACAATAGGCTTCGCTGTCAAAGTTCTTTGCCGTCTTTTTGTTGATACGCACCTTTTTGCCGGTAGCTCTGTCTGTGTAAAAGTAGCCCGCCGTTCTGTTCGGAAGAAGCGCCACAGGTTCGTTTTCATCTTTTGTGTAGGCGAGTACGGTACCGTATGCGTCCCTGTACCATTTTTCTTCAAGCGTTATCTGACGTTTCATAAGTCCGTGCTGACGCAGACAGTAATCAAGCTGTTCTTCATGGGTCTTTATGCCTGTCGGGAACTCCACAGGCTTGAAATTATAATATTTCAGTATCTCGTCTATTGCCTGCTTTGTAATGATATGATCGTCGCTGATCTTTTCGGCAGTTCTCTGCCCGAGGACAACGCCAGCGGCGCGGAAGAAGGACTCTTCAAAAAGCTGCTGATCCAGATCTCTTCTTTGTTTTATCTGTTTTTCAAACCAACCCATTCAAAGTCCCCCCCTTATTCATTAGTTACAAGCTCAGTATATGCGCCGCCAAGCTTTATCAGTTCATCGTGTGTTCCTCTTTCGACAACATTTCCGTGCTGCAAAACGATGATCTCATCGCAGTCGCGGATAGTCGAAAGTCTGTGTGCAATAACAATGCATGTGATGCCCCTGTCCTTTATCGCCTTAACGACTTCATATTCGGTCTTGGCGTCAAGCGCAGAGGTAGCCTCATCAAGGATAATGATGGACGGATCCATCGAAAGAACACGGGCGATCTCCATTCTCTGTCTCTGGCCGCCTGAAAGGTCACGACCTCCGGAAGTCAGCTTGCAGTTATAGCCACCTTCTCTTGCCATGATGTCATCATGCAACTGGGCGTCTCTTGCGGCAAGGATGACTTCATAATCCTTTATCGAATCGTCCCACATTTTAATATTGTCAGAGATCGTTCCCTCGAAAAGCGTTATATCCTGATCGACAACTGCGATAGAGCCTGTCATTACCTCTCTCGGATGCTCTGCTCTCGGCTTGCCGTCGAAAAGTATCTCGCCGCTCCAAGGTTCATAAAGTCCCGAAATGAGTTTTGACAGCGTTGATTTTCCACAGCCGGATGTACCGACAAATGCCACCCTTCCGCCGGGCTTGATGCTCATTGAGAAATCCTTGATAAGCGGATCGGAAAGCTTTGAATAGCCGAAGCTTATATTCTTAAGCTCGACATTTCCGCGGAGCTTTCTGAGCTTCTGCTCTGTGTCGGTGTCCTCTTTTGCATTTGGGTCGAGGGGATATTCCATAACGTCCTCAACGCGCTCCATCTGTGTACGCATTTCCTGTATGGTCTGTCCTGCGGAAACAAGCGTCATTGCAGGTGCCATAAAAGAGCCTAAAAAGCCCTGGAACATCTGTAATGCACCGAGGGTAAATTCTCCGTTCATTACGAACCATATTCCGATGATGAAAACAGCATAATTTGCAAGGGTTCCCAAAAACATCGGTATCGAGCCTATGTAGTTATTCAGCTTTGCAGCCTTGACCTCCTGTGCATTTACGGAAGCCTGATAGCCTGCCCATTTCTGGAAAAAACCGATCTCTGCGCCGCTTGCCTTGATCGTTTCGATCATTTCTACTCCTGCAACAGTCGTTGCGGAAAGCTTTGCACTGTCACGGGATTTTACCCTGGTAATATTGATGCGCGTTTCTGAAATTATCCTTGATATGATGATATTTAGTACAAGTGTGCCTATACCTATAGCTGTAAGCAAAAGGCTCTGTTTTATCATAAGGACAAAATAGAAGATCATCATTATTGTGTTAAGCAGCAGGGGCGCAAAGGTGTTCACAAGTGAATTTGCAATGCTTGCATTTGTACCCTGTCTTGACTGTATATCGCCAGCCATTCTCTGTCCGAAGAAGTTCATCGGCAGATGCAGCACCTTCCACATATATGATGTGCTGCCGATAACCGCCATTTTTCCGTTGATTTTCAGGCTGTAAATCGTCTGCGCCCATCCTACGATTATTTGCAGCAGTGCAAGACCTGTCATTACGCCGATAAAACCATACAGCCAGTCGCGGTTTATTCCCGTAAGAAGTCTGTCCATGAAGATCTTCGACATAATGGGATTTATGATACCGAAAAGCGAGCTGATAACCGTTGTCAGCATTACAAAGGCAACAGCAGCGCCCGCACCGATAAGTCTTTTTCGCGCAAACGCAATGGTGCTCTTTCTCTTGCCGCTCGGTACAAAATCCTCGCCCGGGGTGATATTAAGAGTAACTCCGGTAAATGATTTGCTGAATTCCTCTGGTCCGACTTTGATAAGACCCTTTGCGGGATCGTTGATTATCGCATATTTGCCGCGAAAGCCATTGAGCACCACGAAGTGACGGAAATTCCAGTGTATGATGCATGGGAATTTGCCCTTATTCCTGATTATCTCGGGAGTACGGCTGAATGCCTGCACCTTGAAGCCGTAGCTTTTTGCAGCCTTGCTGATATTTTTTGCATTTGAGCCATCACGGGAAACGCCGCAGTCAGATCTTACCTGCTCGAGAGGGATCCATTTTCCGTAATATGCCATTACCATCGCAAGAGAGGCGGCACCGCATTCGAGAGCTTCAAGCTGCATAATAACGGGGACCTTTGCCACGCCCTTGGTTATGGTAGGCTTGATCTTTATTTTCTTATCACTCATTTGCTTTCCCCTTATTCAAACAAGAATTTTATCGGATGGATGCTTTCCGTGACGATCTTGCAATCATATTTGCCGTCCGCCTTGTCAATGGGAGCATGGGCAACCGCTCTGCCGATCTCGTCTTTTTCTACGGTAGAGATGATGTATTCATCACTGCCGATACGGACGGGCATACCCGATGTGATCTCTCCGTTTGTGCCGTTTGTGGCCATTATCACAGCCTGACCGTTCTCAACAACTGCTACGCCGTCGGAAACGGTTTCCAGTGTACCTGCCATGCTCCATACACACAGCCCGACCAAAAGACAGATTATTGCCGTAAACAATACCCATATTCCCGGATTCGTTACCCTGAGATAATCGGTCAGCTGTTCCGGAGCGGTGATCCTTTCGAGAGCTTTTTTGTTTTTAAAGACCTCAGTATTTTGTTCAGCCATATTTACCTCCTGAGTAGTAGTTTAATTGATTTGTATTATTTATATGAGATAATAATAAAATCATCTTATAAATATCACATTTCTATATAACCCTCTGAAAACGCGAAGACACCATTCCCTGTTTTCACAGAAAATGGCTCTCCGATAATTCAGCAAATCGGTTCTTAAATATTATTTTTTGAACTCTTCCACACTTGACAGATTGCGCCAGCCGTCCATAGCTTTTTCACATTTTTCATACCAGCCTTTTTCATAGAAAAGGCATTTGGACAGATCTGCGCCGCTTCTGTTTCCGGTGAAGAGAAGTCCCAGCGCAGGACAGCCACCGTTGCAGTACCTGAAGAATCTGCACTCCGCACATTTCTGATTTTCCTTGCAGAATTTATGCAGATTTTTGCATACCTCGGACATATAATCTCCTCCGCTGAGAAGATCGTACAGGGGTGTTTTATGAAGATTTCCGAGATGTATGCCATGCTCCTCATAGTATCCCGACATTTGCAGACAGGGAACGACCTCACCGCTTGATGTAATTCCTATCATTCCCCTGTTGCCCTTACAAACGGGATCAGTAGCCTTGAATTCTCCGCTTGCACACAAAACTGCATCGAGATTGTAGCTTTTTGCTTTCGGATGAGCCTTCATAAACTGCCAGACGACAATTTCCA
>CACYSH010000127.1 GCA_902776945.1 uncultured Ruminococcus sp.
CCCGAAAAGCCCGCGGAGGATTACGAGGAGGCGTTAGAGAAGGCAAAGGCTGTCATCATCAACTCTGACAACTGGGGAGAGAAATATCTTGCCCCGTCGGACGATAGCAACGGCGCGGAGGCTAAGTTCATCGACGAGATGACGGCGCTCGCGCACAAAAAGGGCAAGCCTGTTATCATTATAAGCACAATGTTTCCTTACGACGCGGGGCGCTTCACCGACGCGGACGCTTTCATGATAGCCTACGGCAACAAGATGATGGGTGAGATACCCACATCATACACGGGCGAGGTCAAGGCATACGGCCCGAATCTTATCTCCGCGATAATAACCGTGTTCGGCGGAAACGAGCCTACGGGCAAGTTACCCGTTGACGTTTACGAGATAAACAGTGAATACAAATACACCGACAAGGTGCTTTATCCCGTAGGTTTCGGGCTTACATATAAAAAGGAAAGCGAAAGCGAACCCGAAAAGCCCGAGAATACCGAACAGCACACTGTAACCGACGTACACCCCGTATACAATAGCACATATAGCACATATGCCGCTCCCGATCATGTCGCGGTAATTCGCGGGAACTCCGGCGGCTCTTCCGCGACTTCTTCTGCGGTTTCTTCCGCGGACTCGGGCAGCGGCACGGCTCCCGCACCCGCAGCGGCTCCCACGCCAACTCCGCAGACAAGCACCGAGACCAACCCCGCTACGGGTCACACGGGAGTATGGGCTCTTTCTGCATTAGCGCTTGTTACGGCAACGGTCTTTGCAGGAAAGAGAAAAGATAAATAATTGAACTTTTTTGTTCAATTATGTGCGCCGTGAACAGTATGAAAAACGGCGAACCCGGCAAAAGGGCATAAAAACGGCGCAAAAACATATCTCAGAGCTGCTCAAAAGTGTTCACGAGCTTGTACTGTGACAGGCTTGTCCGTGAGCATTATCTAACGGCAAAGCAGAACGCCGTTTCCGTTTTTTCGCGGGAACGGCGTTTTTTTTTATACTATTCCGAAGATTCGTTCAGGTATCAGCTTGATTATCTGAACAAGGCGGCGGGGAAGGCGTGAGAACGTTCGGCAAATATACGCATTTTCCCCGATTTTATAGCGGAAGTGAAAAGATTTGTGGAATATGCACAACAATTCCGTTAAAAGTTTGTAAATGTTTTTTCGAAAAAATGCGGAATTTGTTGCGCTTTTGTTGCGCCTTATGTGCTATAATATAATTGTAGGAAACCAACCGGATATAACAAACATGATTTTATAGGAGAATAAAACTATGAGAGAAGAATTATCCCGGAGGAGGCGATATTATGGCGGAATTTGACCTTGAATACTTCATCAAAGAATTGCCCGCGGAATTGCAGGATAAAGCAAAAGCCTGCAAAAACATGACGGAGCTTAACGAATTTGTCGCGGAAAACGACATAGAGCTTCCCGAAGAAGCGCTTGACATGGTCGCAGGCGGCGGAGCATTATGCGGTACCGGAGATCGTTCAGAGGACGAAAGCCCTTCGGGGAACGAAAGCTCTCCGGAGAGCAGCGGCTGTCCGAAGGGTGGCGCTCACAAATGGGTCAAGAAAGGCTATTGTAAAGAATGTGAAAAATGCGGAGCAACGCGATATAACACCCTTTGAGCAAAACGAGGGTACAATGAGGATACACCGCACAAAGACCGCCTGACGGCTTTGCGCGGTATATCCTTGACGATTATGACAAAGTACTATAAATGAGCAGCACCATCAACTTGCACAATTCGAGAACATCGCAAGGCTTGTAGGGCGGAGGATTGCTCCAGCCCGTTGCGCCCTTTTGCCCCCTAAAATCACCGTGTTTTCAATAGTTTTGCATTAGGTTAGTGCATATGGAGCTTGCCCCCGCCGTCCTCGCCGAAAGGCTTTATCTAACGATTGTTATTTATGCGATTTAACAAAAGGCGTTCATTTATAGTTACAATAATCAATTCATAAGCAGGTGAGCAGGAAAAATAAACCAATATGTATTACAGACTAAGCGAGAACATAGCTCTGCGGAGCTGGAAATTCGTTCCGAGAGCATATTATTTCAAAAACGACGGATTCGCCAAGGGACTTAGCGAGGAGGAGTTCGCGCTCCTCCTGCTTTGCGACGGCGAACACGACATACCCGAAAGCCGCCTTGCGGACGAGCTTGAAGCAAGGGGCTTTATCAAAAAATGCGGCAGGGGCGAACACCCCTGCGAATGGTCAAGACACAAAAGCTATGAACACCGCTATTTCCCGAAAATGAACATCATGATAACGGGAAAGTGCAATTACAACTGCCTGCATTGCTTCAACGCCGCCGATAACGCGCCGCTTATGACCGAATGGAGCTTCGGGGAGCTTACCGACCTTCTTGAACAGGCGAAAAACTGCGGAATACAGTCATTTACGATAACGGGCGGCGAGCCTATGATCCACAAGAGATTTATGGATTTCGTCCGCGAAATTTACAGGCGCGATATGTTTATCGAGGAGCTGAACACGAACGGCTATTTCATAACGCAGAGAATACTCGACGAGTTTAAGGAAATAGGC
This sequence comes from uncultured Ruminococcus sp., assembly GCA_902776945.1. Taxonomy (GTDB): domain Bacteria; phylum Bacillota; class Clostridia; order Oscillospirales; family Ruminococcaceae; genus YE71. Next base: position 2,555 of record CACYSH010000127.1, read on the forward strand.
TGCAAGCCGATGATAAAGATTTCCTTCGACGGTATTGGCTGCCACGACTGGATGAGGGGCAGCAAGGGCGCGGAGGAACGCACCCTTGCTGCAATGCAGCTTTGCATAAACAACGGATTCCGGGTGATGTCGCAGACGCAGGTACACCGCCGCAATCTGCATACCCTCTTTCCCACCCTCGAAAAGCTGAACAGTATGGGCGTTGCCGTGACGCGACTTATCCGCACCTCCGAAGCCCCGCGCTGGAACGAAAACGCTCCCGATAGCTGTCTTGGAATCGAGGAATACTATTCCGAGATGCTTGATCTTGCGGAGAAGTACAAAGCAAGCGGCATGAAAATGGAGTTGATAATATGGCAGTTCATGAAACTTTTTCCGCAGAACGGGAGCTATCAGTTAGAACCGGTAAGGTGTCCGGACGGCGAGTACAAGGCTACCGACCCGCGGTGCAAGTGTATAAGGGGGCTTATCGGTGTAACGTCCGAGAAGGACGTTGTACCCTGTCTGCAAATGTCGGGGTATTTCAAGGAACACGGCATACGGCTTGCGAATCTCGGGGAGAGTTCGCTTAAAGAAATTCTTTCGGGCAGCGATTATCTTACGGAGGTATGCTTTAATCTGCACAAGTTCCGCAAGGCGAATGAGAAGTGTGACAAGTGCGGATATTTCCGCTGGTGTGCGGGAGGGTGTCCGGCATTTGGGTGGCTTTTCTCGGGAGAAAAACTGGGTACAGACCTGTCCAAATGCCTGTTTTTCGAAAACGGCTGGTATGAAAAGTGCGTAAACGCGCTTGAAGGCTGGCATAATCTTACTTCAATAAAAACATGAATTATATATTGACAATTACCGAAAAACTGTCCTTTCTTTATTGCGGAACGGTTTTTCGTTTTTGTCGTTTTTAAGGGGGAATCAATATGGCTGAACAAGCATCGGGAATTTTCAGAAAAAAAGCTCTCGAAAGAATATCTGCACCCGAGCAGCTTACAGATTATCTAAGGGTGACAAATCCCGGAATATGGACATTGTTTGCGGCGATAATCGTTCTGCTGGCGGGTCTGCTTATCTGGAGTACGGTAGGAACGCTTGAAACAATTGCGGACGGCGTGGCGGAGGTCAAAGACGGTCAGGCAATGATAGTGATAACGGAAAATAAAGGAAACGAGATCGCGCCGGGAATGACGGTGCGTATCGGCAACGAGGAATACAATATCGCCGACGTTCGGAAGGACGATTACGGAAGATCAACGGCATACGCCGAGATTGGCAAATCGGACGGTAAATACGATGTAAAGATAGTTACCGAAAGTATCCGCCCGATACAATTCCTGTTTGATTAAGGGGAAAGCAATGAGTAAGAAGAAAATAAAAGAACCTGTCACCAAAGGCGCGGCAAAGGTTCCCGTTATCATGCAGCTTGAAGCCCTCGAATGCGGCGCGGCAAGCCTTGCTATGATAATGGCGTACTATGACAAATGGGTGCCTCTTGAACAGGTCAGAGTTGACTGCGGCGTTTCCCGCGACGGCTCGAATGCCAAAAATATCGCAAAAGCCGCCAAAAGCTACGGCTTTAAAGTGCAGGCATTTTCACGAACGCCCGAAATAATGCGGCAAAAAGGAATATTTCCATGTATCATACACTGGGATTTCTGTCATTTTGTGGTTCTTAACGGTTTCAAAGGGAAATACGCTCTCATAAACGACCCCGCAAAGGGCTTTGTTAAGGTAAGTGCGGAGGAGTTCAGCAGATCGTTTACGGGCATTACTCTGAATATCACGCCCGGCGAAAACTTCGAACCGAGCGGCAAGCGAAAAAGCACGCTTGAATTTGCGCGAAAGCGTCTTATCGGCGCGGGCGCGGCTATGGCTTTTGTTATGCTGACCTCGATAATCACCTCTCTTTTCGGCATAATCAATCCTGTCGTATCGAAAATATTCATGGACAGACTTCTGACAGGCTTAAACCGCGAATGGCTTTATCCTTTTATCGCATTTATGACGTTACTTGCGGTAGTACAGATTACAGTCTCATGGGCACAGACGATTTACAGCCTGAAGATCAACGGCAAAATGTCCATGATAGGAAGTACCGCATATATGTGGAAGGTGCTTCATCTGCCAATGGACTTTTTCGGGCAGCGTATGGCAGGCGATATACAATCCCGTCAGGATACCAATGCAAGTATAGCAAATTCGATAATAAGCACTCTCGTTCCGCTTGCGCTCGATACGATAATGATGATATTCTATCTTGTTTTAATGATAAGGCAGAGCGTTCTGCTTACGTCTATCGGTATCAGCACATTGGTTCTGAATATGATAGTGTCAAGGTACATATCCGAAAAGCGCATCAATATCACAAGAGTACAGCAGAGAGACAGCGCAAAGCTCGCCGCGACGACCGTTGCGGGCGTTGAAATGATCGAGACTATCAAGGCAAGCGGCGCTGAGGTTGGCTTTTTTCAGAAATGGGCGGGTTATCAGGCTTCGGTAAACGCGCAGGACGTAAAGGCGGCAAAACTCAACAACTATCTCGGAATCATACCCGCTTTTCTCGGAACGGCGGCTAATTACGCTGTTTTTGTTATCGGTATCTGGTTCGTTATGAACGACAAATTCACGCTCGGCGCTTTGCAGATGTTTCAGGGCTTTTTAGGCTCGTTTATGGCTCCCGCGATGTCGCTGGTATCGGCGGGACAGACTATGCAGGAAATGCGTACACAAATGGAGCGCGTCGAGGACGTAATGGAATATCAAATTGACAAAAACACCTTGGATAATTACGATGATGATAACGAAGAGGAGCTGAACAAGTTACGCGGAAATGTTGAGCTTAAAAATATTACCTTCGGTTATTCAAAGCTCTCCGAACCGCTTATAAAGGATTTCAGCATGAATATAAAAACGGGCGGAAGAGTAGCCTTTGTCGGCACTTCGGGCTGCGGCAAATCCACTCTTTCAAAGCTGATCTCGGGGCTTTACGAGCCGTGGTCGGGCGAGATACTCTTTGACGGCAAGCCCCGTTCACAGCACCCGAGAGATGTTATGACAGGCTCGATAGCCGTTGTCGATCAGGATATAACGCTTTTTGAAGGAACTATATCCGAAAATATCACCATGTGGGACGAGTCGATCGAGGATTTCGAGGTGATACTTGCCGCAAGAGATGCACAGCTCCACGATGACATTATGGCAAGAGACGGCGGCTACAACTGCAAGCTTGCTCCGGGCGGACGTGATCTTTCCGGCGGTCAGCGTCAGAGAATGGAGATCGCCCGTGTGCTTGCACAGGATCCGTCGATAATCATACTTGACGAGGCTACCTCTGCGCTTGACGCAAAGACCGAATATGAAGTAGTAAAATCCATCAAGGACAGAGGAATAACCTGCATCGTTATCGCCCACAGGCTTTCGACCATTCGTGATTGTGATGAAATCATCGTACTGGAGCACGGTAATGTAGTCGAGCGTGGTACACACGAAGAACTCATGAAGCTTGGCGGAGCATATACCGAGCTTGTCACTAACGAATAAGGAGGGAGAATCTTGGGTTGGTTTGAACAACAGATAAAACAAAGAAGAAATTCCGATCAGCAGATGTTTGAAGATTCTATCTTCCATGCGGCAGGCGTGGTTTTAGGAAAACGAAATGCTGCGAAAATCAGTGACGATCATATCATTACTAAGCAGGCTATAGACGAGATACTGAAATACTATCATTACAAGCCTGTTGAATTTCCGAATAGCATCAAGACACACGAGGATCAGCTTGATTACTGTTTGCGTCAGCACGGACTGATGAAGCGACAGATCACGCTTGAGGAAAACTGGTACAGGGATGCTTACGGACCGATACTTGCCTACACGAAGGAAAATAATGAGCCAGTTGCACTTCTTCCGGACAAGCTGATAGGATATCATTACATAGACAGGACAAGCGGAAAAAGAGTGAAGCTTAACTCAAAGACCGCAAAGAATTTTGACAGCGAAGCATACTGCTTCTACAGACCCTTCCCGCAGAAAAAGCTGAGCATACCCGATCTGATTATATATATGCAGCAGTGCGTAAATCTGAATGATATTATTCTTATCGTAATTGCGACCTTTATGGTAACAGGAATCGGAATGCTGATGCCGCGTATCACAAGAGCACTCACCGGACCTGTCCTGCAAAGCGGCAGTGCGATGATACTGATTTCCATAGCAATATTCATGCTGTGTACGGCTATATCCTCGCAGCTTATCGGCACTATCAGCAATATGCTGAATACAAGGGTGCAGACAAAGATCACCCTCGGTGTACAGTCGGCACTTATGATAAGGGTACTGAGCCTTCCGGCGAATTTCTTCCGCAAATACAGTTCCGGTGAGCTTACAAGCCGTTCGCAATCGGTCAGTCAGCTTTGTTCGTTGCTGTTGGGACTTGTTTTAGGCACGGGACTTACTTCGCTTATGTCCTTGCTGTATATTACACAGATATTCAGCTTTGCCCCTACACTTGTTATACCGTCGCTGATAATCATACTTGTTACGGTGGGGTTCAGCGTTGTTTCGTCCATCGTGCAGATCGGCATAAGCAAAAAACAGATGGAGCTTGGCGCAAAGGAATCGGGTATGAGCTATGCAATGCTCAGCGGTATTCAGAAAATAAAGCTGTCAGGCACCGAAAAGAGATTTTTTGCCCGTTGGCTGAATGAATATTCCGAGGAAGCGGAGCTTACCTATTCTCCGCCGATGTTCATCAGGATAAACAGCGTTATTACCACGGCAATCTCGCTTATATCAAATATCGTTCTCTACTATCTTGCTGTTTCAAGCGGTATAGATCAGTCGAATTACTTTGCAT
>CACYSH010000128.1 GCA_902776945.1 uncultured Ruminococcus sp.
CATTCAAGTTCTTGACCTTGACAGGCAGTTTCATATAACATTGAACAGCGTCGCAATGGGTCAGCGTTTCGGGATACTGCTTTTTTATCCGGCGAAAAGCCTCCCCGACCGGCAGCACGCTCCCCGTTTCGTTATTGACCGCCATGCAGCTGACAAGGCAGGTATCTTTACACACGGCGTTTACTATATCGTCGGCTAAAAATCTGCCCTCACGCGGACTTACCCTCACTACCTCGAAGCCCTGCGCTTCAAGACGGCGTATCGGCTCGGCGACGGCGGGGTGTTCTGCCGTTGTGGTAACGATTTGCCGCCTGCGCTTGCCGTTCGATATGGCAGCACCGATAACGGCGGTATTGTCGGCTTCGGTCGCCCCCGATGTGAAGAATATCTCTTCGGGTGCCGCGCCTATCGACCCCGCTATGGTCTTTCTTGCCGCCGAGACCCTCTGCGATGCCGCCAGTCCCAGCCCGTGCAGCGAGGACGGATTTCCGAAGCCCTCTGCGGACATTGCGTCAACAGCGGCTTTCACGGCGGTATCAAGCGGCTTTGTCGTCGCGGCGTTATCAAAATAAATCATATGTTCAGATTCACCTTTCATATATTATCTTTTTATTATATCATATAGCCCATGTCAAGTCAACGACATAATATTAACAATGTTCGCCATTTCCGTGAGAAAGCCGCCGCTTTTTCACACAAAAAAAATCTGCCCCCACGATGTAAACCGCAGGAGCAGACTATTGTTAATCGTCAGCTTATGTTTTTAAACCTTCTTTTGATAAGCAGCTGTTATCTCGGCGATATACGCGGTGTGCCAGTCCTTGTCGCCGTAGAACGCGCCTATAACCGATTTGTCGATAATGTCGTTTTCGGAAAGCATACCCGCGTACATCTTGCGGCAGACGAGTATAAGCTCCGCTTCCTCGTAGGCGGTCGTGCCGTCAACCGAAAGCGCCGTCAGCCCCGCCGCCTTTGCCTTGCCGTTCGGCTCGAAATCACGCCCCGACTTGCCGCCGCAGAAGCCCAGCGCCTTTTTCATATCATCGGGGTAAAAGCTCACCGTGAAGCGATCGGCATTGTCGATAAAGCTCTTTGTGTGGCGCGACTGCCTTATAGCCATTGTCACGGCGGGCTTGCCCCACATTATGCCAAGAAATCCCCACGAGGCGGTCATGGTGTTGCTCGAAGTCTCGTCGCCCGCCGTAACGAGCGTCCACCTGTCGCCTATCGCGGTAAACGGGTCAATGTCGAGCGCCTTGACATCAACAGCCGCAAAGCCAAGCTCTTTCATTCTGTCATTCATAAAAATACCTCCGTTATTTCATATCAGTTCGGATATGTTTATCTTAAGCTCGCCGCCGAAAATGCCGACGGGAACGGGTTTGTCAAATTCGTAAACTGCGTATACATCGCCTTCGCTGAATTTATATACAAAAGTCGTGCTGTGAAGCGGGTCGATTATCCAGTATTCGCGCACGCCATATTTGCGGTAAAGCAGCAGCTTTCGGTTCATGTCGTCGCGGATATTTGATGATACTATTTTGACCGTCATATCGGGAGCGCCGTTTATCCGCTTACCGTCGCGCTTTGACGGGTCGCAGACCACGAACACATCGGGCTGCACTACCTGATGCTCGTCAAGAACTACGTCAAAAGGCGCGATAAACGGCTTGCAGTCCCCGCCCTTCTTTTTTATAAACTCTCGGAGCTTTATAAAAAGCTCTGTTGCAATATCATGATGACGTTCGTTTGGTGCCGCCTGTGCTTTAATGATAACACCGTCGATAAGCTCCTGTTTCAGATTGGTTTCATCAGTCATTTCCAAAAACTCATCAGCGGTCATCAGCGGTCATCAGCTCTTGCCTGTTAGGTGCAGACATAACGCTCTCCCCTTTCTTATTTCAGTTCGACAATGGTAACTCCGTCCTCGCCCTCGCCGAACATTCCCTTGCGCGAGCTTTTCACATTCGGGTGACTGCGCAGATGTGCGCGGACAGCGTTTTTGAGAACGCCCGTTCCCACGCCGTGGATAACCGTGACCACCGAAACGCCCGAAAGCACCGCCTGATCTATGAAGCTGTCAACTTCGTAAATGCCCTCGTCGCAGGTACAGCCGCGAATGTCCACCTCGCGGCTCACCTTGCGGGTGGCGCGGCTCTCAACGCCCGTATGCGACACATGACCGTAAGCCTTTTTCCGCGCACGGTTGCTTAAAGGCTGACCGTTTTCGTCAAGCCGCAGCTTTTTCACATCTACCTTTGTGCGCATGGCTCCTATCTGCACATAGCAGATACCCTTGCTGTCAGGCTCTGCCGAGACGACCCCCGTGCGCCCCGAATCGGCAAGCATTACGCGGTCGCCCTTTTTGAGCGGTCGCGGCAGAACATAATTGTCCTCTTTTTTGGACACGGGATTTGCTTCGAGATACATCTTGTTGACGGCGTTCTTCTGCTTGTGGCGGGCGTCTATCGCCTTGTTGGTAAAGTTCGCCTGCTCCTTCTGCTTTCTCAGCTCGTCAAGCTCGTCAATAAGCTCCTGAGACTGCTTTTCCACGCGCTTGACTATTGCCCCCGCCTCGCGCCGCGCCTTTTCAAGCTCGGCTTCCTTGCGCTCGGCAAGCTGACGGCGTTCCTCCGCAAGCTCGTTGCGGAGTTTTTCGGCTTCGGCGCGGTATTTTTCGGCTTCGGCGTTGTTGCGTTCAAGCTCGATACGCGCCGCTTCAAGGCGTTCGAGGATCTCCTCAAACTTCCTGTCCTCGTCGCTGACAAGCGACTTCGCGTGGTCGATGATGTATTCGGGAACGCCCAGCCGCTTTGATATGGCAAAGGCGTTTGATTTTCCCGGTGCGCCGATTATCAGCCGGTATGTCGGCGACATCGTTTCAACGTCAAATTCGCAGGCGGCGTTCTCGATGCGCGGTGTGTCGAGCGCATACATTTTAAGCTCCTGATAATGCGTGGTCGTGATAGTGGACGCGCCCTGATTTCTCAACTGCTCGATTATGGAGACCGCCAGCGCCGCGCCCTCAACGGGGTCGGTGCCGGAGCCTAACTCGTCAAGCAGGACAAGACTTGCGCCGTCCGCCTGTTCCAAAATCCTCACCACGCCCGACATATGCGCCGAAAATGTCGATAAGTCCATTTCGATAGACTGCATATCGCCGATGTTTACGAGTATATGGTCAAATACCGAGATACGGCTGCCGTCCGAAACGGGTATCAGCATACCGCACATCGTCATGAGCGTAAGCAGACCCACCGTTTTCAGCAGAACTGTCTTGCCGCCCGTGTTGGGTCCCGTGATGATAAGCGTTTCGTAATCAATGCCGAGCGACACGTTCACGGGAACTATCTTGTCCTTGTCGATAAGCGGGTGACGCGCCTTGTTCAGCACTATAACGCGGTCGTCGGATATTTCCGGCTCGAAGGCGTGCATTTTCGCGGCAAGGTCGGCTTTGGCAAAGTACAGGTCAAGCTCGCAGACCGCGTCGTAGCCCGAAACGAGCTGCTCTTTGACAGCGGCACAGTCGAACGAAAGCGCCTTGATTATGCGCTCTATCTCCTCCTGCTCCCTGCCCTCCAGTATCTTGATGTCGTTGTTGGCTTCGACAACGGCGGCAGGCTCGATAAACAGCGTGTTTCCGGTGGACGAGGTATCATGCACGAAGCCCTGCACCTGCCCCTTGAACTCCGAACGCACGGGGAGAACATATCTGCCGTCGCGCACGGTAACAATAGTTTCCTGCAAGTATTTGCCGACAGTCGGCGACTTTATCATTTTTTCGAGGGTGTCGCGTATCTTCTGACCGCAGGCGGTTATCTTGCGGCGGATAGATGCAAGCTCGCTGCTCGCTTCGTCGGCAAGCTCGTTCTCGTCGATTATCGAAACGTCAAGACGATGCTCTAAGTACTTGTCGGGGAACAGGCTGTCAAAGAGGTATTCAAGCTCGGGGCGCTGTACCTCGCACTTGTTCCACCAGTCCGAGAGCGAATTTATCTGCGTGAGCAGCTTTCTTATGGCGATAAGCTCCGCCAGTGAAAGCACCGCGCCCTGTCCGCAGCGTTTGAGCGCCTGCCCCGAGCCGTCAAGCCCGTAAAACATCGGCGAGCCGTACCGCACCGACATATCAAGCGCCGCCGAAGCCTTAGCCACCTCGCGCTTTACGGTGAACAAATCCGTCTGCGGCTGCAATGCGAGCGCCGCCCTTTTCGCCTTTTCGCCCGTGCATTCCTCCGCGAGCATTTTCAGCACCTTCGGCAATTCGAGCGATTCATAGTATTTCTGTTCGTAATTTATCATATCCATTTTATCTTTCCTCCCTGTAAGAAAGTTATAGTAAACGACATAAATTTTTGCACTTTGAATAATCGGAATGCTTGTAATCACGGGCGAGCAATGCTCGCCCCTACACAATAAAAGTACAAATTATTATGTCGTTTACTATATGTTCCTGTGCGTTATTTATATTTTTTCAGATGTAAAAGCGAGCGATACTTTTTTTGGACAGATAATCAAAAACCCTACGTTATTACTGCAAATAATAAGGTGATGTCGATGATACGATGATTTTTAGAAACATTATATATTCTTATAAATCTTATTTTTTCAAAGTGTTCAGATTTTATCGTTTCATCGACATCATGCTTAAAAAAACGTTGATTTTACGGGGTTTTAGAGCGATACGATATTTTAAGTTTCATCGTTTTTCATCGTATACACTAAATTTTACCAAAGACTTTCCTTTGTATGTTTAAGCATTTCCCTGATATTGACAGTGCGTAAGTGGAAAAGTAAAAAAACCTTATAAGAAAACAGTTTTTTTTTACAAGAATAAGACGTATATAAGTAGCTCAAATCGCTACTTATATACGGTGTCTTGTTCTTTTTTCCCGCGAGGTTTGACAGAGCTTAAAAATGAAAAAAAGAGTTTTAAAACATGAATGATATAACAAACAAGTCTATACAATTGTATGTTTACCTTTATACATCGGCATTTAAAAACCACATACGCATGAAAATTGATAATTGAAATACATAAACAGCGCAGGGTTTTGATTTATCTGTCCAAAAACAGTAACGCTTTGCGGCGATGAACGCAGGGCAGGAGCTGTCTGTCTGTACGCCGTCCGATACGCCTAAAGCTGCTTATAGAATTTAAGCGTATCAAAGCTCTTGCCGAAATGATATTCCACAAAACGCCCGGTAAAGCCCGAAAGCCATTCAAGGTACTTTTCACTTATCTTAAAGCCGAAAAGCTGTTTCTGATCCACAAGCGCTATGTACCTTACCGCGAAAAGCTGCACCTCGTCAAAAACTATGTCGTAAAGCGCGTCCACGCCGTCTGTATGCTCGGGGCAGGTCAGCTGACCCGTTTTCATATTGAAGTGCATTTCGGGACACAGATGCTTGTAGCAGACATGACACCCCACAAGCGCGGGACGAAATCCCGTCTCGCAGAGCAGCCGCAGCTCAAAAACGCATTTCAGCCTTTCAAGCTCGCCGATGTCGTCAACGTCTTTATCAAGCATATAAAGCGTGTTGAGCGTCAGCCGCATGACCTCGCCCGAACCGTCGCCGCAGGAGCTTGAAAACAAAAGCAGCTCGGCAAAATAGCAGGCGAGCGCCGCTCTTTTCGCGTCAAGCCTTATGTTATAAAACAGCTTTATCGGCTCGCTGCTGTTATAATAATAATGTATGTCGCCCCTTGAATCGAGTTTATCTTCGAGAGAAAAATCCGAATAACAAAAAAGCTGCGTGGAGGAAATGCTTTTTTTGCTTTTCTTTCCTCCGCGCACATATACCTCGATACAGCCCATAGCGCCCGTAAGCAGCGTGACCGATTTTGCCGATTCGCCCACATCGCGCTCGGCTATTACAAGACCCTTGACGTTTATCAATTCTCACCGCTCCCCTGCTCCGCTGTATATCTGAGGTAATCGGCTATTTTTCCTGTCATCAAAAATTCCTTCCAAAGCTCGTCAGTCATTTTTACTCGCCTCCCGAGTATAATATGCACACATTGCGCAGCTTATATTCGGGCGAACTCACGACAGCCCGAAATTTTTGATAAGAGCTTCCTTATTCCGCCAGCCCTCCTTGACCTTTACCCATATATCAAGATTGACCTTTATCTCGAAAAAACTTTCAAGCTCCGCACGCGCCTCGCTGCCTATTTTGCGCAGCATAGCGCCCTTTTTGCCGATGATTATTCCCTTGTGGGATTCTCTCTCGCAGTAGACAGTCGCCCTTATGTCGAGTATCGGCTCGCCTGCGGCGGTGTCGCGCTCGTCAAGGCTCTCTATCGTTACGGCGATGCCGTGCGGCACTTCCTCGCTCAGAGCGTTAAGCGCCTTTTCGCGAATCATCTCTGCCATAAGCACGCGCTCGGGCTGGTCGGTGAAGCTGTCGTCGGGGAAGTAGTGGGGACCCTCTGCGGCGTGCTTTGAGAGATAATCCATTATCATATCAAGCCCGTCGCCGTCCTTTACGCTTATCGGTATCACCTCGTCAAATTTGCCTATCGCGGAATATTCTGCCAGCGTTTCAAGCAGCTCCGACTTATCCTCCACGAGGTCTATCTTGTTTAGCAGCAGCACAACGTGAGTACGGTTTTTAAACGCCGCCGCAAGCTCGCGCTCCGCGTCGGAAACGGGCTTGGTGCAGTCGCACATCAGCAGAGCCGCTTCGCTTTCGTCAACGCTGTCGCTTACCGCCTTCATCATGTGTTCGCCCAGCTTGTTCTTTGCCTTGTGCTTGCCGGGCGTGTCCATAAAGACATACTGCGTTTCGTCCTTAGTCAGAACGCCCGTTATGCGTGTGCGGGTGGTCTGCGGCTTTGCCGAAACCGCCGCTATCTTCTCGCCGACAAGCGCGTTTAAGAGCGAGGATTTCCCCACGTTCGGTCTGCCGACTATCGTTACAAATACATTTTTTGTGTTCATATTCTTTTCCTTACTCCCTTATGTTCATGTTTACCTGTTCAGCCAGTCCAGACTGTCCGTATAATCCGCGCCGACATAAGCAACGGTCTCGTTATCAATAACAAACGACACACATTCGCCCCAGTCGCCCTCGCCCGAAACGATATATGTCACCGCTTCATCGCTTTTCGGCTTTACAGCATAAATATCGGTAAACCAGCAATAATTAAGTATATCCTTAGCGTTGCCGAGCAGCGGCAGCTCGAAATCCTCGTTCTCGCCGCCGTCCCCTGCGCATTTTATGATACTCTTGCAAATCTCGATGATAGTCTTCTGCGGCAGAGCATTGAACGACATAACGCACTTTTCGGCATATTC
>CACYSH010000129.1 GCA_902776945.1 uncultured Ruminococcus sp.
ATGATCAGACCTCCCGAACGGGTTATTGCTGTTTTATATATTTTAGCACATTTCGCGCTCGAAGTCAATCTATCTACCCATTTTGAGACTAACACCAAAAATATTGCTTTTAACAGCTGATCTCCGCCATACTCCCGTTTATCGCGTCCTTCTTTATCGTGATACGGTTTTCAATGCGGCTTTTCAGCTCATCAACATGACTTATTATCCCGATAAGTCTGCTGCTCTCGTTCGAAAGCTCGCCCAGCGCATTCATAACAAGGTCAAGCGATTCCTCATCAAGCGTACCGAAGCCCTCGTCAACGAACATCGAATCAAGCTGTACGCCGCCCTTATGCGACTGCACCTCCTCTGCAAGCCCCAGCGCAAGCGCAAGCGCCGCAAGGAAAGATTCTCCGCCCGACAGCGTCTTTACATCGCGGGAAGTGTCGTTCCAGTGGTCGAAGATCTCCAGATCAAGCCCCGCCTTCCAGTTTTTCTTATCCTGAACGGCGGTTTTAAGCGAATAATGGTCGTCGGTCATCTGCATAAGAAGGCGGTTGGCAAAGCTGACCATTCCGCGGAAATTCTCCTGCAAAACGTATGTTTCGAATGTCACCCTGTTCTGTCCGCCCACGTTGCCGGAGGAAGTCTTTTCAAGCTCCTCGACCATTGTATAACGCCTGTCAGCGTCGGCAAGCTCCGCGCCCTTCCCGGCAAGCTCGTCCGACGCTTTTTTGTTGTCGCTTATGCGGCTCTTGACGTTCGCAAGCTCGGTCTCGATGTCGTCACTGCGTTTTTTCAGCTCCTTAACGGCGGAGGATTTCTCTTTGAGCGCTTCGGGCGTTCCGTCAAAATCGGGGTCGGCTTTGAGCTTTTCTGTATCGCCGAGCTTGTCCTTCAAGGCTCTTTCGTCTGCGGCGAGCGATTCTTTTACGCTTGCGAGCTTTTCCGCGTTCGCTTTTTCACGCTCTCCGAGCTTTTCAAGCTCGTCCGCGAGAGCCTTTGTCCTGTCAACGCGCTCCTGCTCATTCTTTACGGCTGACTTCGCTTTGTCAAGATCGGCTTCGGCTTTGTCGGTAAGCTCTGCGGTCTTTTGCTCCGCGCCGTCGGTCGAGCCGTCGCCGAAACGCTTTTCAAGCTCCTGTGAGAGCGTTTTTTCCATTTCGCCGCACCGACCCTCTGCGGCGCTGATTTCGGAAAGCGATTCGCTGCAATCCCTTTCGGCAGTTTTTATCTTTTCGGCGAGCTTTTTCAGCTCCTTGTCATTTTTCTCCGCCTTGTCGAGCTTTTCCCCGCGTTCCTTAATGAGCGCCTTTTTCTCACTTATTTCCTTTTCGAGCCTGCCGATAGTAACGCCCAGCTCTTCAATTTTTTTCTGTGCATTCGTTTCGATCTCCTCATGAGTGCCGAACAGATCGTCGGCTTTTTTGCCGAGATTAGCCTTTGCGTTTTCATACTCGCCGGAGAGCCAAACCGCATTTTCTCTTGCTTTGTCGCGGATTTTCTCCGCTTCATCGCGGACGGCTTTTGCGGCGTTAAGCTGCTGTTCGGTGGGAACATCGCTGCCGCGAACGGCTATCTTCGGGTGATGAGTAGAGCCGCACACGGGGCATTCCGCGCCCTCCGTGAGCCGTTCGCCGAGAATCCCCGCCTGTCCGCACAGGAAACTGTCATTAAGCGCTTCATACTCGCGGCTTTTCTGTTTGTAATCGCTGTCGGCTGCCGCAAAGGCGTTCTGCGCCTTTGCGAGCTTTTTTAAATCGTCGCCGAGCTTTTCGCACTCGCTTATAAGAGCTTCAAGCTCTCCCCTGCTCTTTTCCGCGTTCTCTTTTTCGCCAGTCAGAGCCTCACGCTTTGCTTCCTCGCCGTCAAGCTCTGCCGCCCGCTTTCGGAGCGATTCGGTTTCTTCGGCAAGCTCGCCGCGCCGATCTTCGAGCTTAGTTTTTTCTGCCTTGTGCCTTTCGTTGGTCTCGCGCTTGTTTTCAACCTCTTTGCGGGCTTCTGCAAGCTGTGCCGCCTTGTCCGAAAGAGCTTTCGCCTCGTCAAGAGCCTTTGCCGCCTTTTCCTCCTGCGCTATGCACCGTTCGAGAGCCGCCGCCGCGCCTTCGAGTTCTTTGCTTTCGGCTTCGAGCTTTTCACGCTCGCCGGAAAGACCTTCGCTTTCTTCTTTCATCTTTTCCGCCGCCGTTTTGCTTTTCTCTATCTCGGATTCGAGCTTTTTGGTATCGTCCGCAAGCGCTTTGAGCCTATTATGGCATTCCTCCGCGTGCTGTAATCTCTTGACCTTCGTTATGTACTCCGCCGCGACGGTCTTTTTGTCGGCTTCAAGCTGTGTCCTGCGCTCCTTGCCGAGCGCTATCAGCTTTTCGGCTATCTCGGTAAGCTGTGCGGTGTTGGCGGCTTCGGCTTGCTCCTTAGCCACCGATTTCAGGGACGGCTCGTCATCGAATTTTATCCATGCAGCGTCCGCAAGAATACCTTTTTTAATGTCCTCGCGTTTGCCGAACAGTTTTTTCTTTTCTTCGATAAGTCTGCCGCGGAGAGTATCATATTTCTCGGTGCCGAAAAGCGTTCTGAGCAGCAGCTCACGATCCTTCGACGATGCGAACAACAGTTTGAGGTAATCGCCCTGCGCGATCATTATCGTTTGGCAGAATTGCTTTTTGTCAAGCATAAGAATTTCTTTTTCGAGCTTTTCGTTTACGTCCTTATCGACGGTTCTTCCGTCGGGCAGTTTGAGCAGAACAGACGCGGTAGTTTCCGTCATGCCGTCGCCGCGCTTTTTGGCTCTTGTGTAGGCGGGCGAACGCTTTACAATATATCTTTTCCCGCCGCATTCAAATTCAAACTCAACATAAGTATCCTGCGAGGGGTCGGCGTACTTCGAGCGCATCATGCTGCCCTTGCGGTTATCGCCGCTGAGTTCGCCGTAGAGCGCAAATGTTATCGCGTCAAAGATAGTCGTTTTGCCCGCGCCCGTGCTGCCGTTTATCAGATACAGCCCTCTGTCGCCGAAACCGGTGAAATCTATCTCGCATTCGCCGATGTACGTTCCGAACGCTTCCATTTTCAGTCTTATCGGTCTCATGACTTTTCCTCCTTCAGCCCCATATCTTTTCGATCATTCCGCGCATATACCCGCGCTGCTCTTCGGTCATATTCTTTCCGTTGGCTTCGGCAAAAAAGCCCTCGAACAGTTCAAGCGGCGATGCAGTCCGTGCAGCGCTTTCCTCGTTTATTTCGATAGGCGCACGTTCCTGCTCGTTTATATACCTCACACTCATTATGTGAGGATACTGCGCCCGCAGACGTTTTTGTGCATCGGGAACCCGCCCGGTATCGGTCAGGTGTACTTCCACAAAATCATCGGAGCTGACCGACATTATCTCGTTAAAGCTGCCCTCGATGACCCTCATATCTCTGAGCGGCGACAGCTCCCGCAAAGTGACCTTCACGGGCGTTCCCTTCTCTCCAAGCTCGCAGACGGTAAGGCATTTTTTCTGATCCGCTTCGGAAACCGAGTATTTGAGGGGCGTTCCGCCGTATCTTATGCGTTCGCTTTTCATCGCCTGCGGCTTGTGCAGATGTCCGAGCGCCGCATAATCAAAGTCCTTGTACACCTCTGCGGGAACTCCGTCGGTGCCGCCTACCGCTCCGCGTTCGGAAGCGCTCTGTTCGCCGCCATCGACAAACTGGTGTGAAACTATTATGTTTCTGCGGCTTGTGTCGATATTCATAGCCTTTATCGCCGTGCTTACTGCGGCAGCTGTGTCGGGTATTTCCTCGTCGGGGAAGAAGCGCCGCGCTTCGGCAGTCCGCAGGTACGGGAGCAGATAAATATTGACCTCGCCGTATTCATCGGCAACGGTGAAGCGCTCCGCTCTGCCATTATATATCGGCGAGAAGTGTATGCCGCTTTTGTTCATAAGGCTTGCGCCGAAAGCGATTCGTTCGGGGGAGTCGTGATTTCCCGCGATTATGAATGTTTCAAGCCCTTTGCAGGAAAGTTCGGTGAGAAATTCGTCAAGCAGAGTCACGGCTTCGACGGGTGGGGAGAGTTTGTCGTAAACATCGCCCGCAATGATCATGAAGCGGGGGTTTTCCTCCTCGATGATTTCGGCGATATTGTCAAGAATATGTTTTTGATCTTTTTCTTCGATCAGCGAAAAGCCGCAGACGCGCCTTCCGAGATGAAGGTCAGCGAGGTGTATGAATTTCATGAAAAAGCTCCTTTCGAATAGTATAAAACTATAAATGAGCGCATTTGGTTAAATTGCATAAATAATTATCATTAGATAAAGCCTTATCATGAGGACGGCGGGGGCAATGGTTGCATTAACAAAGTTAATGCCAACAAGTTTGCATCAACAAGTTGATGCCGCAGCCGCCCTACACACCTTGTGATAGTCCGGCTTTGTGCAAGTTGACGACGTTGCTCATTTATAAATACATATTATCACCCCAACAATTGTTCAACTGCCTTTCTCACATCAGCCATATCGTCGGTAGGCTCAAATCTTGCAAGAACCGTCCCGTCCCTGCCGATCAGGAACTTAGTAAAATTCCATTTGATATATGCTTTGTCGCCGAACTTTTTATTATTCATATCCGCAAACTTATTAAGAGCGGCATTTTTTATTCCCTTGCCGAAGCCCTCAAAAGGCTTTTCCGCCGCAAGGAACGCAAACAGCGGATCGGCGGTTTCGCCGTTCACATCAATTTTCGCAAACTGCGGGAACTCAGTGCCGAATTTCAGCTTGCAGAAGGACTGAATCTCGTCGTCGCTGCCCGGTGCCTGATTTGCGAACTGATTGCACGGAAAATCAAGTATCTCAAAGCCCTTGTCGCGCAGGTCGCGGTACATCGCTTCAAGCGGCTCGTAATGCGGAGTAAACCCGCAGCCCGTCGCGGTATTCACGATAAGCAGTACCTTGTCCTTATAATCGCCGAGACTGATATTTTCGCCTTTTCGGGTCTTAACAGTAAAATCATAAACGTTTTTCATAAGTTTATTCTCCTTTCGTATCGTCGGAACGGTTTTCAAGCAATTCATTCAGCAGATCGCGCAGCAGCATAGCTTTTTCGGGTGTGATCTTCACGCAGTTCCCGACCTGCAAGGGAATGTCCTTCGCCTTTAATTGAAGTTCCCTGCCCTTGTCGGTAAGCGTTATGATAAATGAGCGTTCGTCCGAAGCGCTCTGCTGCTTTTCGATGTATCCCTGATCGCGGAGTTTTTTGATCATCGGTGAAAGTGTGCCGCTGTCGAGCATAAGCCGTCTGCATATCTCGCCAACGGTAAGCCCGTCCTTTTCCCACAGCACGAGGAACAGAATGTACTGTGTGTATGTCAGCCCTAACGGTTTCAGGTATGGCGTATAAAGCGATGTTATAACTCTTGACGCGGCATAGACGGGGAAACATAGCTGATTATCAAGTTTCATAGCTTCGCGGTAATCGTAGTCCATGCTGATTCCTCCTTAGATTTATCTTTTGTACAATTATATTGTATCACACATAAATTCATTTGTCAAGAGGTTCTTGAAAATTTCACGAAATTAACACAAAAGTACAGAAAAGTGCCAAGTGAAGACTTTTGGTTTGCCCTCATTTTGCGTTTATTTTGCGCTTACTTTGCTAAAAAAACGGCAGCTCCCGAAGAAGCCGCCGCTCTTTTCATTATGCTATAAATGAGCAGCACCGTCAACTTGCACAAAACCTGACTATCACAAGGCTTGTAAGGCGGGGGCTTGCTCCCGCCCGTAAATGAACGTTTTTTAAAGATGATTTCCGTCAATTTTTTCTTAAGTTGTGGATAGTGATTTATAATATGGTATTGATTTCTTCCGCCGGAAGTGCTATAATATATCATACGATATATCACATATTCGGAGGAGATTCATTATGATATACACTGTGACATTCAACCCCGCGATCGATTATGTTGTCCGTACACCCGCGCTCGTTCCCGGGCAGACCAACCGCTCTTCTGGCGAGGAAATGTACTTCGGCGGCAAGGGGATAAACGTTTCGGCGGTGCTTGCCGAGCTTGGGCTTCGCTCAAAGGCGCTGGGCTTTACCGCAGGATTCACAGGCGAGGCTATCGAAAAGGGCGTAGCCGCTATGGGTATCGACGCAGATTTTGTGCGGCTGCCCGACGGAAATTCGCGTATAAACGTAAAGATAAAGGCGAACGACGAGACCGAAATAAACGGCTGCGGTCCCGCGATAGATGAAAAGTCTCTTGAAAAGCTGTTTGATAAGCTGAACGGGCTTGCCGACGGAGACATACTCGTTCTTGCGGGAAGCATTCCGGGAAGTCTGCCGCCCGACATTTACGAAAGGATACTCGAAAGGCTTTCGGGCAGGAATATCACCGCCGTCGTGGACGCGGCGGGAAAGCTGCTCCTTAACGTGCTGCGTTTCAGACCGTTTTTGATAAAGCCCAATGAACAGGAGCTGGGCGAGCTTTTCGACAAGTCGTCCTTTGAAAACGATGACGAAATTGCCGCATACGCGGAACGTCTGCGCGAAATGGGCGCTCGCAATGTGCTTGTGTCGAGGGCGGGAAAAGGTTCGCTGCTCGTTGCCGAAAACGGCGGGCGGTTCAGTCAGAGCGTCTGCAAGGGTACCGTGAGAAATTCGGTGGGCGCGGGTGATTCAATGGTCGCAGGCTTTTTGGCGGGAATGCTCGAAAGCGGCGACCCCGCATACGCTCTTAAACTGGGAACTGCGGCGGGAGGAGCAACCGCCTTTTCGGACGGTCTTGCAAAGCGGGAGCTTATCGGTGAGCTTATGAAAACGCTGTGAAACCGCAAAGCCGGTAAATTTGAACGATCGTGAAAAATTTGTATTTCCTGCGCAAACAAACGAATATTTCCTGAACAATTATGCAAATCCGAACGGTGTGCCAATGGGTACAGACACAATGCTCGCCCGTGAATTTACCCACTCACATTCATTAAAGCCTTCCCTGAAAGGGGAGGTACCCCCAACGGGGGCGGAGGGGGCAATTCGCGCAAATCGTTTGCGAAAACCGCTCCACTCTTTCTCAAATTAAAATCGGCAATTTCCTTGTTTCCGCCACGTTTTGCAGAACTATTCTTCTGCGCTTTTTTGTGGACTTTGCTTGAAATTGCCGATTTTATAGTAAACGACATAAGCGTAGGGGCGCACCTATGTGTGCGCCCGTTTCCCCGAACAATGGATATATGCGCGGGCGCACACATAGGTGCGCCCCTACACAATTAACGAACAATTATTTATGTCGTTTACTATAA
>CACYSH010000130.1 GCA_902776945.1 uncultured Ruminococcus sp.
GACATTTCTTCCCGAAATATTCTGACATCTCATAAAGATCATGCTGGCTCCTGCTGTATGACTTACCAGTTTCCATATTGCAGTTGCTTATGAGGAAGTGAGCGTGAACATGGTCGGTGTCTGTATGCACCGCGAACAGCACTTCATAGCCCTGACTGTGAATGAAATGCTCCGCGAAATCCTGCGCTATCTCAAACGCCGTTTTGTGATCGACGTTATCCAGCGGGTGAAATGATATGGACATCTTGTGCGCAAGAATCGTGTTTCCCTTGTGCTTCGAGTAGCTTTTCCCGTTCAGCTTGCGCGTGACCAGAATGCCGTTTGCGAAGTTCTCACGGTTGCAGCCGAGGGCGGTGTAAAGCCCCTCGGAGGTTTTCTTCACACCGCTTTCGATCTGCTCCTTTTTCCGCCCGAGCATATAGTCCGCCGCGGCTTTCAGCGCCCCGACCGACTTGCAGGGCGCGTAATCGACATTCACATTCCCGAACGGCATTATCCCTCCGCAAGCGGCTTGTCAAGGAACCTTGACAGCCTGTCCATAGCCGCACAGAAGCTGTTCTGATAATACCCGAGCGCGAACTGCGCCTTTTCGCTCTGAAAAGTGTTAGCAAGATACGCCACCTGATTCAGATTCACGCCGATCTTCCGAAGTTCGTGCATTATCCCCTTGACTTCATCATCGAAATGGTATACCTTTATATTAGAACCCCGCACCAGCTTCATGAAGAAATCCGTCTTGTTCAGACCGCTTGCTTGACGTTTTCGTTCGAACATATCAAGCTCTTTCGCGGTCAGCCTTATATTAAACTGCTTGTCCCTGTTTCTATTCATTAGACCTCCTCACCCGCCGACGAAATCAAAATCAATATCGTCGGCAGAAACGTTATTCTCGTTCGTATTTGTGATATTTATAGTCGGTGCAGCCGCATTATACGGCATCACCATTTTCGTGAAGCAAGCTGCCAAAAACGTCGGCAGAGCCTTTTCGACAGCTGCTTCGACCGCAGAAACGATCTGCTCAACGAACTTCTCCTCGCGTTCGCGGGTCTCGAAATACGGGTCATCTTTTTTGCGATAGTAATTATTGAAATACTCCGTCAGAGCGACTGCGACTGCGTGGCTGTACGACTTGAATTCGTCCTTATCAATGCCTTGCAGATAATCCCACGCCTGTCTGTCAAGAGGCTTGTCGAGATTGAAGCGCAAAGTCGTACATTTTATGTTGCTCATTTTAGCCCTCCTTCTTCAGCTGTTCGTAGGCAATGGTCTCATAGCCCTTCGCAGCCGCGCAGATATCTTCGATTATAGTCACACGGCTTACATCATATTCACCGAAGTTCTTGATAATACAGCCTCCACCGCCCGTCACGTACAATCTCATCAGCTCCGGGTCGTATTCGTACTTCGCAAGCGTCTGGAATAATTCTACGCAGTACGCTTTTATTGTCGCGGTTATGCAGTTCAGATACTTCTCCGAAATGTCGGCAGTTCCGGTGCGAATGACCTGCTCGATTATCGCCTCGTCGATCTTCGTGCAAAACGTGTCCATGACCGCGTTTTTCGCCGCGATGACACACTGGTTCACGCCGAGCTTTTCCGTGTAGCACTTACTCTCGATCGGGCGCTTGTTGTTGATGAACATGATATTCATCGTGCCGTTGCCGATGTCCGCAAGCATATTCACGCCGGTCAGCTGCGGAAGGCGGTCAATAACTGCCGGGTACCCCTGTGGATATATCGAGCAGCCGACAATATGCAGCTTGTACGCCACATCGTTGAACGTGAACTTCACGTTTTTGTTTTTCATGATGTACCTGCGGAAATCCTCGCGCTGGGTCTTGACCCAGGTCAGAGGCAGTCCCGCCGCGATGTGAATATCGGCTTCGGTGCAGTAGCTACATCTCAGTTCCTGCGCTACTGCTGCGAGCGTCAGCAGATAGAAGTCCTCGTCCATGCTCTTGTCTGCAATGAAAGCCTTGTGACCTTCCCCGATTCGGTAGTACACCCCGTCATACTGCAAGATATTACCGTCAAAGGTCGGCGCAGTCTGATACGCCGTTATTCCCGTGGGCATTATCGTGTTCGCAGTTTTGATGTTCCCATAGCCGTGGTCAACGCCTATGATCTTCGTTCCGTTTTTCAATTCTCTCATTGAAATCCCTCCATTTCATGTTGTGACGGTTCAAGCATCGCCCTGATGCCTCCCGTCGTGCTCTAATATACCACAGATTCTCCGATTTGTCATTGAGTGAAAAAGGAGCGAAAAAGGATTAATTTTGCGATACATTTTTTCTCAATCACTCTTTCACCTATAAGTTGCGTCGCATACGTCGTAACTTATAGATGGAAGTTTTCAAACCTTTTGAGAAGTGTGTTATATTGATTAAACGGGAGTAATTGTAATGATGAAATCATATCTCGCAATGATGCCTTCCGTCGTGCTTTAATATACCACAGATTCTCCGATTTGTCATTGAGCGAAAAAGGAGTGAAAAAGGATTAATTTTGCGATGTAAAATTCCGCTGATACCAAAAATCGCGTCGGCGCATACGCGCCGGATACTAATTTGTAGCAAAAACGGTATGAAAAATAGGCATGAAAAAACAGCGGTACCTAACAAAGTGCTTTTCGGTATCGCTGTTGTGCGTTTCTGTTCATTTGTGGTGCAGCCGCGCAAAAAGCGCGGCGAAAAAAGTTCATGCTGCGTAAATGGCAGCATAGGCAGGTAGCACCGCTGGCTATACAAACCCCGACTCATGGCGGGCTTTGCATAGTCTGCGCGGTACTACCTGCTCAGAGGGGACACCCCCTCCGAGACCTCCCCGAAGCGACCTAACGGTCGGAGGAAAGAAAAAGGCTTCTGCTGGGTTATGCAGAAGCCTAAAATAAAAAATGTATTGTTAATGTTTCATAGTGCTCCAAAGGAAATATGTTTGTTCGGATCACCACATTAGATTTTAATAATATCAAAACCCTATCTTTCTTTGGCTGTTTCCGTTTTTTGTAAGGTCTATCCCCTCATCCGCAATATAGTCCTCCACGTCCGAAATCAATATCTCTCTGCTGTCGCTCCCTTCCTCATCCGCACGAAGATTCTGGTTAAGTATCACCTGATCGAGCAGATTTCGCACCGTTCTCGCATTGGCGAAATCGGGCTGTCTGCGGTAATGCTCGCATACGTCAAGCAGCAGCGAAAGAGCGTTATCGGATATCGTGTACTTTTTCTTTTCAAGCATTCCGAGCGCGATCTCCGAAAGCTCCTCGCGCGTGAAATCGGGGAAATCAAGCGTAAACTGCACTCTTGATGCAAGCCCCGGATTTGAACCGATCATTGCTTTCATATCGTCCGTATATCCCGCGAGGATAACGCAGAACTGTCCGCGTCTGTCCTCCATTTCTTTGAGCAGAACAGCTATCGCTTCATCGCCGTAAGTCGTTGACTTACCATCGTTCGTGCCTGCTTCTGTCAGCGCGTAGGCTTCGTCGATGAACAGCGCGCCGCCCATAGCATCATTTATCTTCGCAAGTGTTTTGGGCGCGGTCTCTCCGACGAATTTGCCCATAAGCCCGTGCGCGTCCGTTTCTACGAGCTTCGCTTCGGGAAGAACGTCCGCCTCGTATAGAATTCGAGAGAGTATGCGGGCTGTTTCGGTCTTTCCGGTACCGGGATTCCCACAGAAAGACATATGAATATTGAAATCGCTGTCTGTCTTGTTGCGCTTGGCGTAGGCGCGTATCTTCTTTACCATGCGCTTGACGTTCGCAAGTCCCACAAGTGCGTCAAGTTCTTCGTCAGCGGTGAGTATCTTTTTGACCGCACCATCGCCGCTTGTCGGCAGCGCGATCTTATTGTCCGAGATATACTTGTTCACATCAACAACATCGAGCGTCCTATCCTCCGTCCCGACGCACCGCAGATTCTGACACATTATCACCTGCTCAATTATGTTTCTCACCTCGCGGGCGTTGGCAAAATCGGGAGCTTTGCGTTTTATGTCGGTAATGTCGAGGATACGGTCAAGAGCGCGTTCGCTTATCGAATACCTGCGCTGTCCGAGCATGAGTTCGGCGATCTTTTGCAGCTCCTCGCGGGAATAGTTAGGGAAATCAAGCGTGAACTGTATCCGTGACCGCAGACCCTGATTCGAGGAAAGCATTTCCTGCATGGGATTTTTGTAGCCTGCGAATATCACGCAGAACTGCCCGCGCTTGTCCTCCATCTGCTTAATCAGCTCCGCGAGCGCCTCGTGACCGTAATCACCGGGCGCGTCCTTTGGCACGAGAGAATACGCCTCGTCGATGAACAGAACGCCGCCCATAGCTTCCTCGATCAGCTCAGCGGTCTTTATCGCTGTCTGACCGACGTAGCCCGCAACAAGTCCGCTTCGGTCAGTCTCTATCACATTGTCGGTCGGTAGCAGACAGTTCTCATGCAGGATACCCGCGATGATACGCGCAGTTTCGGTCTTGCCCGTCCCGGGATTTCCGAGAAAGCACATATGCAGATTCAGCGCCGCGCTGTCCTTGTTCGCAAGCGCGTAAGCCTTGATCTTCTTTATGCTCTCCTTGATCGGCGCAAGCCCGACAAGCGCTTCGAGCTTTCTTTCGGCGTTTCCCGTTTTTAGCATAACACCTTTTGTTGCTTTCATAATGCCGTCAGTATCGAGGGCAAGCATTTCATCATAAAGCTCAAACAGTTTATCTTCTGTCTTATCCGAAAGAAAATCCCCACTCAGAACTATCTTTTTTATCTCGTCAAAACGTGCCGCAGCAGCGCCTGCAAGGGCTATCTGTAAATCGTCGGGATTACAGTCCCGAACGCCGTTTATCGTATAAATATCCGTGACCTGCAATACCGGCAGCCGCATAGCAAGGGACACACCCTGCCAGTAGGCTCTTAGCATTTCCGAAAGCTCCGCCGAGCCGTCGTCGAGAATATCCACCACATATTTTTTTGCTATGACCTTATCGAGTTTTTCAAGGCATTTCGGCACCTCGTCAAGGTCGGCGCGCTTTTTAGGAGTTTCGGGAGCCTTGCGCTTTGCTGTGTAAAGATTATTCTTGACTATGAATTTGTATATCTTCTCAGCAATCGCAGCGGCTCTGTCGAGCAGCATATCGGCGGCGTAAAGAGCAGTTTCGTCGGGAACTTCGCTGTGATCGAGGATTATTTCGGGCAGAATAAGCGGCTCGGGTTCGGCTTCAATACCAAGCTTTTCCGCAGCCTCAACAAGTTTTCCAGCAGCAACGCCGATGATAGTCTTAGCTATCGTCAGATCGGCGGAATACTGCTTGCGAAAGCTCTCATGTAAATGCTTTTTCAGCTGCGAAACGGTATCGGTCATTCGCTTGTAGAACTGCTCGGTCTTTTCCGCGTTAAATATGTAGTCGCGTATTTTTTCAATGCCCGGAAAACGAGTATCGTCCTCCGCCTTGCCTTTGAATTGTACATCTTCCGGCTGAATATCTGGAACGATAAGATGTTTGATAAAATTCACTATCTCCCGCCGCAGGGTTTCAGCGCGTTCGTAGGGCATTTCATACATACTGTAACCGCATACGGGGCAGGTGCAGCGTTCATCGCTCTGCTTCACCTCCCCGCAGGATATGCACTTGTATTCGGGCATAATCACTCAACTCCCAAAGCCATTCTCGCCGCTTCAAGCGGGGTCTGATAAAACACGACATCTATCTCGTCTTTCAGCCTTTCTGACAGCTTATCGTAGCTTTCGCGGCTGTCCTCGGGCATGAATATTTTCTTTGCTCCCGCGTTCACCGCCGAAACGATTATCTCGTCAAGCTCGGAGGTCAGCTCGGTCATGCTGCCCGACATTACCACGCGCCCGCAGATGACCGCAGACGGAACGACAGCCCTGCCCGTGAGCGCAGAAAACAGTCCCACGACCTCCGCCACAGATATTTCCTCGCTTACACCCCTGTTTTGCAGATCGTTGAAATAGAAGCTGTAATCGTACTGCTCGTAGCTGCCCGAAAACAGTCTGCGGCAGTTGTCGCGGAAGTAATTGAATGCCGCCGTGAAGCTGTCCTTTGTGCTTTTCGCAGAACCGAGACCCTCGACATTTCGGAAGCTCAGCTTGCCCGAGCCCTCAAGCAGCTTGTTTTCAAGGCGGTAAATGCCGACCTTTCTGTCAACCGAACGTCCGACTGCATAGACATATCCCGCGGGCTCGAAGGTATCGGAGATAAGCGTACCGCCCGCAGTTTCGGGCAGCTCGACGATATGTTCCTCGCCGGTATCAATATCTATATATCCGAGCGCCACATCGCTAAACTCCGTAGGGTTCATCTTGCGGAGCTGTTCCTTAACTCTGCGCCTGCACTCTATGGCGTATTCGAGAAGCTCGCGAACTTCTTCCTTAGTCATCTTCTCGTCGGGATATATGAGCTTTGCAAGCCCCGAAAATGTGCGTCTTACCGCCGTATCGTCGCGGGTATTGAAATTGCGGTTCAGCTCGAAATACTCACCGAAGCCGTTGGTAAGATCGTACTTTCGCATAGCGTGGCAGAATTCGGAGAAACAGTCGGAGATAAGCCCGTACTTTTCCGTGAAAAGCGCCGCCCTCAGCTTCGGAGTTTCCCAGCCGGGGAGATATGCGTGGATACGGTCAAAGAACGCCGAATCCGTGTTGAATGTATCGGGGAACGGCTCAAAAAGGCTCGTAGTTCTTAGCATTTCAGCAACGCTTCGGAAGGTGTTGCCCTCAAAGGCTATCGAAGCGTCGGAACTTATGGAATCGCTGCCGCGTGCGAAGCTGCCGTTCGCCATATAGTTTTTCATTATCTGCACCATATCGCCTCCGCCAGAATTGTTCATACCGGCAACCTCGTCAAAGGCTATACAGTCCCAGTTCCCGACAAGCCCTACACGCCGGGAATTCATATTATAGAACATATTCGACACCGTTGTATGTCCGCTGCTCATAAGTATCGAATATGGTGACAGCTCACTGTAAGCGTGAGATTTCCCGGTGCCGCGGGATCCGAGTTCGACGAGGTTATAATTCCGCTGTATGAACGGAACAAAACGAAGCAGATAATGAAATTTTTGTCTTTCGGCAAGCTCAGAGGGTTCATACCCTGCCGAACGCAACATAAGATCTATCCACTCACTCTTTGAAAACAGCGCCCTCGTTCCGATAAATCCTTCAAGATCAAGATTGGGCATTTGAATAGGTTTCATGGATTTTATGGAAAAAGGAGAATCAAAGCGCGACTTTTT
>CACYSH010000131.1 GCA_902776945.1 uncultured Ruminococcus sp.
AGGTTTACCGTCGGATACTGGGTAGCGTAGGCGTTGAACATATTCTTTATGTAGCTTTCCATACGCTGATCCATTACGGACGAATTAACATAGCCGTTATTATTGCTAAAGCCCTGCTTGAAGAACCATTCAGGGGTCTGGCTGTGCCATACGAAGGTATGTCCGCGGAACGCGATATTATTCTTGGCGCAGAAGTCAAGAATAGCCGCAGCGCTGTCAAGAGTTACCTTAACATTGGTATCGGTCGAACCATTCTGAACGATAGTGGCGTAAGGCTTTGTCTCGTTCTCGCACTCAATGGCGTTGTGGTCTTTGAGAATTATGCCCTGAATGCCGGAATTTCTTACGGTGCCGCCGTTAAATATGTTACCTACACGGAAGTAATTGGCAAATTCATCTTTCAGACCCTTGCCGTAAGGAGCCGCGTAAGCAACCGCAGTCGATTTATCGGTAGTTACCTTTACATCGTCAAAAACGAAATCATCGGTCGAATCGTTCGTAAGCGTCAGCTCATACTCGTATGTATCGTCGGGAGCCTTGTAATCTGCCGTAAGCTCTGTCCACTCGCCGCCCTTGACCGTATCTTCGGCAAGAGTTACTATGGTAGCCTCTTCGGTATTTTCATCAATGTATTTCAAAGTGAGTTTGAAAGTGGTATCCTTTTCGCTGAATACCTGCATTGAATAATCGTACTTTACGCCGCCGAAAAGGTATAATCCCTTTGAAGAAGCCGCGCCGTCGGTCGAAGCGGTACGACCTGTTACCTTCATACCTCTTGTAGAACCGAATCCGGCTTTTTCAGCTGCGGAAAGCTCGATAGAGGTATCGGTGCCGTGCCAGCCGTCGTAGTTCAGCTCAAAGCTGTCGTAAACGACCTCCTGTGCGTAAACAGGGGCGGTAAGCTGCGGTAAAGCGGTTGAAAGGCAGCTCAGTGCCATAAATGCCGCCAGAAATTTCTTATGCTTTTTCATAATAATCTGATCAACTCCCTAAAAGCTCTGGATCTTTGTACTGATGTTTGAAAATTTGAATAAGCCAAACTAACATATAGTTAATTTTTCTAACTATATTGTACAACAATCAAGCGGCGCATTTCAACCCACGATTTGCAGATTTGGTGGACAAAATACAGATTGGCTGTTGAACTTTTTATGATTAATGCGCAATAATAAAAAATATTAATTGATTGGAAATTTTAAAAAATGCCCTTTGCTTTTGCTATTTTGCGAACATTCGCGCAGTTCTTGCACGAAAACCGCTGCGCTCTTTCACACAATAAAATCGGCAATCTCTTCGTTTCCGCCACGCTTTGCAGAGCTTTTCACTTCTGCTTTTTTGCGGGCTTTCTCTTGAAATTGCCGATTTTATTTTTGTGCCGCTCAGATTTCTTTCAGATACCTCGAAAGCGCGTCCTGCCACGTCGGCAGCGGCTCAAAACCGTTCTCTTTCAGCTTAGACTTATCAAGCCGGCTGTTAAACGGTCTTTTAGCCTTCGAAAGCCCATATTCGGCGGTAGTCACCGGAATGACCTTCGTATCCATTCCCGCCTGACGATATATCTCCACAGTAAAATCATACCAAGAAATATACCCGCCCTCATTGGTCGCATGATAATAACCATACTTTTCGCTCTCCGCCATATCAACGAGCAGTCTTGCAAGGTCGGCGGTATATGTCGGCGTACCGATCTGATCGCTCACCACGCGCACCTCGGGGTGATTCTTTCCGACATTCAGCATAGTTTTAATGAAATTCTTTCCGTTCACGCCGAAAACCCACGCTATGCGCACGATGAAATACTTATCAAGAGTTTCCGCCACGGCAAGCTCGCCGTCGAGCTTCGACTGACCGTAAACATTCTGCGGCGCGTAGTCCTTGCAGTCGGGCTGCCACGGCTCGCTCCCCTGCCCGTCAAAAACGTAGTCGGTGGAAATATAGATCATCTTGCAGCCGAGCTTTTTGCAGACCTCCGCTATGTTCCTTGTGCCGTCTACGTTTATCGCCCTGACCTTCGGGATATTCTCCTCGTCCTCCGCCGCGTCAACCGCCGTCCATGCCGCAGGGTGAATGACCGCGTCGGGCTTCACCGCGCTTATCACCTTATCGACTGCCGCCGCGTCGGTGATGTCCAGTTTTATGTACTTGAAATCCTGCGGCACGCTGTCAAAAATGTCGCTGCCGACCGCCTCATATCCGCGCCCCGCAAGCTCCTTCATTGCGTCAAACCCGAGCTGACCGCCCACACCTGTCACAAATACTTTCATATAAATCCTCCAGATGAAATACCTTGTTCAAAAACGAAAACAGCGCGGTTCTTCCCTTGTCGATAAGTATGCAGATGAAAAATACCGCAGTTGAGTATATTATTATCGACAGCACGATGACCGCCTGACTTCTTCCCGCCTCGATGAATTTTTTCACGGGCAGAAATACTACCGATGTGCGCACCGTTATGAAATAAGCCGCAAGCACATATTTTGATATGCCGCTTGAAAACTTTGCTATCGCGTTTTCCGAATCCCAGAGCGTAAACAGCAGGCACAGCGCGACCGCGCCTATTATAATGAGCGGGTCGTTATAGCTGTAGATCGTCCACGCCATGCCCCTGAACGAAGCTCTGTATGCCAGGTACGCCGCGCCCGCGGTGATCAGCGCCGAACCCGCGTAAACGCCCGAATACAGCAATTTTCTGCGCGGCAGGTCGTCCTTGTTCTTTTTGCACAGCATTCCTATATAATACATGAACAGCCCGTGCAGGAACGTATATCCGCGCCCCACTCCGTCCCAGTCGAAGATAAATCCGTAAAGAACGGCTATCACACTGAAAATGACAAGCAGTTTTTTCTTTCTTTCCTTGTCGAGCGAGTTAATATAATCGTTTATGAAAGGCGAAAGCACGCAAAGAAGAAAATATACCCCCATGAACCACAGCGTCTCGAACGGGAAAATGATATTCAATATATACTTTAAAGCAGAAACAGCGGGAACTCAAAGTAACCGGCTATCTCGCCGCCCGTTCCAAGCTCTTTCATGTTCAGCGAATGGACGATGATATGATGCGCGGTTATCATTATCATAAGTATACAGCGAAGCAGGTCGGTGGAATAATTCCGCTTTGCAGGCATTTCACACCTCCGCACGGCTGCCGTACATTTTTTCGTAATAATTCTGATACTCGCCGCTTATAATGGTCTCCCACCACTGCTTGTTGTCAAGATACCATTGGATAGTCTTCTTTATGCCGTCGGCAAACTTTGTCTCGGGCAGCCAGCCAAGCTCGTTGTGTATCTTTGTCGGGTCGATGGCATAGCGCATATCGTGACCCTTTCTGTCCTCAACGTGCTTGATAAGGCTCTCGGGCTTGCCAAGCTCCTTGCATATCAGCTTAACGATGTCGATGTTCTTCATCTCGTTGTGACCGCCGACATTGTAGACCTCGCCCACTTTGCCCTTGTGGATAATAAGGTCGATAGCACGGCAATGGTCTTCGACATACAGCCAGTCGCGGACGTTAAGCCCCTCGCCGTAGACGGGCAGCGGCTTGTCGGCAAGCGCGTTGGCTATCATGAGCGGTATCAGCTTTTCGGGGAAGTGATAGGGTCCGTAGTTGTTCGAGCAGCGGCTTATCGTCACGGGCAGACCGTAAGTTCTGTTGTAAGCCATAACAAGCAGGTCGGCGCTCGCCTTTGAAGCCGAATAGGGGCTGCTCGTATGTATCGGGGTCTGCTCGGTAAAGAACAGGTCGGGGCGGTCGAGCGGAAGGTCGCCGTAAACCTCGTCGGTCGATACCTGATGATAGCGCTGAATGCCGTACTTTCTGCAAGCGTCCATAAGCACCTGCGTTCCGAGAATGTTCGTCTGCAAGAAGATCTCGGGATTTTCGATAGAGCGGTCAACATGGCTTTCCGCCGCGAAATTCACAACGATGTCGGGCTTTTCCTCCTCGAACAGCTTGTAAATGCCCTCGCGGTCGCATATATCTATCTTCACAAAACGGAAATCGGGATTTTTCATGACCGGTTCAAGGGTCGAAAGATTGCCCGCGTAGGTGAGCTTGTCAAGGCACACGATACGGTAGCCCGGGTGAGCTTTAAGCATATGAAAAACAAAGTTAGAGCCGATGAATCCGGCACCGCCTGTCACAAATATCGTCATGGTAATATTCTCCTTAAAATTCAATTTTTGATTCCGCGAAAGTGGGCTGCCTGGTGTCCTTTTCGCTCAGTGTCAGCTCGCCCGCGTCGGGCCACTCAATGCCTATGTCGGGGTCGTTCCAGATAATGCCGCCTTCGTCCTCGGGGTGGTAAACGTCGTCGCACTTGTAGGCAAATTCCGCGTAATCGCTGAGAACGACAAAGCCGTGCGCAAAGCCCTTCGGGATAAAGAACTGACGTTTGTTTTCCTCAGAAAGCACCACGCCGACCCATTTTCCGTAGGTCTCGCTGCCCTTGCGCAGATCGACCGCCACATCAAAGACCTCGCCCTTCAGCACGCGGACGAGCTTTGACTGCGGATAATTCTTCTGAAAATGCAGTCCGCGCAGAACTCCGCGCCGCGAGCTTGACTGGTTGTCCTGAACGAAATCGCAGTCTATACCCGCCGCCTTGAAATCGCTCGCCTTGTAGGTCTCCATGAAATAACCGCGATTATCACCATAGGTCTTTACATCAATTATGTAAACGCCCCTGATCTCGGTCTCGTTGAATGTAAAATTTCCCATTTCCCGCACTCCTTAATATTTTATCCTGCCCTCAGCCGCCTTTTTGAGGTGCGCACCGTAGGGGGATTTTCCGTACTTTTCGGCGGACTTCATAAGCCCGTCCTTATCTATCCAGCCGTTTATGAAGGCAATTTCCTCCGGCGCGGATATTGCTATGCCCTGACGGTTCTGCACCATGCGGACAAAATTAGTCGCTTCGGCAAGGCTGTCCATCGTGCCGGTATCGAGCCACGCGAAACCGCGCCCGAGCAGCTGAACGTCAAGCAGACCGTCGTTCAAATACATCTCGTTGAGCGTGGTTATCTCCAGCTCGCCGCGTGCGGAGGGCTTGACCTGATTCGCCCTTGCGGAAACGCCCGACGGATAGAAATACAAGCCCGTCACCGCGTAATTCGACTTCGGCTCGCGGGGCTTTTCCTCTATCGAGATCGCCCTGCCCCTTTCGTCGAACTCTACAACGCCGAAGCGCTCGGGGTCGGGGACATAGTAGCCGAAAACTGTGGCGCGGCGGTTGTCCTCCGCGTCCTTTACCGCCTCGCGCAATATGGTTCCGAAGCCGTTGCCATAGAAGATATTATCGCCCAGCACCATAGCGCAGGCATCGCCGCCGATGAACTCCTCGCCCAGAATGAAAGCCTGCGCCAGTCCGTCGGGCGAGGGCTGCACCTTGTAGCTCAGAGAAATGCCGTACTGCGTGCCGTCGCCCAGCAGCCTTTCGAAATTCGGCAGATCGGCAGGCGTGGAAATGATAAGTATGTCCCTGATGCCCGCAAGCATGAGCGTTGACAGCGGATAATAGACCATAGGCTTGTCATAGACGGGCAGCAGCTGCTTTGAAGTCACCATTGTAAGCGGATAAAGTCGTGTGCCGGAGCCTCCGGCAAGTATGATTCCTTTCATATTTTTACACTCCTATAATATTATAATAGTATACGGGAAACGTTCCGGTTCTTCCGTGCGAAAAGACATATACTTATATTATACTATTTTTTTAAGCCCGTGTCAATGAGGCTCGTAAACTTTTTCGCCGTATTTTTTCGTATAAACGTTTTCGCGATATTGTAACTCATTTGTAACTATATTTTGAAACACTCCGAAAGCCAATACTTATAGATACCAAAAATTCACGAAAATGAGCCGAAAAATCTACTTTGTGATTTTGTTAAATGACATAGCAAAAAACGTTTACTTAATAAGTTTAACAAAAACTATGTGAAATAGATAAAAGTAAATAGAAAAGTTTGTTGATTTCCCCAATTGAAAACGTTTTAGAGTTATGATATAATATTTTTAGTGAAAATATAACTGGGGCGAACCCTATCCCAGGGACGGTATATTGATCACAAAGTTCGATCCGAAAAAGATCATTTTATTGGAAGAACAGTAAACCGGACGGCACAATATATTTATATTTGGATTTGACAGAGGCGTTTTCCAAAGAGAATTAAATGACATCAGGTCATTCTGATCTCCCATTCTTTCAGGCAGTCATTTAGCAGTCCGGCGTTGGTTATTATGCTGTCGGGTCTGTTAAGAATACAGTCGGCGGAGATCCCGTCCGGCGAGATAAACATCTTTATTGGAGGTTTTCAAAATGCTTTCTAAGGTAATCAGCAAAAGCGCAGCCGTTGCAGCGGCTATGGCAATGATGCTGCCCGTAGTCGGCGTAGCTGCTCCTGCTTTCTCGAACGCAGGCAGCGCTATCGTTGCAAGTGCGGCTCAGGACTGGAACGTTGCAACTATCACGGGTGACCAGTACGTCAAGGTTGGCAGCACATTCACTTTCAAGGTTGAATGCAGAGAGTGGGTATCGAACGCTACCTACGAATGGCAGATCTGCACCTACGGCAGCAGCACATGGACAAAGATCGGCAGCAACAAGGACACTCTTACCGGAACCATGACTTCGGATTACAAGGGCGCTCATATCAGATGCAAAGTTACCAACAATGATAACGGCGTTACCGATTATTCCCCTGTAAGAACTATCTGGTCTGTTGCGGCAGCCGCAAAGCTCGGCACTCCCGCCAAGCAGTCCAACGGCTCCTACAAGATCCCCGTTACTCTGACCGGTCTCCAGAGCAATTCTATCGCTCTGTTCTATCCCGAATTTGTTGTTGACTCTTCTCAGGTAAGCAATGTTACTTTCGAGTATGACAGCAGCTTCAACAAGGGCGACGACATCGGCTCAGGCTTCTATCAGGAAAATAACGGCGCGGACAGCAAGGTTCCCGGCGTTTATGTTCTCCAGTTCGCTACCCTGTTCACACCCGGCAAGGTCGGCTCCAACAACACCATCGGCTATCTGTATGTTACTCCCAAGAGCGGCGTAAGCACCGTTAAGGTTGACATGAAGGAATACGACGGCAACAAAGCTTCTCTGTACGGCGA
Organism: uncultured Ruminococcus sp.; assembly: GCA_902776945.1. Taxonomy (GTDB): domain Bacteria; phylum Bacillota; class Clostridia; order Oscillospirales; family Ruminococcaceae; genus YE71. The sequence continues at coordinate 7,112 of CACYSH010000131.1, forward strand.
CAACTACGAAGGCAACCTCATTTACGGCATGACCTACACCGGCACTACTATCGGCGGCAGCAGCGGCAGCTCCACTAACAGATACCCCGTTCCTACCGTACAGGTAAACGGCAACGCTGTAAAGATCAGCTGGACTAAGGCTGACGGCGCTTCGAGATACGGCGTTGGTCTGTATCAGAACGGTTCCTGGAGAGCTCAGGTTCAGGTTGACAGCAAGACCACTTACATCACCAAGAAGGGTCTGAAGGCAGGCACCTACAAGATGGTTGTTCTTGCTAAGGTAAACGGCGAGTGGGATACTCATTCTATCAACCAGAGAGCATTTACTTTCACCATCAGGTAATCTGACGCTTTTAATCACTAAGCTACTAAACAGCCCGGCGGCATTTCCGATGTCGCCGGGTTTTTGTCGGCGAAAATCTCAATCGTTCGGGCAGAAAGAAAGGACACCTCCGGCGGGAGATGTCCTTTTTATTTTTATTATAACTTGTTAAACATATCAAGCAGCTTTTCGCGGAAAATATCGTAGGTGAACTTTTCAAGAACCCTCTCCCTGCCCGCGCTGCCGAGCTTTTCCCTCAGTTCGGGGTCGTCCGCAAGTTTGGTGAGCGCTTCGGCATAAGCCACGCTGTCAGAATTTGGACACTCAAGCCCCGTAACGTCCTTTACATTGACGTAATTCACGCCGCTGCCGGGTATTGTAAACGTTACCGCAGGTTTGCCGAAATACATTCCCTCCGCGAGCGCGATGCCGAAAGCCTCGTTCTTTGTCACGGAAGGGAAGCAGAAAATGTCGCACGCCAGCAGACACGCTATAAGCTCCGCGTCGCTGATCTTCCCGAGAAAATGCACCTTGCTGTCCCCGGCGGCTTCCTTCATGAGCATTCCCGTAAGCTCGCCCTTACCGCCTATAAGTATCGCGAACCTGTCGTCAAGATAACGGCTCGCCTCGACGAGCTTGATAAAGCCCTTGTAAGGGATATGCCTGCCAAGCCCGAAACAAATTATCTTGTCCTTGTATTTGCGGCGGATCTTCGCGGAAAGCCGCTCGATCTCGGGCGTTACCTGCAAACGCTTGTTATTTATGCAGTTCGGTACGACCGTGCATTTATCCCTGAACCGCCGCAGGAACGGACTTCCCTTGATGTAGTTCGGGCTGGTCGCAATTATCCTGTCAGCTCTTTCAAGCAGCTCTATATTCTGCACATAAAAAAATTTGGAAAGTATCTTCTGCTTTGTAATATCAAGGTGCCAGTAGACCACGAGCTTGAAATCCTGCTTTTTATACATCATAAGCAGCGACGACACGAACGGGTTCGGATAATGAAATACCACGATGTCAGGGCGGAAATCCTCCATGACATTTTTCAGCTCGTTAAAATAGGTCAGCGAAAGTGCCTGCGATGCGACCTTCACCGCCGTTCCGCACCTTATGACCTCAATGCCGTTCACCTCGTCGTGAACGGTCTCCCCGCGGCGGGTCGTTACGCCGTCGGTGGTGGAGTCCTCGTTAAAGCAGATGATCTTCTGCTCGTAATCCTCGCCCGCAAGCGCGGAGGTAATGTCAGCCGCAACCTCCTCAACGCCGCCGATAAACGGATAATAATACTTCGATATATGCAGTATCCTTTTCATTTTCACAGCTCCAAAAATCATTTCAGTTTGCTCTCGATGTCCTTTGCCTTTTTCAGCATCGGCTTTTCGACAAATCTTGTCAGCAGATACGCCAGCGCAAGGCTTGCCGCAAATTTGATTATTATAAACAGTATAAGCCCGACGGGCGAGCCTTCCGTCTTGATCATCTTTTCAAGGATAATATGCGGAATGTCCGCCGCGAGGAAGAACGAAAAGCCAATATCGCCGAGCATATTCATCGCCTTTACCGAGACCCCGAAGCGCTCCGCAAGGATAAACAGCCCGATACCCGCGGCATAAGCGGCGATATATCCGACAGCCTGCTCCTTATAGGAAAGTATAACACTCGGTATAAACGTAACGGCAAAGATGATAAGATACTTCGCAGTCCCCTTGACATTCCCCGAACTGTGGTACTGTATGCCGATAAGTCCCAGCAGTATCAGCAGTCCGAACGCCGTCGGGAAGGGCTTCGCGGTGACATATCTCAGCACCGAAAGCAGCAGCGAAAGCACGCAGCCCGCTATGAAGAGAACGTCCGTCCGCAGGGACTTTTCCCCGCGCTTTTTTTCAAAGAAATCGGGAGCCAGCACCGCCAGCATCACGAAAAAGCACACCTGTATCGGCATCATCCAGCTCGTGCCGACAATGCAGTCGGAACCCAAAAATTCGTTGAACAGCGTCATATTGAGCGCAAGATCTTTCAAATACTTGATAAAGTCCGCGTTCCACGCCACGATCTTAACGATATATGTAGCAATAAGTATCAGCCAGAAGACCGGGTACATTCTCGCAAAGCGGTTGAAAAGATACTGACCTCTCGACCGTTTCCGCCTTGACTGCACGGCAAGATACCCCGTTATCAGGAAAAATATCGCAACGCCCGTCCTGCCTATCGCGAATCCGACAATATCGGGAAAGGGTATCGGCAGATGCGCGACAAAGACCAGCAGCGCCGCAAAGCCTCTCAAGGTGGCTATCCACTCGTAATTCTTTCCTGTTCCCGTCGGCTTAGTCGTCTTCTTCTGTCCGGCACTGCTCATGCTCATAAATAATTTTATCCTTCCTGCTTATCTCCTCGCCTATCTGCACCTCGATAATGCTCATGTCAGTGTCGGCGATTATCATGTGTTTCATTCCTGCGCGTGCGGTAACGGTAT
>CACYSH010000132.1 GCA_902776945.1 uncultured Ruminococcus sp.
GCAATCTTATAAAATCTCTGCTGACAAATGACCGTACAAAAGAGATAATCAATTCTATCGTGTATCTGTCCAAATCGTTGAACTTTAAAGTGCTCGCCGAATTTGTCGAGACAACCGAGCAGAAAGAAGCACTTGAACAGATAGGTTGTCTGCTTTATCAGGGATATTTGTACAGCCCCGCGATAGACAAGGAGTCGTTTATATCACTGGGTAAGAAATAACAAAGGCACCGGCGGTTATATGCGAGCGGTTTTTTGGACAGTTAAGAATAAACCATGCGCAGACAGAGCTTTTCCGAATTTGTCTATGTGTCTACGATACTTTTCGGTAACTTATATAAATATCATCTGTCGGATAATTTTTATAAAGTTTGGGATTTTTATCATAGACACATAGCCCCCTCCGAAACCATTGATTTTACAGGGCAAACTCTGTCTACGACACCTTAATGCCCTATCGTAGACAAACGCACGTTATGTATCAAGCGCTGTTTCTGCCATGATTTTTATGCTTTCACAAGATTTTTGCATAAAAATACTTGAAAATCAAAACGAAAAGTGGTATAATAAACATTAATGGCAATGTCACGAGCTTGCTCGTGCAGCCGAAAAAGAAAAAAAGGAGGAACAAAACGCAAATGAAAATGTCATTTCGGTGGTACGGCACCGGCAACGACAGCATTACGCTCGGGCAGATAAAACAAATTCCCGGCGTGACCGAGATCGTCTGGGCGCTGCATGACAAGCAGCCCGGCGTGGTCTGGGAAAAGGACGAGATCAGCCGTGTTAAGAAAGAGCTTGACGAATACGGCTTCGGCATGGCTGTCGTCGAATCGGTGAATGTCCACGACGATATAAAGACAGGCGGCAAAAACCGCGATCTGTATATCGAAAACTACAAAACAACTCTCCGTAACCTCGCGGAGTTCGGCGTAAAGGTCGTCTGTTACAACTTCATGCCCGTTTTCGACTGGACGAGGACAGACCTTTTCCACCCGCTCCCCGACGGCTCGACGGCGCTTTTTTACGAGAAAAGCAAGATAAAACAAGACCCGGAGGAAATGGCGCAGTACATATTGAACGAAACTAAGGGAATGACCATGCCCGGCTGGGAACCCGAACGCCTTGCGAATCTGCGGGATCTTTTCGCCGCCTACAAGGACATTACCCACGAAAAACTGTGGGATAACCTGAAATACTTCCTTGAAGCGCTTATGCCGACCTGTCACGAATGCGATATAAAAATGGCTATACACCCCGACGACCCGCCCTGGGATATTTTCGGACTGCCGCGCCTGCTTGTTGACGAAGCCGCAGTTGACCGTTTCCTTAAAATGGTCGATGACCCGTATAACTGCCTTACGCTCTGCTCGGGTTCGCTGGGTTCGAATCCTAATAATAATGTAGCAGATATTGTAAGAAAGCACTGCGACCGCATTGCCTTCGCGCACATCAGGAACGTCAAGCACTTCCCTAATGGTGATTTCAGCGAGACCTCTCACCGCGACTGCGACGGCGATGTGGGTATACTCGACATAATAAAGGCATATCACGACGGCGGTTTTGAGGGGTATATCCGCCCCGATCATGGCAGGCATATCTGGAATGAAAAATGCCGTCCCGGCTACGGACTTTACGACCGCGCTCTCGGGATAATGTACATTCTCGGCGCGTGGGATATGCTCGACTCAATAGTTAAAAGTGAATAGTGAATAGTGAATAGTTAAGGTGCGCCTTCGGCGCTGATTATGCGGAGGCTTCGCCCCGCAATAATGGTAGCAATCTCAAAGGTAATTAGTGCAGAGCGGAGCTTCTGCATAATATCGTCCGCGAAGCGGACACCATAACTGTTCACTATTCACTCTACACTATTATCTATCTATAATAAAGGGTGATGATACTTTATGATAAAAGAGATAGGCAGGGAAAATATTCCCGAATGCGTCAGCGTTATACGCGAGAGCTTTAAGACCGTTGCGGACGAGTTCGGATTTACCGAAAAGAACGCTCCGCGTTTCACGGCTTTTGCAATTACCGAAACGCGGCTGAATTATCAGCTTGAACACGAAAAGCGGAAAATTTACGGCTTTTTCTCCGACGGCGGCACGAATACATTCGTGCGTCCTAAGCTGATAGGCTGCTATTCGCTGCTCGTTTCGGATAACGGAGAATGCGAGCTGAACAATCTCTGTGTGCTGCCGAATTTCAGGCACTTGGGGATAGGCTCGGAGCTGCTTGACGACTGCCTTAAAAGAGCGGCGGACGCAGGCAGCAGCAAGATGAATATTGGCATTGTTGAAGAAAACACCGTCCTGCGCAAGTGGTACGAGGACAAAGGCTTTGTACACACGAACACCATGAAATTCGACTTCTTCCCCTTCACCTGCGGGTACATGGAGAAGGTTTTGCAGCAGCCGTCCGCGCAGAGTACCGCACAGCCGACTGTACAGGATGCTGTGCAAAGCACTGTTCAGGGTACCGTGCAAAGCACTTCGCAGAACGTTGAAATAAATAAGACCGAAATTTCTAAGGAGGAAAACAAAATGAACGAGACAACCGTAACTTTCAGAATCGACGCGGAGACAAAGGCTAAGGCAGAGATGCTTTTCAGTATGCTGGGGCTTGACCTCGAAACGGCTTGCCAGGTATTCCTTAAGCGCTCTGTTGCCGAAAAGGGACTTCCCTTCTCGATGAACATGATGAAGAACGAACCTGCGGGCGCGAATATCCCCAACCCGAAGCCCGACACCGTTGCCGAAAAAGTCCAGAATATGTTCAACGACGGCGTTAAGCAGGCAAAGGACTTCTTCGACAACATCACCAAATAAGGATAAAGCATGAAACTTACACTCGAAAGCATAAAAAACGAACGTCAGTCGTGGCTCGGCAAGGGCTTTGTCATGCCGGACTACGATATTGACAAAATGCGCGAAAACACAAAAAAATCGCCCGAGTGGATCCATTTCGGCGCGGGAAACATCTTTCGCGGGTACATAGCCTGCCTTGCGGACGAGCTTATCGGAAAAGGTGAGCTTGAAACAGGCATTATCGCCGCAGGCTCGCACGACCCCGAGATAATCGAGCGGATATACAAGCCCTACGATAACTTAGCACTCCTTGCGGGGCTGCGGGCTGCGGGTGACAGATATTTGCGCGTAATAGCGGGTATCGCTGAGGCTGCCGAATCGAACGGAGCGGGTCTTGAAAGGCTCAAAGAATGCGCCCGTGCCGATTCGCTCAAAATGATAAGCTACACGATAACCGAGAAGGGCTACGCGGTGCGCGGCATCGGCGGCGAGGTTTTTGATTTCGTCAAAAGCGATATTGAAGCGGGTTCGTCGGGAGAGCTTGTTTCGGCAATGAGCATTACTGCGGCGCTCCTTTACGAGCGGTTCCTTGCGGGTGCGAAGCCGATAGCGCTCGTCAGCATGGACAATTGCAGTGAAAACGGCAGAAAGCTCCGCGAGAGCGTGCTTTTCATCATTGAAGGCTGGGTCAAAAACGGCTCGGCAGACAAGGCTTTCCTTGACTACGCCGCCGATGAGAGCCGCGTTTCGTTCCCGTGGAGTATGATCGACAAGATCACTCCCCGCCCTGCGCAGAACATCGCCGATGAGCTTACGGCTCTCGGCATCGAGGATATGCAGCCGATAGTAACAAAACGCAATACCTTCATAGCGCCGTTTGTCAACGCCGAAATGCCGCAGTACCTTGTTATTGAGGACAACTTCCCGAACGGCAGACCGCCGCTTGAAAAGGCAGGCGTATACATGACCGACCGCGAGACCGTCGGACGCTCCGAGCGCATGAAAGTAATGACCTGCCTTAACCCGCTGCATACGGCGCTGGCGGTGTTCGGCTGTCTGCTCGGCTACAAGAAAATATCCGACGAAATGGACGACCCCGACCTAAAAAAGCTCGTTTACGGACTGGGCTTCACAGAGGGGCTGCCTGTTGTCGTTGACCCGGGCATCATTTCGCCGCGTGATTTCCTGAATGAAGTGCTGACCGAAAGGCTGCCTAATTCAAATCTGCCCGATACTCCGCAGAGAATAGCCACCGATACCAGTCAGAAACTGGCAATACGTTTCGGCGGAACTATTTCTGCATATGAAAAGCAGGGTGAGGCGGGTAAGCTGCGGCTGATACCGCTTGTGATCGCCGCGTGGATAAGGTATCTGACAGGTATTGACGACAACGGCAGGAGCTTTGAGCGCATTTCCGACCCGATGCTTACGGAACTTTCGGAGATAGTAAGTCCCGATTGGTACGGACATACGGCAGACAGCGCGGCGGTGAGAGGACTGCTTTCGAACAGTATGCTTTTCGGGACTGATCTTGTTAAGGCGGGACTGGCTGATACTATTATAGCAGACCTTAATGCGATGCTTGCGGGAAAGGGCGCTGTGAGAAGAACGCTGAAAAACGCATTGACAGAATAATTTTTCGGAGCCTGAGAGTATTCTCAGGCTCTTTTTTAAAAAAATTTTTTGTAAGAGTGTAATATTCCCTATCCGCTTTCCGTCTATATTGGTAAAGGAGGCGTTTAATATGAAAAAACGTGAAATAATTTCTATGATAATGGCACTTACAATGGTTCTTTCCGCCGTATCGTGCGGCAATTCCGACATCGGCTCTTCGGGCGGCAACGCGGACAACTTTACCGCCGCAAAAAGCGAGGAAGCAGAAAAATCCGACGATAAGACAGCACCTGCCGACACTGCGGGCGAAACAGCGGCAGCCGAAACGTCACCCGAAACAGCCGCTGCGGCAGCCGACGAAATCGGTATGAACATGGAAAAAGCGGAAGCAGAAGACGACGGCGGCGATATGCGCGATTACGAAGCGCCCACCATGTGGGGGGACGCTGCTGCCGAACCCGTTAAGGCACGCGGCGCTGACGGAATGGCAAGCGCAAAGGGCGCTGACATCGCATTCGAAGGCGGTATGGGCGGAGATGCAGGCGGTGCCACTGCTGACGGCGCAATGTATGGCGGAGTAGCAGATATTGACGGCGCTCCCACAGCAATGGCTGACGATACCTTAAAAGTTACTGATTCCCCCGATATTCCCGATGTTCCCGATGATACCTCCGAGCCTGATCCCGACCCCGAACCTGACCCGGAGCCTGATCTGCCCGAAGCAGGTCTTCTCACCGCCGGCGAATGGAACGACAACGATAACTGGGGATTCTTCTCGAACCTTGTGAACGCGGGGACGATTTCTTTCCCTGTTTTCAGCCTTGACCCGACTACCCGCGTTGCCGTGAAAGTAAAAAACGCCGACGGCAAGCCCGCCGTAAACGCAAAAGTGAAGCTCCTTGACGAGGACGGCAAGGTCATCTGGAACGCCGTTTCCGACAAACAGGGCATGGCTTATCTCTTCGCGACAAGCAAATCCGTTCCCGTAACGATAGAAGCGGAGCTTGACGGCGACAAGCAGACCACCGATTACAAGGCTCCCGAAAAGGACGAGCAGGGCAACAAGAAAGCATCAAATTCCTCAACGGAGATCGTGCTTGAAGGCACAAGCAAGCTGTACAAGGACACCGAGATAATGTTCATCGTTGACACAACAGGCTCGATGTCCGACGAAATGCTTTTCCTGCAAAGCGAGTTTTCCGCGATTGCCCGCGAGGTAGGCTCGGACAATGTGAAGTACGCCGTCAGCTTCTACCGCGACGAGGGCGACGATTATGTGACAAAGCACAATGACTTTACTTCCGACGTTTCGTCACTGCAAAAGGCGCTCAACAACGAAACTGCCGACGGCGGCGGAGATTTCCCCGAAGCGGTGGCGCAGATACTTACCGAGACCATAACCGACGGCAAATGGAGCAAGGAATCTGTCAAGCTGGCGTTCCTGATCTTTGACGCGCCTCCTCACGCAGGTACCGAAAAGGAGCTTATGGCGGCGGCAAAGGCGGCAGGCGAAAAGGGCATCAGGATAGTTCCGATAGTATCATCGGGCAGCGACCGCGAGACCGAGCTTTTCGCCCGTTCACTGGCAATAATGTCGGGCGGCACATACGTTTTCCTTACCGATGATTCGGGTATCGGCGGCGGACATCTTGAACCCATTATCGGCGATTACAAGGTAGAAAAGCTCTACGACATAATCATCAGGGTTATCGACACTTATAAGCAGTAAACGATCTGCCTGAGGATAATCATGAATTACCGTGAAATACCTGCGCGGATAACTGCTCTTGCGGGCAGACCTTGACGGCGAAAGGCTGTATGTCATCAGGGGGGGGGGAGCTAAAATGAACACAGTAAAAAAAAGAGGCACGACTGTCCTCGCGGTCGTTCTTGCAGCTGTCCTGCTTATCCCCTTCCCGATTTATTACAAGGACGGCGGCTCGGTCGATTACAAGGCGGTGCTTTATACAGTCAGAAAGGAACACAGCTTTGCGGGCGCACCTTTGGAAGACGAACCCGGATATAACATCGGCAGGAGGGTAAAAATACTGTTTTGGACAGTCTATGACGATGTAAGATTCGTTCCGTATGAGGATATTTCAGACTAAAACTATAAATGACTAAAAAACGCCGACAGAGAACTTCCCTGCCGGCGTTCGCTATTTTGTTTATCAAACAGAAGAAGAAACACTCGATACGGCGGGAGCCGAATATCCGAAATCTCCTCTTACGGGAGCCATCAGCACTCTGCCCGTGCCGCGATATACGTTTACCAAGCCTTCGCCCGATGCCGCCGAGCCGATGAGCGTCTTTGTCGTGCGCTCTACCGTGAACTGCAAGCCCGCCGACCACGCTATCGCAAAGCTGCCGTCTATCTTGATGGTGCGGTAGATGAGCCTGATTCCATGGCTGTAGTCTGAGTAGAAGTTTCCGTGGCGGATGAAAAGCGGTTGCTGAGGATGTCCGTCCGGATGATGCCATCCGTAAATCACCACCTCGTGCGGGTACTGTGGCGAGAGGTGCCGCCAGCAAGTCTGAATAATGTCTTTCTTCAACCCTGAAATGAACTGCCCCAAGCGGTAGCCACGCATGTCAAACATACGCATCAACA
>CACYSH010000133.1 GCA_902776945.1 uncultured Ruminococcus sp.
AAGGCTTGTAGGGCGGGGGCTTGCCCCCGCCGCCCTCATTAAAAGGCTTTATCTAACAATAGTTATCTATGCAATTTAACCAAAGACGCTCATTTATAGGTGTTAGGAAGGTTTACTCTCAATTTGCGATTTTTTTACTTTGCGTGTTCGGTCATTTATCTTCATTCCCGTTATTCCCGTTCTTATCGGGCGCTTTTTTTCCTGCCTTTTTGTAGTATTCGCATTTATCGTTATACATCGCTTCATCGGCGCGTTTAAATACCTGATTACAGGCAGTATCACTTCCGGGCGAAAATACCGCCGCCCCCTTCGATATGGTCAGCCGCAGAGGAAAATTGCTCGCGCTGTTTATCTCGTCTGTAACGGTATCAAGGCGCGTGAAAAAGTCCTCAATGTCCCTTTCGGTGCAGCTGTCAATAATGCTGATAAATTCGTCGCCGCCGATACGATAAACATTTGACGAACCGAAAACCTTCTTTATAACGGAAGCCGCGCCGATGATAAAACGGTCGCCCATTTCATGACCATAGTTATCGTTTACCTTTTTAAGCCCGTTCATATCAAAAACCGCGACGGCGAACGCGGCGCTGCCTGCGCCGATCTGCTTGTCGATGTGTCTGACCTTTTTAAGGTAGGCGGTCTTGCTTCCAACGCCCGTCATGGTGTCGGTATACGCCTGCGAATGAACGTAGGAGAGGTATTGCCGCAGCTCGCGGCGGAAGGTGCGGAGCTGTGCGCTCAGAGCGGACATTTCGTCCTGTCTGCCCTCCGACGATTCGGGAGGCGGAGCGGTCTCGGAATCTTCGGTGTCGGTCTGGATAAGTCTGCCAAGATCTTCAAAATCGTTCGCCAGGCTGTTCATTTCGTCGTAAAGCTCGGTAAAGCGGGTGCGTATCCTTGCGGAAACGGTGAACGCCATAAGTATGCCCACCGCCGTAGAGCAGATAGTAACGATGACTATTGCCATCAAGTGGCTTTTTATGCGTTCCTCGTACCAGTCGGCGCTGAAATCAACTCCGACTATCCCCGCGACGTTGCCGCTGCTGTCAAAGATAGGCGAATACGCGCTGTAAAAGCGCCCCCACCTGTCCTCGTAGGGTTCCTCGTCAACGGCGGATATGCCGTGCGCGGCGGATTCGAGCGCCTTTGTGTAGGCTATTTCCTCGCCGAACTGTCCCGGGTCGGTGATGTTGTCGGGGTCTATCGTAAAGGAATACCTGCCGCCCTCGTCGCGTATGCAGTAGATGTATTCAAGCTCGATGTTATCCTGAAAAGACCTCAGCAGACTGAGCGTTTCCTGATACTTCGGCGTACCAACGTCTTCGGCGGAAATATCGCGTACAACGTCGCCGTCGATCATGTATGCGGCGGTATTGGAAATATCAAGCATTCTCGCCCTGATAAGCGACTGCATGGAATTTCGCGACTGCCGCATAAGTATAACGCCGAGAAGGACATTCGCGGCGATAAGTATGATCGTGGTTATTGTAAGCAGCATAGTCATTATGCTGTTTGGATTTTTATGCTTTATCTTCATAATCAATATCATCAACTCCCGGTCGTGCCGGTATCTGTTTATAGCTCTTAAAAATTATTATAACATTTATTTTGCGAATTGTCAAGAAAATACACAATATTATAATAAATGATTAATGTAATAGTATTCAGCAGCTGCTATGTCTTTGAAAAAATATGTATATAATATATATTTTTTATGTTTATACAATTTTTGTCGTTGTGTATTGAGTTTTGAAAACATTACTTTTTCTGTAACTATATCTGTATCAGTATCTTTATCTGTATCTTTATCAGGTTCTTTTGGTTTACATAAAAACCAAAAGAACCTATTGGTTTCGGGCTTCTGCATTTTTTTGCGGTTCAGGGAGATCAATTTTTAAAGTAACGCACGAAATAATATATAGGGGCGTACCCCATATGATATGTGCGCCCCTGCAAAATTTCTGATAAACGGGACAAATTTGATTTCCGTGTTTGCGGCTAAAAGACACTTGACAAATGCTTTTCTGAGCGATATAATTTAGTTGACAAACTTTAAATTTCGCTCCGAAAAGTATATCGTGGAGGAGGACAAGGCATGAGATTTGCCAAATATATCAAGCCGTATCTCGGGTTTGTGCTGGCAGCGCCCGTCTGCATGGTCGGAGAGGTAACTTTCGACCTTTTGCAGCCGAAGCTGATGTCAAAGATAGTTGACGGCGGTGTGCTGGGCGGGGACATGCAGCTGCTTGTACGCACGGGTATTCTTATGCTTGTGACGATAATAATAGGAGCTTGCTGCGGCTCGGCATCGGCGGGCTTTTCGGGCGTGGCTTCGCAGAGCTTTTCGCGGGACATACGCAACGACCTTTTCACGCGGGTAATGCGGCTCTCCTTTCAGCAGACCGACAAATTCACGACAGGCTCGCTGATAACGAGGATAACCGCCGATGTTACAGCGCTCCAACAGATGCTCGATATGCTGATACGCAACTGTGTGAGAAATATAATCATGTTTACGGGCGGTATCGTGATGATGCTTTCGCTTGATGTCAGCTTCGGAACGGTCATTGCGGCGGCGCTGCCCGTGCAGGCGATAATAGTTATACTTATCATGCGGCGGGCGAACCCGCTTTACGAGATAACCGCAAAAAAGCTCGACAGCGTGAACACCGTAATGCAGGAGAACGTTTCGGGCGCAAGGGTAGTCAAGGCTTATGTGCGCGAGCGCCGCGAGGAACAGCGCTTTGACGAGGCGAACATGGGTCTTGCAGACGCGAATCTGCGCGTGCAGAAGCTCATGGCGTTCATGTCGCCCACGCTCATGATAATCATGAATATGTCGGTGCTGGCGGTGATATATATCGGCGGATTCCGCGTGGAAGCGCGTGAAATGCAGGTCGGCGAGGTAATGGCGGCGGTGACTTACTTAACGCAGGTGCTGCACGGCGTAATGATGCTCTCGATGATGTTCCCGATGATGTCGAGGGCGGCGGCTTCGGCAAAGCGTATCGGCGAGGTGCTTTCGGAAGATACCGCAGTGAAGGGTGCCGAAAATATCCCCGAAACGCATGAACGCGGCACGGTGGTATTTAAAAACGTGACGTTTGCCTATCCGTCGTCGAGCGGTATTCCCGTGCTTTCGGATATTGATATTGAGATAAAGCAGGGCGAGAATGTAGCTGTACTGGGCGCTACGGGTTCGGGAAAATCGTCGCTTGTGGGGCTGATACCGCGCTTTTACGATGCGGACGAGGGCGAGGTCTTTGTTGACGGCGTGAACGTGCGCGAATATCCGCTTGACGAGCTGCGGCGGCGCGTGGGGATAGTCCTGCAAAAGAGCGAGCTGTTTTCCGACACGGCGGCGGGGAATATCCGCTGGGGCAAGGAGGACGCGACCGACGGAGAGATTCACGCGGCGGCGGAGCTTGCGCAGGCGGACGAGTTTATCTCGAAGCTCCCCGACGGCTATAACAGTATGATAGCGGAAAAAGGCGCGTCGCTTTCGGGCGGTCAGAAACAGCGAATGTCGATAGCCCGCGCAGTAGTCAAAAAGCCGGAGATACTTATTTTCGACGATTCGACCTCGGCACTCGATCTCGGTACGGAAGCGCGGCTGCGGCGGGCGCTTGCCGAAAAGCTCTCGGGAACTACCGTTATCACGATAGCCCAGCGCATAGCAAGCGTAAGGGACTGTGACAGGATATTCGTTCTCGACCACGGAAAGATAGTCGGCAGCGGCACCCACGAGGAGCTGCTTGCTGTCTGCGATACCTATAAGGATATATGCGATTCGCAGAGAAAAACGGACGGAGGTGAGGAATAATGCCCCCAATGCCACCTATGGGACCCGGCAGGAAAGAACCCAGTGCCGGAAGAATAAACTCGGAAAAGCCGAAGAACGGGCGCGAAACGCTCGGCAAGCTGCTTAAATACATCGGCAGGAGCAGAGGGCTGTTTTTCGGGCTGCTGGGCGTTATGCTCTCGATAACGCTTTTAAGTCTCGCCGCGCCCCGCATACAGCAGATAGCGATAGACTGCATCACCCCGAACGAGGAGCGCACGGGCGTTGATTCCGCAAGGCTTGTCAGAACGCTTATCGCGCTTGGCGCGGTGTATGTTTTAAGCTCGGTGTTCAGCTACTTGCAGGGGCTTTTCTCGGCGAAGCTCTCGCAGAGGACGGTCAGCACCATGCGCCGCGACCTTTTCGGCGACCTTGTGCGGCTGCCGATAAGCTACTTCGACACCCACCGTCACGGCGACATAATGAGCCGCATGACCAACGATGTGGAAAATATCTCCAACACTATCTCACAGTCGATAGGCTCGCTTATATCGGGTCTGCTGACGGTGTTCGGCTCGGTGATGATCATGTTTGCCTACTCGCCGCTGCTGACGCTTATCTCGCTTTCTACGGTATTCTTAACGATATTCGTATCAACAAAAATGACGAAATTCATGCGGAAATACTTCCTGGAGCAGCAGATAATCCTGGGAAAGCTCAACAGCCACGTTGAGGAAATGGTGACGGGCTTCCGCACGGTGGCTTCGTATTCCCGTGAGCAGGCGGCGATAGAGGACTTCAACGAAATGAGTACCGAGCTTAGGCGCTGCGGGATACGCGCCCAGATATGCGGCGGCGTTATGGGACCCCTTATGAACTGCATCGGCAATTTCGGCTTTGTGATGATAGCGGTTTTCGGCGGATATTTCAGCCTGAAGGGAATCATAACAGTCGGTACGATACAGGCGTTCATACTGTATTCAAAGCAGTTTTCCCGCCCGATAAACGAGATAGCCAACCAGTACGCGAACATACAGACGGCGATTGCGGGCGCGGAGCGTATCTTTGAGGTAATGGAAACGCCGCATGAGCCTGACGAGGGCAAAGCGCCCGTCACCGCCGCCGACATTAAGGGCGACATTCGTTTTGAGGACATTCACTTCGGCTATGTGCCGGAAAAGCCCGTGCTGAAAGGTCTGACGCTCGATGTGCGGCGCGGGAAGAAGATAGCGGTAGTTGGCGCGACGGGTTCGGGCAAGACCACTCTTGTAAATCTGCTTACGCGCTTTTACGAGCCTGATAGCGGCAGAGTTACCGTTGACGGCACGGACGTTCGCGAGATACCGAAGGACGAGCTGCGGCGTTCGGCGGCTATCGTTTTGCAGGACGCGGTGCTGTTTTCGGGGACAGTCGCCGAGAATATCCGCTACGGGCGCGAGAACGCCGACATTGAAGCGGTGCAGCGTGCCGCCCGCCACGCCAACGCGGACGAGTTTATCAGGCATCTTCCCGACGGCTACGACACGGTGCTTACGGAGGGCGGGGCGAATCTCTCGCAGGGACAGCGGCAGCTGCTGACGATAGCCCGCGCCGTGCTTGCCGACCCGAAAATACTTATCCTCGATGAAGCGACATCGAGCGTTGACACGCGCACGGAAATGCACATTCAGTCGGCAATGGCGGCGCTGATGAAGAACCGCACGTCGCTCATTATAGCGCACCGATTGTCAACGATACGCGACGCGGACGTTATAGCGGTGGTCGATAACGGCACGATAGCGGAGCAGGGAAGTCATGACGAGCTGATAAGCAGGCGCGGGAAGTATTACGAGCTGTATAAAACGCAGTTTGCGGGAAACACGATATAAAAAAAAGCCATGCTTTTTCGGGAGCATGGCTTTTGCATTTCAAAGAAATCTGACTGCGCGTGAGGTCTTGCAGGCGGTGCTGTCGGGCAGCTCGGACAGTTTGCCCTTGTAGATAAGGTGCAGACCGTCGAGCTTTTCGATGTCGCGGGGGTGGTAGAGCGACGAGGGCTTTTTCAGCCGGACGGCATGGTGACGTTCAAGCAGATCCGCCACAAACTGCGAACAGAAATAGCGGTTGCGAATCTTTACGGGAATGCCGAAGAAACAGCAGAAGGGTCCCAGGTAATTATAGTTGAACTTATCCTTTTCGGCGTACATGGCTTCCAGCTCGGCGCGAATGTCCTCGTAGGCTTGCTCGGTCACTTTAAGGCTGAACACGGCGCAGGGCGCGTTGGGGCTGAGACTGAGAAGCCCGGTATCGCGGCTTTCCTTAACAAACCCGGCGGGGATAGCACGGTGGGTCTGCTTGCGGGCGAAGCTGTAAAGCGAACGGCATTCCGCGTCAAAGCCGATCGACGCATGGGTAAAATCGGTCTTTGTAAAGAGAGCGATCACCCGCGAGAAAAAAGAATCAGTTCTGACAAGAAATATGTAAACGGTGCGTTTTTTCAGTTTTGAATCAAGATTTATTTGTGCCATAGATTTAAATTCCTTTATATACATAAAATATTATATATATTGTAGCATAAAAAGGGGGATTTGTCAATGTAAATTTGTAGGATAAACTAACAACAATGTCTATCCTACGCAGGCATAAAGTATTAAATGGTTTGATATACTAAATAATGAACAAATTCAACAGAAAACTAACACGAATTTTGTCTGTTTGTCCAAACTTAAAAAACTTGCGAAAAAGCAGTTGACAAGAGAGAAAAAAGGTGATATAATAAATAAGCTGTCCGATGAGAGTAAGCGAGAAAAACGCAGCAAACACGCGGTTTCGGAGCGAAGAAGTACAAAAAATCGGACGAAAGATCGCATTGAGCGAAAGAGCGGAAGTTCAAGAGTTCATAAAGAGTTTACAAAATAAACACTTGACAAAATCGCTTGAATGTGATATAATAAATAAGTTGACTGCTAAAAAGTCAACAAAAATCACAAGAAGTTCATAAAGAGTTTACAAATAAAACTCTTGACAAAAAGAACGAAATGTGATATAATAAATAGGCTGACCGCTCAAAACGGAAAGCAAAAACACCGAAAGAGAATAAAAAATCTCAAAGGTGTTCGCAAACAGTTCAAAAAGAGTTTACAAAATAAACACTTGACAAAATGAACTGAATGTGATATAATAGTTAAGCTGCTCCAAGCGAGACCTAAAATCGAGCGAGGAACGGAAAACAAAGATATGAAGAGAGCGAAAAGCTCCTTTATATAAA
>CACYSH010000134.1 GCA_902776945.1 uncultured Ruminococcus sp.
CCAGAATACAGACTTTATGCAGCGTCGTGTCAACATGAAGTACGTTTATTGAAAATCGAATAACCGTTAATATCAAAAACGGAGATCCTGAAAATTTCAGGATCTCCGTTTTTGATGTCATTCGGCGGTATCTTTTCCGCTTTCGGTGTTATCCTCGCCGCTGTCGGCGGGGGCTGCGGGTTTTTCCTCCGCGGGAGTATCCGAGGTATCGGCTTCAGAGCTGCCGTCGGCTTCGGTGTTCCACGGCGCGTAAACGGAGTCGTACTTCTCCTCGTCGGGAGCTTCCGGCTCTTCGTGAGCCGCTGTTACTTTAAGCTCGTGAGAGGCTTCCGTGCCGAAATAGTCGTCCTTGCCGGTGAGAACAACGCTCGCCGCGGCGTCAAAGTCGATGGCGGGGAAGCTCAGGCTCAGATAGCATCTGTTCTTGATGCAGAGATTGCAGTCGCCGTTGGTATCGCAGTATATCCCTGTTTTCTCAAGGTCGGGGAGATACTCCTTGCCGTCAACGGTAAGAGTGAATTTTTCGGCGATGCTCTTTGCCGCCAGCCAGTTGTTGTATTCGCTGTTGAATTCCTCCGCGGAGCAGCCCGAACCGAGCTCGAAATCAAGGGTTATCCAGCTTTCGTGAGCGCCGAATTCTCCGCTGCAAAGGCGGTAGGGATAATTCCCGATCTCGTAGCCGAGATCAAGCTCGTCATATGTCATATACGCCGAGGTCTTGAATACATTTTCGGGTATCGTGAAGCGGAACTGCATCTCGGGGAAGTATTCTTTTATCTTCGAGTAGTAATTATCGGCACCGATGGCATTGGTGGAAAATCCGCGGTCGCTTACCTCCTCGTCACGATAATACTCATTCGTGCCCGAGGGGTTGTCCTCCGTCGTGTGTATGCAGACGATATCCACAACGACTTCCTGCCCGGAAGTCACCCACGCGGGAGGGCAGCGGACGCTTGCATGATAGAGGTTCGGTATCTGATCGTCCTTTACAGCCTTGCCGTATTCCTCAAGGTAATCCTCACGGTGCTGTTCAAATTCCTCGGTGCCGAGCGTGAGGACGTACAGCCCCAGTATATCGCTCTGCTCTGCTGCCTCGGCGTCCTCAACGGTCAGGTCTATGAGCATCTGCGGCGACTGAGTATCGCCCGCTATGCCGATTACCTTCGCTGTGAAACCGTCCTTGATGACAGTCTCGCCCATCACGGCGTATACCCTTTCGGGGTCTTCCTTTTCGGGGGCGCTGTCTGCGGCATAATCATCTGCGGTGTAGACATAGCCCTCCTCGGCGAGCTTTTCTGTCGCTTCATCGCCGAAATATTTTCCGAATGTCTCCGACAATCCCGAGAGCGGACCGTAGCCCGCAGCGCCCGCAGCCGCCGTCACCGCCGTCATTCCGAACAGCGCAGCCGCTATGGGTATGAGCAGTGCACGTTTGGTGAATCTCGCCCTTGCCGATGAAGCCGTATTTGTCATATTTATATTATTCCGTTTTGCCATTTCGAGCATCTCCTCTCCGCTGACCTTATAAGTCTCGGCGCAGAAGGAATCTATCTCGTTCCTATATCTCGTATCGATACTCATAACGTGCAGCCTCCTTTTCGAGCATACTCTTCATCTTTTCCTTGCCTCGTTTAAGCCGTGTCTTGACGGTGGATTCGTTAAGAGAAAGAGCAGCCGCTATCTGTTTCACGGAGTAGTTCTCATAGTAATACAGGTGTATCGGCAGGCGGTACTTTTCCGGAAGGGAAAGCACGGCGGACATGATATGTGAGTAATCGTCGCTTTCGGGAGCAGGGATATTCTCATCGAGCTCCTCGAAGGCTCTTCTGCGGGAATCGCGTATATGATTCTTGCAGAGATTGATCGCCGTTCGTATCAGCCATGCCTTTATATGCTCGTCGCTCTCGAAGGCGCTGCCGCAGGAATAGAACTTCATGAAAGTCTCCTGCGTGAGGTCGCCCGCGTCGGCTTCGCTGCGCACATAGTTGAATATGACAGAATAGATACTGTTTTTGTTACGCTCGTATGCACGAACAAATAATTCGTCTGTCATAGCGATACACTCCGTTTTCGTTGCAATGATATTTCTCCTGAACTTTTGTATTTGAGGGACCCTTCGCTTATAATACACCCGAAACGGCAAAAAGGTTTCAAAAAGATCAAAATTTTTTCCCGGAACTGCGTAAACGATGCCTTCCGGCACCGAGTCAGCCGCAATTACGGACTTTGTATCTGACTCGGATAAATTACGGCTGCCCGTTCCGTTAATGAAATATTTACATAATTTGTGCTATAATATTTTCCGAGACCCGTCAGGTTTTCATCTTTCATCTTGAATGTAGTAGGTGAAACGTTTCAAAAGTGAGGTTTTCGTATGACAGACAGTGAACTTATCATACTGCTGAAAAATGACCCCGAGCGCGGATTGGCGGAAACGGTGGATAAGTACAGCGGATATGTGTATAAGATAGCGTACAGCAAGCTCTCGGGAGTCTGCCGCAGAGAGGATATAGAAGAAGCGGCAAGCGATATCTTCATGAAATTCTATGAGTATATCACCACTGCTGAAAAGCCCGTAGCTGTCGTTGCGCCGTATCTCGCGGTCATCGCAAAACGGCACAGCATAAATCTGTACAAAAAGCATATCTCCGATAGGCATCATCTACAAATAAACACATCATACCGGTCGATAAGCGCCGACCGACAACGGTGCACACGCTCTCTGCCCGAACAAACGGGCGGAGGGCTTTTTGTTACCGCGCTTTTTTCGGTATCGGTCAAAGCAGTTGATCTGCCAATGATCGGTTTATTACCTTCAAAAAAAGAAACTTTTGTTTGTTATATCGGTCGCTCGGTCGGTCATTTTTCCCCCTTGATTGATAGATTGATTTAAATAACACTTATATATTTATTTTAATGTTATTTTCGGTCGCCAAAAACCGCGGTATTACGTCGTTTGCGGATTCAATTACGGAGTTTGCATTGCTCAATTACGGAGTCTGCATTTCCCAATTACGGAGTTTGCATTTCTAATTACGGAGTTTGCATTTCTAATTACGGAGTCTGTATTTCTAATTACGGAGCACCTATTGACTTTATCTGTAATATGTGCTATACTGTAAATGAGGTGATAAGTATGTCTAAAATCTATAAAAATGCGATTGTAGAGAAACGAAACGTTCTGAACGAACTTCGGAGCAATAACATGACAATACAGGAACTGCGTTTTTTCAGTATATATTTATCTAAAATCAATCCCCGCGATGTTTCCACAAGAATAGTGCGTTTTCCGATAGAAGATTTTCAGCGTATAATGGGCTTTGGCAAGCTCAATTTAGGGCAGCTTCGAGCGAGTACCGACAGTCTTCTGTGTAAGATAGTTCACGTTCCCGATGAGAACGGACGAGGAATGAGGGCTTTTCAGCTTTTCAAGGAGTGTCATATATTTCAGGACGAGCTTGGTCAATGGGTGTTGGAAATAGACGCTCATGACAGGGCTCTTCCTCTGATGTTCGATTTTAAAAACAGGTATTTCAAGTACGAGCTTTGGAATGCTCTGCGGCTCAAATCCCCGAACCAGGTCAGAATGTATGAAATTTTAAAGCAGTATGAAGGTCTCGGAAAGAGGGAACTGTTAATCACAGAACTCAGGGAACTGCTTGGGATAGATAAGAATGAATATGCAGGCAGGACAGGTTGGTCGGATTTCAAGAAATATGTTCTTGACAGCTGTCAGCAGGCGCTCAAAGAAACTACCGATATATGCTACACTTACGAACGCGGCAAAACAGGAAAAGGCGGTAAGTGGCTTACGGTGATTTTTCATATAAAGAAAAATAAGGATCACGTTGACCGTCTCTCGCTGGAAGAGTTTATCGACCTTCAGCCGAAGGCGGTAGGCATTGATACTGCGGAATACGATGACGATACGGAAATGAGCGAAGAGGAACGCCGTATCGCCAAATATGGCGAGGAGCACCTCGTTTTATATGCCGAAGCCGTAGATGATGAATTTGAAAAAGAAGAGCTTGAGCAGATAGCATTAATACTGACAAGGATAAATATTCCCAAAGACCCAAACCTTTCGGGATATGATGCGACTCTTTACGGAAGACAGCGATACTTGAAAGAAAAATATGCCGCATTAAAATACGAAGCGTTAAGAAAAGTCAAAAACGGCGAAGAACCTATACGGAACCGATTCAAGTATTTTCTGACCATGCTCGAAGAAGATACTTCCCGCCCGTTATCTTTTTGATCTGCAAGAGATAAATTTTTTGCACAAGATCGTGCACACCGTTTTTAAGACGTCTGTGAGCCTCTGTAATGGCTTTGCCGAAGCGATAGTATAGTTTCAGGTAAAATACTCTAAAAGTGTCATACAGCCCTCTCAGAGCCTGTTCTGAGGGGGTATATATTTCGGCAGGATAAATCATAGCGATATGATATTCCGACACATACTAATGACACAATGTGATTGTGTCATGTTATTGTGCTATGTGTCGGCACAATACAATTGTGCATTGTGCAAACACAATACACAACATTCGTCCTCGGAGATCATGCATTACCGCCCGACATCAATTCTCGTTCCAGTATCCTGTTTATATATTCGTTCCGAGACAGACCCGCCTCATCTGATTTGCTTTTGATCTTGTCATAAAGCGCGGGCGTCACAACGATATGCATTCGCTTACTTTTGGTTTCCGCTCTTACGACTTTGTACCCTTCGGGCATTTTTGATTGCAGATCGGCTAACGTATCGTTCTCTATCGAAGCGGTCTTTGTTGTTTCTTCCTGCGGTTCGGATCCATCAGGGGCAGATATAAACCTCATAGTGGGATCGCTGCTGTTCAGAGCATTTGTAAAATCTTTCTTTGCCATGTTTCAAAACCTCCGTTACTGTTCTTTTTCGGAAACAAGCAGTTCCTCGATGAATTTCTTATAATCGGCTGCGACGTTGCTGCTCGGAGCGTAATCAAATATGCTCTGCTGACTGAGCTGAGCCTCTTTTATAGCTATGCCCTCGCGGATCTTGGTCTCGAACAGCTTTGTATTCAGCTTGTCGGAGATCTGTTCCACATATTTGGTTATGTTTTTTGTCAGTACCGTGCGATCGTTGTATCGGGTCATGAGTATGCCCATTATTTCAAGTTCGTGATTACAGTATTTCTTGACGCTTTTCACTGTTTCGGCGAGCTGCTCTATGCCTTGCAGCGAAAAATAGTCTGCCTGCGAGGGAGCTATCGCTTTGTTGCAGACTGTCAGGGCGTTTACGCTTAACGCGCCCAGCGACGGCGGGCAGTCGATTATTATATAATCGTAGTTATCCTCTATGGGCTCCAATGCTTCTTTCAGTCGGTATTCCTTGCCTGTTTCGACCAAAAACGCATCGGCGCCGGCAAGCGCTTTGCTTGCGGCGATTATATCGCCCATATCGGCATGCTGTATCGCTTCTTCCGCGCTCGCTTCGCGGGTGAGCAGGCTGAGCACCGTTTTCCCCGATTCGCCTGCGCCGGAATTGTAGGTCAGATTCTGCTGAGGGTCAAGGTCGATCGCAAGTGTTCGGTATCCCCGTTTGCCGAGCCCTGCCCATAAAGCAGCAGCGGTGGTGGTCTTGCCGACGCCGCCCTTTAAATTGACTATTGAGTAGATCATTATTTCGTCCTTTCTGTACGATTGATTTTTGTATACACACAATACACATACACAATATGTATTGTGCTTGTGTGTTGTGTCGGTATATTGTGCCTACACATTGTGCTTGCGTGTTGTGTCATCGTATTGTGTCGGTGTGTTGTGCATACACAATGGGTCATTGTGAACTATATTGGATTATAACATATTTCGGAGAGGTTGTCAATCGAAAAAGCACACGTTTCCGCAATATTTTATGAAATATGTTTATCATGCTTCCCCGAAAAACAATTGACGGTTGACAATTTGCAGAAAAAATGTTATCCTAAATACAGAACGGTAAAATGGATATTTATGCAATATCGGTCGGATTTGAAGCAAATACCGGCGACACATCTATTTACAAGAACAGCGAAGTCGCGACGGCACGGACAGCTTTTCTTTCTATGTAAAACAAGGCGTTTCCGCCAAAACCGCAAAGAAACTGGTTTCCGCGCTGATCGCAGCGAACAGCTGATAAGAAAAGAACGGTGAAGTTTGAAAAAGCCCTTCCCCGGAAAATCGGTTTCGGAGAAGGGCTTTTTGATTTGATATGAAGAAAATCACATTTTGCTGCCGATAAATACGAAGTTGGGACCGTAGCTGTCATGCCATACGATACCGGTGTTGGTCTGTTCGACCTGTCCCTTGTGATCGTTGCTTACGAATTTTGCGGACTTGACGGTAGTGTCTGCGTTGTAAACGAGATCGTCCTGCTGACCCGCGGTGTAGATCACCTTACCGTTTTCGAGCTTGCCGGAGAAGCTGTATGTGTGATAGCAGGTGCCTTTTTCATCGGGCATACTTACCACGAATTTGTAGCTGTCGCCGTTCTTTGCGATGTTCATTATCGTTCCGGAGCCGTTGCCGTCTTTGAACCAGCCGGTGGGAAGCTCGGTCGCGGGAGTTTCATCAACATAGTTTGAACCTGCGGTGCCTGCCTCGTTTGTCTTGGTATCGGCTGCATTTGCCTTGTTATATGCGGTCTTGGAAGCGAATCTCGTTCCGGGGAGGATATCGCCCATATCATCGTGCCATTCGAGAATGCCCTCGTCCTTGAACTCGATGTAGCCGCTGCCCGCGCTGTATACGGTGTAGGGGGTCATCAGACCGTAAGAATCGCAGGAATAATTTCCGTTTGCGTCGAAAGCCACTGTGGTCTTGCGGCAGTTGGTATATCTCAGAACTCCTCTGCCGTCAAATTCGCCGGAGAAGTTCCAGATGTTCTTTTCGGAAGCGCTCGAAGACCAGTTTACTTCAACGCTGTAAGTGCCGTCGCTGTTGCGGGTGATGTCCATCATGCCGCGTCCCGCGGTCTCTTCGTAGTAGCTGCCGGCGTAAACATCACTACCGCTGCCGGAGTCTGAGTATTTACGGGGGCAGGAACTGCGGCAGCCGGCTGAGTCTGAGCGGCGGGCTGAACCTGTACGGGCTGTACCTGTACGGTCGGCACGATAACTACGGGCTGAACGGTCTGCTGTGCGGTCTCGGCTGTCTTTTCGGCTGCCTTCTTGGACTTCTTTTTCTTTGACTTCTTCTCGCTGTCCTTCTTGGCGGCGGTGGTTTCGGCGGTCTTTTCCTCGCCGGCTTCAACTCTAACAGCCGTGACGGGCTTTGCAGCTTCTTCGTTCTTTACAGCCTGAACAGCGTTTGCGTCGTTTGTGGGAGCGGTCTTGGGAACTATTTCGGTGCTGCCGCAGCATGCGAATGTTAATGCTGCGAGTGCAGCCGCTACCGTGCTTGTGATTACCATGCCTTTATTGAACTTTTTCATTGTGATTTCCTCCGTTTATTTAAAATTGATTTTGTTTTTGTTTTTATTTTTATTTTTGTTTTACTTCCGTGATTATATGATACCACGTTTGCGAAAACGTTTCAATATCCAATATCTGCGCGGTTTGTAGCAAAAGCTGCACTTTCGGAGTTGAATGTAGTTTAATTTACAGATCGGTGCGAAATTGTAAATTAACAGATATTTCAAGTACAAGCTGTGGAACGCTCTTCGCCTTAAATCCGCGAATCAGATCCGTATGTACGAGATCCTGAAACAGTACGAGAAGATCGGCAGGCGTGAGATGACAGTTACAGAACTTCGGGAATTGCTCGGAATCGCACCGACTGAATATGCAGACCGAACAGGATGGTCTAATTTCAAAAATTATGTTCTTGACAGCTGTCAGGAAGCCCTCAAACAGATGACCGATATCTGCTATACATACGAGCGCGGCAAGACCGGCAGAGGCGGTAAATGGCTGACGATCGTGTTCCATATCCAAAAGAATAAAGATTATGTCGATCAGCTCACTCTCTCGGAATACATGAAACAGCCCGAACCCGAGCCGATAGAAACAACTGTCAGTGAAGAAGCCGACGTTCGGAGTGCCGCCCGCTCTGCGTTCGACAAGGAAGGCGAGTTTGTCGGGCAGACGACGCTGTTTGATAAGGACGATCTCGAAAAAAAGCGGCTCAAAAATTATGACGGCGATGCCGAGCTTGCGGAGCTTGCAAGGAGCGTTGACGACTCCTTTACAGCAAAGCAAATGCAGCTTATAATCGAGATCGCCGAAAGCAAGGGCATACCGAAAGAGGACACTTTCGATGTCCTGCGCAGTCTTTATCTTATGCTGCAAATTGCCGACGAGCAGGGCGGGGGAGTCAAGAACAAATACAAATACTTCCTGCAAATGCTCAAAAATTATAAGCCGCCCGAAGAGGAAGATTACACCGGGGGCGAAAGCAGCTTCAATATCGACAAATAGTATCAGCCGGCTGAATCCTACGACCCGGAGAGTATCGAATTTAAATAAGATAATGAACGAGCTTTAAGAACAAACGGAGGTGTCTGTATGACAAGATTAGACGACTATCCTACCCATGAATTGAACGGAATACATTATCGCTGCGGAAGGATCAGCCCCTTCGGAGCAAGTCTTATCGGCAGCGGCGCGGAATGCGGGCCCGAGCTTATAGCGAAGAGCCCTTCGCGGTGATACCTTTCCCGGACGAGTTCCGCATAGGCAACGTGTTTTCAATGATCGTCTACGGACTGGATTACGAAAATCTTGAATACGGCTTTCGCTTTGACGGAGAATATTCTCCCGAAAACGGCAGCCTTTTCGATAAAAGCAAGGTGCTGCTTGACCCTTACGCCAAGCTGGTCGGCGGCAGAGAGATATGGGGCACGGTTCCCGATAAGTACAGGGATTTCAGATACCGCGGCAGAGTTATCCCCGAGGATTTCGACTGGGAGGGCGACAAGCAGCCCGAGATCCCCATGAAAGACCTTATCATATACGAAATGCACGTCAGAGGCTTTACAAAGGACGAGTCATCGGGGGTAAGGTACAAGGGCACCTTCGCTGGCGTTATAGAAAAGATACCCTATCTGAAAAAGCTGGGGGTCAACTGCATTGAGCTGCTGCCGATATTCGAGTTTGACGAGCTTGAAAACCCGCGGACGTACAACGGGGAACGGCTGTATAATTACTGGGGCTATTCTACCGTCAATTTCTTTTCCCCGAAGGCGGGCTATGCCGCCTCCGCACCTTTGGGACTGGCTGCGGAGGAGCTGAAAAACATGGTAAAAAAGCTCCACGCGGCGGGCATCGAGATAATTCTCGACGTGGTGTTCAATCATACCGCCGAGGGCAACGAAAAGGGTCCGTATATCTCTTACCGAGGTATCGACAACAAGACATATTATCTGCTCACTCCCGAGGGATATTATTATAATTTCAGCGGCTGCGGGAATACCATGAACTGCAACAACGCGGTGGTGAGAAACCACATTCTCGACTGTCTTAGGTACTGGATAGCCGATTATCACATAGACGGCTTTCGTTTCGACCTCGCTTCGATACTCTCCCGCGACAGTGAGGGAAAGCCTATGTCCAGCCCGCCGCTTATAGAAGCGCTGGCACACGATCCCGTTCTCGGAAAAGCCAAATTGATAGCAGAAGCATGGGACGCCGGCGGACTGTATCAGGTGGGCAGCTTCCCCGCGTGGGGACGCTGGGCGGAATGGAACGGAAAGTACCGCGACTGTCTGAGGAAGTTTATAAAAAGCGGCGCGGAATGCGGTCCCGAGCTCATAACAAGGATCGAGGGCTCCTCCGACCTGTACGGCAGCCGTTCGGCGGAAGCCTCCGTAAATTTCATCACCTGTCACGACGGCTTTACCCTTTACGATCTTGTGTCGTACAATGAAAAGCATAATATAGCGAACGGTGAGAACAACTGCGACGGCTGTAACGACAACGACAGCTGGAACTGCGGTGCGGAGGGTGACACCGACAGTGCGGAGATAAACGCGCTTCGCCGCAGGCAGATAAAAAACGCCGCGATAATACTTATGCTCAGCAGGGGTATCCCGATGATACTGGCGGGGGACGAGTTCATGAACACGCAGTTCGGGAACAACAACGCCTATTGTCAGGACAACGGTATCTCGTGGCTCGACTGGAACAGGCTTAATGAAAACAGCGATGTATTCGAGCTTTTCCGCACGCTTACCGCGTTCAGGTCGGCGCACCCCGTGCTCAGAAGATCTGATTTTTTCACGGGCGTTAACGGCACGGGCTATCCCGAGCTTTCCTTTCACGGTGCCGAGCCGTGGAATTTTGACAGATGCTCGCCGTTCCATACCTTCGGTTTCATGTACGCCGAATCCGCCCGCGACTACGGCACGGACTGCGACACGTTCATCTACTGCGCCGTCAACGCCTACTGGGAGGAGCGCGTCCTTCGCCTGCCCGAGCTGCCCGCGGGCTTCGGTTGGTCGGTCATAGCCTATACCGGCGACGGCGGTCTTTCCGGCAGCTATCCCTGGGACACCGTGACGCTGATGTCAAGGAGCGTGATGCTGCTCGTCGGCAGTAAGCCGTGAGGACAAGCCGCCGAAAAGAGCCGCTCCGCGTGTTTTCCCTTGACAATATTTGAAAAACAGGATAGAATATACATGATACGTTTTTTCGGCATTTTCAGCCGATCAACAAAAGGGAATAATTATGAAGGATATGTCCGTTACCTCTTCCGGTAAAAAGAACAATAGCCAAAAAAAGGTTTTACTGAGAAATTATATCATAATATGCGCGGTTTTTCTGATGACAGTTGTTCTCAGCACTTTTTTTATCAGGACGCTGTACACCGATCTGCACCTTGAAACAGTCACAAAGGAAGCAAAGGGCGTGACCGAGCTTGCAAAAAAGCGCTTCACGGATTACGCGGCTTTTGACAGTCTTGTCGAATACTGGTCGGAAGCCAAGCTCACCAAGCCCAACGAAGAGCATCAGCAGAACTTCATCCAAAACCGGGAAACGCTTCTGGAAACAGATGTCACCCCCGAAGAGCTCGAAGCGCTGGGGTACGAGGGGCGGCAGGGCTATGTAAGGAGCAACTATGCCAAGCTGTCAAGCGGCTTCGACAAGATCTATCAGAACTTCGACATAAAAAATCTTT
>CACYSH010000135.1 GCA_902776945.1 uncultured Ruminococcus sp.
GTCAAATTTCAATGATTTAAAATGACGAAACCACCTAATTTCGTTGTTTTTCATGCGTTTGTATCTGAAATTAGACACCATATGCAAGTCGGGATTTTTAATTATATTGATATAATCCGCTGACATAAACGGCTGAATCCAAACTGTAGAACGGAGGGATTTCATGAACAAAAAAAGACCTAATGTTTGTCTGCTTGCAGCGACCCTAACAGACTTATTCTCAAACGAACTCGTCAAGGGAGCCGTAAAGGCGGCAAAGCGTCTTGATATAGATCTGACTGTTATCCCGGGGAAATACCTCGGCATCCAGCATCTGAACGACAAATACGAGGCGTATTACGAATATCAGTACAACGTGCTGTTCGATTATGCGGCAAAGGCGGATTTTGATTATATAATAGCCCCCGTAGGCACCATTGCTTACGCATATAATAACGAGCTCAAAAAGGAATTTCTTGAAAAATTCAAGGGGACTCCCGTTTTGTGCGTCGCTTCGGAGATCGAGGGCTTCGACTGTCTTGAATTCGACAACCGTTCGGGTGTGATCTCCGCGGTGAACTATCTTGCGGAACGAGGGAGAAAGCATATCGGTATCATGGCGGGCAGCACCGAAAACTGCGAATGTATCGAAAGATGCGAAGCCTACCGCACCGCGCTTGCGCAAAACGGGCTTGAATTCAAGGAAAGCTATCTCATGCACAGCGGTATGTCCTACGACAGCAAGGGAGATGCCGAACGTCTGCTCGACAATAACCCCGAGCTTGATGCGGTGATCTGTATAAACGATCTGATAGCGTCGATGGTATATGACGCTGTCAGCGAACGCGGCAAGATCGTCGGGAAGGATATTGCCGTTGTCGGCTTTGACGATCAGCCCTTCGCAAAGGATATGGAACCTCCTCTCGCAAGCATAAAGGCGGACGCTTCACGTCTCGGAGAGACTGCGGTCGAAAAGGCGTATAATTATCTGAACAATATAGATGACAACAGGCATCTTGTTGATACAATCTTTATCCCCCGCGGTTCATGCTTTGCCGACAAGCGCTTTATCAGTACGCCCGAAATGCTTTTTATGGGTGATACGGCTGCGATAAAGCGGAATCTTATGGAATACATTACCGACGGAACGGGCTCCGAGAAAGAAGCAAAAGTGATATTCGAGCCGCTGTCCGGGTTGATAGATTTCTTTGAAAAAGAGTTCTTCCATCACGCAGCACCCGAATCATCGAAAAAAACGGCTGACGAATACCTGATGAGAGTCTTCGGAAACAAAGACGTATTTAACGGAGAAACTACCAGGCTCTATACGCTGCGGGATAACCTTTATGTCTGGCTGCTGAGAAACTGTTCGGGGGAAAACCTTCCCTTTATACAAAAGCTGCTGAACTCTGTGGAAAAGTACATCGGCGAAAAGACGGATACTGCTCCGAAAGGTTTTATCGACCGCACTCATCTTGACAATCTGTTTATCCGCGACTCTCTGATGTTCGGCGGCAATCTGAAAGACAGCTATGCCGATATCCTGAAGCGGCTCTGCAACATAGGCTCCGTTACAAGCTATCTCTACATACTCGAAAAGCCCGTGGCACACCGAAACGAAGAGTTTTTTCCAGACGATGTGAAATGGCTGTTCAAATCCTACTGCTACGGGGCGAACTGCCACAATATCCCCGAAAACGAACAGATCATAAACTTTCCGCAGCTCTTTGACAATCCGAAGCTCGTTTCCGACCGCACGAGGATACTTATCGCAGTCGATCTTTTCACGGCAGAAACACAGTACGGATTGGCGCTCCTTGAGCCCGAGAGCTTCGATCTCATAGGCGAGCTTGAGCTTATCACCTATCAGCTCAGTTCTGCGGTAAGGTCGCTCGATATGCTGAAAAATCTGAATAATCTGCTGACCGAAACAAGACTTGCTCTTGCTATGGCAAACGATTATAAATGCATCTACTGCATAGATACGCGGGACGGAAGTTTCATTGAATACGAACGCGAAAGGACCGATAAGGATTTCACCGTGAAAGCCAAAGGCAATGATTTTTTTGCCATGTGCAGCAAAATGTGCAATGAAAAAATATATGAAGAAGACAGGATATTATTCCGCGATATGCTTAACAAGGATACGTTTATCGGAAGGATCGCGGAGAACGATCTTTTTGGTTTTGATTATCGTATTATGCAGGACGGTGCGCCCGTTTATCATCGTCTGAAATCCATAATCGGCACTGGCGATAACAAAGGCGTCGTATTTATCGGAATTACCGATATCGACATTCAAAAACGTCACGAATTAAAAACCAATGAAGAAAGAATGAAATTCGCAAGGATATCAAACGCCCTTGCTTCACATTACGAGCTCATCTATTATATAGATATCTTCACCGGAGAATATACCGCTTATACCTCAAGTGAAAATTTTTCCGAGCTTGCTTTAGGAAAACACGGAGACGATTTTTTCACTGAAACCCGGAACAAAGCTTTGCAGATAACTCACCCCGAAGATCTTGAAATGGTAATAAATCATCTGCAAAAGGATAATATGCTGGAGCTGCTTCGTGAGGACGGACAGGTCTCCCTGTCTTACAGGCTTATCATACAGGGCAGCATTCAGTATATGACCATGAACGCGGTCAGAATGAAAGATAACGACAACATTATAATAATAGCCGTAAACAACGTTACCGCCGCCAAGCTGCGAGAGAATGAGATCAAAGAAGAACTGTTCAGAGATCCGCTCACCGGAGTCAAAAACAAAACCGCATACAAAAGAACCGAAGCAAAGACCGACGCTCTTATCAAAGAAGATATCTGCGAAGAATTTTCGGTGTTCGTCTTTGACCTGAACGATCTCAAAAAGATAAACGATAATCTCGGACACGACGAGGGCGATAAATATATACGTGCAGGTTCGGTGCTGATCTGCAATACGTTCAAGCATTCTCCCGTTTTCAGGATAGGCGGAGATGAATTTGCGGTTATACTGACCGGAAACGATTTTGATATCCGGGCAGAGCTAAAGAAGATCATAAAAGAACGGGTAGAAAGCAACAAGCTTAATGGCGGCGTAGTTATCGCTGTCGGAAGCGCGGATTATGCAAGCGGTCATGACACCTGCCTGCTCGATGTTTTCAAAAGAGCGGACAAGGAAATGTATGAAGATAAGCACAGGCTGAAAAGTACGCCGTGACCGAAAAATGACATAACAAGGAACAACGACCTCTGCGCTCATGCGGGCGCGGAGGTCGAATTTGCAGATAAATATGACCCATCAGATAACTGTCAATAAACGCTGGTTTTCCGGCATAATAACGCGCATAACTCGATCGGTTACTCCTTTATCTTTGCTTCGTATACTTTGAACGATAGCTCTTTCGTATACGCCTTCCCCCTCAATTCCAGCGCATAGTCCGCCCACACCCGAAACTCCGCCTGCGTCATACGCTTCTTCATGTACCTCGCATAATGTGCCTTATATGACTTCGTGTACGTCAGCAGGATAGGGTCGTTGTTCACCTTGTCCGCATAGGTCTTGCGGTGCCCGAGATCGCGGCAGGTCTTTTTCTTGTTGCCCTTGACCGGACGGGTGCAGAACGCGGAGTACGCCGTGGCTTCAAGGAGAAAGTATCTCCCGCAAAGTCCGCACTTGCGGGGGAGAAAGTGGTTATCCAAGCCCTTGAACAGATCAATGTATAGGAAACCGCCGATAGTCCCGAAGCGATATTTCTCACACATGATCGTGTGGTCTTCTATGACGAGCGGCACAAAAGTCTGCGACATATTTCCCGAAGGGGCGAGTTCATCGAAAGTACGCAGAAAACCATGACCCGACTTGTCTTCAAGGAACAGCTTGAATATCTCGGCGGTCTCCTCGGCGTGGAGGTATTCGTTGCGATAATGTATCTTTTTGAGGAACGCCGCATAGACCGTTTTCACCCTTATACAGTCCTCGACGAAGGTACGGTATTCCTCCGCGAGGGCTTTCAGGCGGCGGTTCATTTGGAGTGCTGAATCATACATACGGAATGCTTGAGGAGCTTGCAGGGCGTGTGGAGCAGGTCATCAATATGCACAGGCTCTCGGAAAAGGATATGAAGAAGCTGATCCGGGAAAAAGCCCGTATAGTCTCAGAGGATATGGGCATTGCGATCGAGTTTGATGACTATGCTGCGGACTCCTTCCTTGAAATAGCTTACACCAATCTCGGAGTAAGGAGCATCACGAACCGTATCAGAAAGCTCGTTTGTGAAGCAGTATCGACGGTATATTACGATGAAGATATCGACCTGAGCAAAGCCGTGGTAGTGATAGGTTCTCCCGACGATGCCGTTGTAGGCTATACAGAGAATGGCCTGTTTTGTGAGTTCATGACGGAAGAAATGCTCTTGTCCATGCCGGAAGAATTGAGACTGACTTGACAGAAAACTCAGATGAGAGTTATCTTGCTAATGACATGAACAGCCGGACTGTAGCAGCAGTTCGGCTGTTTGTTATGGTGTGGTGTTTTTCAGAAAAAATATATTAGGTTCACAGATATGAGATTCATCATCTATCGGGACGGTCGTACAGCCGTCCCTTTTCTGTTACCGCCTTTTACGCTTTTTCTTTATCTCCTGCACCTTACGCTGGTCTGATTTTTCGGTAAATTCGGTTGCGCAGTCGTAATTGCGCTGCCTTTCATATGTTCCCCAAATATCCCTGAACACATCATAGCGATGTTTGCAGCTGTTAAGTTTAACCTTGACAGCCGCTATTTTTTTGCTCAGATTTATTGCACGGTCACGGAGAGTATCAATATCAGCCTGCGTGAGAAGGTGATTGTTCAGCATAGCCTGCCTGCAAACCGACATCTGTAATTGCTCGGACGGGGTCAGCTCGGATTTCTTCGTAAGAGCATAATAAGTTTCTGCTTGTTCAATCAAGCTCACCATTTTGTTGTATTCCTCGACGTGCCGATTTACCTCGTCCCGGTATTTTTCGTACCGATATTTCTGCTCGTTCATCATTCCCTCCAGCTCTCCGAGCGAACGGATATTGAACTTGTTCATGACAGCCATCTGTGCGGAAAGGCGGTATGCATCAAGATCATTTTCCACATTTGACGATGCAACGGAAGTCTCATTACTCTGCCTTTTATCTTGCTCCGCGGGTATGCAGGAAATGCCAAGCACCGCGTCATAGGCAGCCCTCAGTTCGTCGTTTTTCTCCCTTGCGGGTGTGCTGCCCGTACCCACCTCACGATACTGTATTCGCATTATAAGGCTTTCCTCGGTATATTCCTCTCCAAGCGTTTTAGTTCGGACTGCTCTCTGCTGTCCGGGCGCTTTTACGGAGATATACTTCCCGCGCTTTATTTCATATCCTCGTTCTTCGAGTATCTGCAAGAGTTCATCAAGGCTCTTTACTTCGGGTATCAGCCTGTCTATTTCCTCGCGGATATGCTGTTTCCAAGAGGTGCCGTTCTTCCTGTGCTCCCATTCGTTGTAATACATCGACCTGCCCTTGCCCTCAAAGTTCAGCGCGGGAGTTATGCCCAAAGCGCGGCATACACCGTTGTCGTGTTCTCTGACATAGCGCAGAGTCGTCCGGTTGTCATAATATCTGCGTCCCGAGATAGAGTAGGCATTAAGAATGATGTGACAATGAGTATGGTCTGTGTCTGTGTGAACTGCAATGACCGCCTGCGCGTCGTCACCGAATGTGTTTCTGACAAAAGCCTTAGCTGCCTTGAAAGCGTATTCAGGAGTAACGTTCTCCGAGTCGGCAAAGCTCATTATGTAGTGTATTGCCTTGACAGAGGATTTCCCGGTTTTGTTTATAGGCTCGTCATAGCTGCGGCGAGAATAATGCTCGTAGATCATCTTCATCTGCAAATATGCGTCCTCGGGATCGGTGGTACAGTTTATCGAGGTCGTAAGCAGCATACCCTCGGTCTTTTTCGGGTTCAGAATGTAGGCTATACTTTTGTTGACTGTATTGTGGATAGATATTGACTTAATGAACGGCACAGCGATTGTATGTCTCCCTTCAGCTTTTTTACGTCCCCTGCGTACAGGTTGTTCGTTTCGTTCGCTTTCTTTGCTATCTGGTTGATGTTGTTCGATATTATTCTCATGCCGTTGAGCACGGGGACGACCTTTTCCATGTCATAGAAATTCATTTCCCCGCGTACAGCTATGTTCCTTATATAAGTTCCCGTTTTCATGTGACAGGCGGCTGACCGGCGTTCTATCTCTGCCCATTCCTCCAATGAAAAGTCTATCTCCTTGCGATGTACCTGTTTGTATTTTCTTGCCATGATATTTGATCCTTTCTTTTTTGTATGAATTTTCAAGTTCGCCGATTTCATCGGGTAACGGTTAAGGGCTACGGGTTCCCTTAACAGCCAAAACGATGGGGTGACACATCGTTTTGGAAGAAAGAGCCAGAGAATACGGCTCTTTCTGTACTTGCTAAAGCGGGCAAAAATATTTACACAAAATATGCCATTTTCATATTTTCAGCCCGTATGGGCTGACGCGCAAAAATAGGCAATTATGTGTATAAAGCAATTCTGTTAATTACCCCTCTCATAAGTAAGCACATTTTCGAGCCTTTTTTTCAATAGGCAGACGACTCGTTTGTATCACTGCACAAATTGCTGCTGCGTAACAGATTGTAAATTGGTCATGCATACAGTTTTGCGCAAAATCTCGGTTTTGCTATTTAAAAAAATGCCCATTTTTGTGCTTACTTATGAGAGGGGTTGATCTCCCGATGAAAATTACGCCAATAGTTTTCATCGGCAGACGCCAATGAGATCGGCTCCTGTCATTAATTTATTCTCAAAGGAGGCTGATATGTCAAACGTATTTCAGGACATTAAAGACAGGGTTGACCTTCGGGAGCTTGTACGCTACTATGGGCTCGATGTTAACCGCGGCGGTTTTGCCTGCTGCCCGTTTCACAACGAACGGACGCCCAGCTTTAAAGTCTATGAAGATCATTTCCATTGCTTCGGGTGCGGTGCTCACGGAGATCGTATAAGCAGCGACTTCGGGCTGAAACTCTTTGACAGGGAACCTGCCACTCCCTTCAAGCCGAGCCTAAAGCAGAAGAACGAACTGAATATGTGGCTGTTCAAGTCGATCAAGATAATAAATGAGTATATCGACATTCTGGAGAAATGGGAAAAGCTGTACAGCCCCCGGAGTCCCGTTGATAACGTAGACGAGCGGTATCTGGAGAGCCTGCATAATAAGGGTTATGCGGAAATGTTCCTTGAATCGCTAAAACACGGTGACGATGACGAAAAGCGAGAGCTGTATTATGAACAGAGGGATTATGTTCGGAAAATAAAAGAACGGCTCGACAAGCTGGACGCTGTCAGCCGCAAGCCGCATTTCAGAGCGGTATGAGAAAGGAAGGATATTGAAATGATAAAGTTCATATTTGCACCGTTTTTCGGAGGTTTGGGAGCATTCTTCCCGTGTCTGTTTATCCGTGATGATGAGAGAGGTATGGACGATGAAGTTTGATAATCGGGACACCGAAATGTTCATGGAGCTGGTACGCGATATAGTTGCTGCAAGATATACATATCTGCTGCCAGTAAACGAGTATTACAAA
>CACYSH010000136.1 GCA_902776945.1 uncultured Ruminococcus sp.
GAAACCACGATATTGTCGGGGATAAGCACTTTCAGCTGCTGCTTTCTCGCTCTTTCAAGCTCTAAGCGGCGCAGCTTATCCTGCTCGGTCTCCTTCTTGTGCGAGGAGAACTTATCCTTTTTATGCTGCTGCGACTTCTGGGTGATCTTCTGCTTTTTGTGGAAAGCGTCCTGCTTGTTGCCGCCGCCCTGCTTGGAATCAGCCATATTGTCGTATTTTTCGTTGTATTTGTCAAGCTCGATGTAGCTGCCGCGTGTATCGACGGTGCTGAATGCGGACGAGCTTTTGCTGCCGCCTTCCGATACCGTGTAGCCCTTGTCGTCGCCGCTCGTGCTTTTGCCGACGAGAGCGACCTTCTCGCCGCGCTCCTGCTTCTTTGCCTTTTCCTTCTCCTTCTTCTTGGACTTTTTGTCCTCGGAGGGCTTGGGCTGTGCGGCAGCGGGAGCGGGTGCAGGCTTTTCTGCGGGCTTGCTGTCTGCGGGCTTTTCGGGCTGCTTTTCGGCAGCGGGAGCAGGCTGTTTCTCGGGCTGTTTTTCGGCAGCGGGAGCAGCCTTCTTCTCGGGCTGTTCGGGCTGCTTTTCCGCAGCGGGAGCAGCTTTCTTCTCGGGCTGCTTTTCAGCCGCAGGCTTTACGTTGTTTGCATAGTATTCGTCAAAATTTTCCACCTGATTATGCTGGGTGAAGTATTCCATAACATAGCTTATCTCATCGGGAGTAAGCACGGTAGCGGTCTTTTTTGCCTCGCCGCCCAGCGGTGCAAGGCATTCTATTATCGCATTGCTCTGAACGTTTATATCCTTTGCAAGCTCCGAGAGCTTGATCTTTGTCTTTGTTTTCATCTTCATGGGCAGCCTCCTAAATGTAATCCGATAAATCCTTTCAGGACAGTTCCTCTGCGGGTATTTCCTCCGCCTTTGCGGCGAGCGCCTTTGCAAAGCCGCCGTCCGTAACGGCGATTATACCCGACTTTTTCCCGACGGCGGCGGCGATCTGCTGCATATCAAGTGCAAGCGCATACAGCCTTACGCCGTTTTTGCCGCAGGAGAATTTTATCTCCTTGAGCGACTTTGCCGAAAGGTCGCTTGCTGCGAATACCGCGGCAGCCTCGCCCGATTCGCACGCGCCCTTTGCCATATCCATGCCGAGCCTCAGCTTTCCCGCCTTGCGGCAGATGCCGAGCAGCCCGGAGGGGTCAGAGTTCTTACTCATCTGCAAGCTCACGCTCCATTTCGTCGTATAGTTCGTCGCTTATGGCGCACGAAAACGCCTTTTCAAACCGATGTGCCTTACGCGCCTTTGCAAAGCATTCCACGCTTCTGCATATATACGCGCCGCGCCCCGACTTCTTTCCCGTAAGGTCGAGCGAAATTTCTCCCTCGGGCGGCTTGACCACGCGGACAAGCTCTTTTTTCGGCTTCATCTCGCCGCACCCGAGACACATTCTCATCGGTATTTTCTTCTGTTTTATATTTCCGTTTCCCGCCATTTTCATTCTTCTCCGGCGCTGCTTTCAGGCTCCTCCTCAGCGGGAGCGGCTTCTTCGGCAGCTGTTTCTCCGGCGGGAGCGGTCTCCTCAGCGGGAGCCGTTTCTTCTGCGGCAGCTTCTTCAACCGGAGCGGTCTCTTCGGCGGGAGCGGCTTCTTCAACCGGAGCGGTCTCTTCGGCGGGTGCCGTTTCCTCTGCCGCTTCGGTCGCAGCCAGTTCAGCCGCCTGAGCGTCGGAAATAATGTCTATCTTGTAGCCCGTAAGCCCCGCCGCGAGCTTCGCGTTCTGACCCTTGTTGCCGATAGCCAGCGAAAGCTGATTTGTCGGAACGACCACGCGACATGAGGGCGCTTCGCCGCCCGAAAGGATAGTCACGCTCATTACCTGCGCGGGGGCGAGAGCGCGGGCGATGTACTCGCCGGGGTCTTCGCTGTACGGGATAATGTCGATCTTTTCGCCGCCAAGCTCTTCCACAACAGCGGTTATTCTTGACTTTCTCGCACCTATGCAAGCGCCTATCGCGTCAACATTGGGGTCGTGGCTGATCACCGCGAGCTTCGAGCGCGAACCCGCCACGCGGGAGATACCCTTGACCTCCACCACGCCGTCCTTTATCTCGGGGACTTCGTTCTCGAAAAGTCTCTTGACGAGGTTCTTGTGCGTTCTCGAAATTTTGAGCGAGGGCTTTTTCTCGGGGTTCGCGATACCCACGATGTAAATTTTCACCATATCGCCGGGCAGAAGCACCTCGCCGGGAATCTGCTCCTGTCTCACAAGATATACCTCGCTCTTGTCGAAGCTGAGAACGGCGTTGCCCGTTCTGCCCTCGATGCGCTCAACTCTCGCGGTAACGCATTCGTAGAGCTTGTCGTTGAACTGTTCGATAATGCGTTCGCGCTCCTTGTTTTTCAGCTCGTGCTTTATCTGCTGTTTGGCGTTCTGGACTGCCACTCTGCCGAAGGTAGCGGGTGAGATCTCGATAAGGCACATACCGCCGACATGACAGCGCGGGTCGTAGCGGCGAGCGTCCTCGATGTTTATTTCGTTGTAATCATCAAGCGGCTCGTCGTCAACGACAAGTTTGAGTATGCCCATTTCAAAGACATTGTTATCGGGGTCGATCTCCACACGGATATGGTCGCAGTGGGGGTTCTCCTTTTTGATAGCCTTTTCAATGCCCTGCTTGATTATCGCGGCAAGCTCCTCGGGGGGGAATCCGTTTTCGATACCCATATCTTTAAGAGCCTCAAAGAATAATTTGTTGATATTCGCGGGCGTATTATCCGCCGCGTCGTTGGTTTTCTTGCGTGCCATTTTTATAACCAGTCCTTTCACTATTATATGTATGTATATGTCTGTATTCGGAATGTGGATTTTACGGTAGATTCTGTGAACGCCGCGTGTTTTACATTTTTTGCCTGTTTGCGATTTGCGAACATTCGCGCTATTGTTGCGTGAAAATCGCTGCGCTCTTTCACGCAAATAAAATCGGCAATTTGCTTGTTTCCGCTCTGAATTGCAGAATCATTCACTTTGCTTTGTTTTTTCTTAAAACAAATCCGTATCGTCATTCAGATTTACACTTGTACATTCCCTGTAATCAAAACTCTCCGTCTCAATGGGCTTGCCCTCGTCATCTGCCGAATACGCCAGCGTGAACCCTGTCTCCGTATGCTCGATAAGCAATCCGACCCGCTCCTTACTGCCGTCCCGCGCCTTGAAGAGCTTCAACCGCACTTCATCGCCCTCGCAGACCGCAAAATGCTCGGGGCGCGTCAGCTTTCTCCCCAGCCCGGGACTTCCCGCCTCGAAAATGTAGTTCTGCGCTATGAAATCCTCACGGTCAAGTATCTCGTTGAACCTCCGCGAAAACTCCTCGCAGATGTTCATATCTATCCCGCCGTCGCGGTCAATGAATATCCGCAGATACCAGAGCGCCCCTTCCTTCTCGAAACGCACGTCCCACAGAAACAGCCCCAGCTCGCCGCATACAGGCTCCGCCAAAGCTCTCGCTTTCTCAACAGTGTTCATATCCTGCTCCTTTCCGCGCCTTCTGCTTACAAAAGCAAAGAACCGATTTCTTCAATCGGTTCCTTTCTTACAAGTATTGTCAATATTATACCACATTTCACCCGGAATTTCAAGGGGAGAATGCAAATTTTTTTCGTTACAGATGAACATTCCGTGAATCTGCCGTAAACAATTATCCGAATCAGCGCTTACGCCGCCTTCTGACCCGATTTCGAACCCTCCATGAGGTTGTAAATGTCCTGACGGAACTCGTCGGAAATAGCAAGATGCTCCGCGTCCATCCACGTTCCTCTCGGTATCAGCGATTCGGCGGGTCGCTCCTGACGGGCTAACATTTCCCTGATATACGCACGATGCTCGCGGTACTCGTTCTCGGAAAGATTCGTCCGCGAACCGTTGAAAATCTTGTTGTAGATAACGTCAAGGCTGCTCGTCGTTATCTCCACCTGGTCGAAGCCGTTGTTGATTATGCCGACAAGCGCCTGCCCCAGAAATTCCATGTTGCCCTGCTTGCCGTTCGAAAACTCCGCCGACTGACAGATAAGCCTTATCTGCCTGCCCGAGAGAAGCACGGTCTTTCCTGCGCGGTAGGAAATATCGTTCCTGTCGTTGTCGGGGTCGAGGGTGTAAAGCTCCTCGTCGGGCGCGTAGCTGAAACCGCCCACAATGTCCGCTATGCCCTCGAATGCGTCGTTCGTCATGGTGGCGTAGTAGTCGGTGGAAATACCGAAGGTACCGTCAACGGCGGTTTTGAGCCTTGCGATGCCGCCCTCGTCGAACACCTCGCGGAAGGTCTTGCCGCCGTCGGGAACGCTCATGGTCAGCGCCGACATGGGGATAACGATTATCCTGTTCTGCTCGGGGCAGATCCTTATCACCGAAAGATCGCTGAGAACGTCTTTGTTGTTCACGCGGGCGTACAGCGTGTTGTACGAGTCGATATAACTGCCCGAAACGTCGGTGCCGCCGCCGTTATTGTTGGATACCTTGTCAACGATGATCTTAGCGAAAACGCCGAAAACTCCGCAGAATATGATAAGCGTTACAAAGAAAACGAACGCGACCGGAGCCTGCGAGCGCGTTCTTTTTTTGCGCTTCCGATCGTTATAGCCCGATGAGGCTGCCTGTGACATAAAATCTTCCTTTCCCGTTTTCCTGCCGCACAATGCGGCACGATTATTATACTAATATATTATTATACCAATTAACTTGACCAAAAGCAGCGTAATCACGCGCTTTTGTGAACATTCACGAACGAGCGGCGCTCGACCCTGCACAAGCTTCGATAAAATAACGTGTATTGTGTATGGCTCGGGCTTGCTCCCGCCCGTCTGTCCGACACATTTTCACCACACGGAAATCAATTTTGCTCCGTTTGTCGGAAATCTTGCAGGAACGAACCTATGTATGCGCCCGTTTGGTGGACGGTCAGCAATTTGCGGGCGCACACGCAGGTGCGCCCCTACACAAAGCCGGATAACATAACATTCGTTGCAGAGGGAGCTTGCCACGCCGTGACAATGATTTAAGCAGATCGACAACATTGTTCATTATATATCCAAAGCCTAATCCCTGATAAGCTCGTCGGGGGTGATGAGCCGAATATCAAGCCCCGCCCGCTGTGCCATTCGGATAGTCTGCCCCGTTCCCGAACGGCTGCTGTTTCCGTTCATAAAGCCGATAAGGTGCGAGGAATAATTTACCATAAACTGATTTCTCACACGATATGCTTTGGGAGAAAATTTCTCAAAAAAACAGACCTTATACGCCGCAGCTCTTAGCAGACTTTGGTAACGCTGCCTGTTCTCCGCCGTTTTCATCTCGCCTATCTGCCCGAAATACGGAACCGCGCAGACAAGCCGCAGGCACGGTCGCGCATAGAAATTAACGACGGTCTCGGCGGCGATCAGGTCAAAACCCTCCGCCATGCCTGTTATAAAGGTATCGACCCCGCGCCCGATCATTTCAAGCACGGCAACGAAAAGGCGCTCCCTGAGAATTTCAAGCTCGTCGCCATTCGGCAGCTTATCGGAGCGGTGTCCGGTAAAACAGCAGGTCTTACGAGGGTCAATGACCGCTCCGCAGTCGTTCGGCAAAAACGGCGACCCGGAACAGAAAGCATACCCGTCCGCGGCTGAATAGTCCAAGCCGATCACTCCCCCGTTACGCATACTGATATGGCAGATAAATCTATTATACCACAATATTTTCTGTTTTTCAATACCCGTGCCGCAATTGAGCAAATTCGGCGAATTGCACAAAACCACAGAAAGGCAAAACGCGGGCAAAAGAATTTGCGCGACGGTACGGAAATTCACGGACTACACACAGACATTCACTCCATTTCGCGGCGCAGCGTTTCAAGCGCCTTCTTTTCAAGCCGCGAAACATACGACCGCGAAATCCCGAGCCGCTCCGCTACCTCGCGCTGGGCTATCGGCGGCGAATCCCCAAGCCCGTACCGCAGCACAATGATCTGCCGCTCGCGCTCGTCCAGCGTGCCGAGCTTTTCGGCAAGCCTGTCAAGCTGTATGCGCAGCACGCAGCTCTCCTCAACGCTCATGCCCTCGTCCGGCGTGATGTCCATAAGCGTGAGACAGTTGCCGTTCTTATCAACGTCCACAGGCTCGTCAAAACGAATCTCCGCCGCCTGCTTTTTCGCCGAACGCAGGTGCATGAGTATTTCATTTTCCACACACCTCGCCCCATAAGAAGCGAACCGATTTCCCTTCGTATGGTCGTAGGTCTCAACGGCTTTGATAAGCCCGATCGTGCCTATCGAGATAAGGTCATCGGAATCCGCGCCCGAAGCGGTATATTTTTTCACGATATGCGCCACCAGCCGCAGATTATGGCTTATCAGCTCGTCGCGGGCGGCTCGGTCTCCTGCGGAAAGACGCTCGAAACAGCGGCGTTCCTCGGCGGCGGTCAGCGGCTTGGGGAATTTCCCCTCGCCCTCGAAATGGAGCGCGAAAAGCAGAAATCTCGTTCCGAGCAGATTTATCAGCAATTCAAGCATGGTCTCTCTCCCTTCTGATGATATTCATATCATTTTTATGCGGGAAAGAGGAAAGTTATTCCGTTTATTCGTCAAAAAGTTTTTTTCGCACTATAAATTGAGCGCTTTCTGTCAATTTGCACAAATAATCATAGTTTTATAAAGCCTTTTCACCGGGACGGCGGGAGCAATGGCTGCATTAACAAAGTCAATGCCAACAAGTTTGCATCAACAAGTTGATGCCGCAGCCGCCCTACATCGGGTTTTGCGTTGGTACATATCATATTGTAGGGGCGCTACTGCGTGAGCGCCCGCGAACAGCCGCATTTTCCCGAACGTGCGCACACAGGAATGATCAAGTTTGCACGAACTTGTTCGTGCAGTCGCCTGTGAACGCCCTCAAAGCCGCGATTTTACTGCATTTTTAATTAGGTTAGTGCGTATGTGGCAAGTCCCC
The DNA here is from genome assembly GCA_902776945.1 of uncultured Ruminococcus sp. Taxonomy (GTDB): domain Bacteria; phylum Bacillota; class Clostridia; order Oscillospirales; family Ruminococcaceae; genus YE71. The sequence continues at coordinate 6,972 of CACYSH010000136.1, forward strand.
GCCCTGCAAGCCTTGTGATGGTCAGGTTTTGTGCAAGTTGACAGTGCTGCTCATTTTTAGTTCTTCTACATTCTGTAACTGAAAAAGTCTGCTTTAATTAAAAATTCAACTGCATTTTAAATTTGTTAATGATTTTCACGTTCAATAATATTGACATTTCATGTGAAAAGTGCTATAATGTAATTACTTATAGACATAGATATAGGTTGATTTTTCACATAATATACTTATTATATCACAAAATATTCACCATAATTTCAAGTGCTTTATGAACATTTTTGAAGGCGTGAATGAGTATCGGGACAGAGCAGGCAGACTGCTTTGTTTTTCCCGATATGTATGAGAATGCTGAAAGCTGAGAGAAAACAACGCAGATACGGCAAATGAAAGCTATAAATGAGCGCTTTTC
>CACYSH010000137.1 GCA_902776945.1 uncultured Ruminococcus sp.
ATCTTCTCGGATGACATTTGGAAAAGAGCATTATCCGTAATACCTGCATTGTTCACCAAAACATCTACCGAAGTCTTTGATACGACAATCTTACGCACAACTTCTTTCATCGCCACAGAATCAACCATATCAAAAAACACAGGCATCACATTTACATCGTTACGCGATGCAACCTCCTCACAGAACGCAAGGAACTCGGGTGTCTCATTCCGCGCATGAGCAATCACGTTTGCGCCATCGTTACCGGAAAGAAGCATCGTTCCGTACAGCACATCAATAAAACGAACTTCTTCTCCGGCTTTCAAATACATGGTGGAAGAGTCTTCCGGAACGTTGACAGCCGTTTCTGATACTGTCATCACGCTTGTTTCATCTCCTCATTACGCCTATTTCATCGTATCAAATCAGCGTGGTGACAGCATCAAAGTACCTTTCTGAGGAGTAGAAATGGGCGTTCTTAAAACGTCAAAAGCCTTATTATTTTGTAATGAGCTTTTCGGTGTTCCTGTCAAGCTCGGATAAGGTCTTTATGATAAATTCCTTCGGTTCGGAAAGGTCGTTCAGCACCCACTTTTCAATGACCGCAATGCAGCCCTGTGTGCGGTAGCAGCTTTGGAAAACTATCTTTTCATCATTGAGATCGAGCCTTGTCTGTTCGGTGAGCAGCTGGCGGAAAAGCCCGTCCATCATCTTGCCGAATTTATCACGCAGGAGATTCGTTCCGTTCGGGCTGAATATCATCTTGAAAATGCTCTTGTTGTCGCTGATATATCCGATAAGGTGCGAGAAAAATTCCTCCGAACGAAGCTCTCCCAGCTGCAAGATCAGCAGCCCCAATTCGACCAGGACTTCTTCCTCTATCTTGTCATAAAGATCATAAACGTCAAGAAAATGCTTATAGAATGTCACGCGGTTGACATCGGCTTTGTCGGCTATTTCCTGCACAGTGACTTTGTGGAGCTTCTTTTCGGCAAGAAGCTCGGAAAAAGCGTCGCAGATAGCCTTTCGGGTTTTAAGTGTACGGCGGTCGGTCTTTTTTTCGCTCATGGCGTATCATACCTCGTTTCCTGAATTTTCATCGAAGGCGTAAAGCTCTGCACGCGCTTCGATTCCGTTCATATTTATGGCTTTGTAATGTATTATACCATAATTTGCGCCCAAAAGCAAGTAGCTGAACAATATTTTTTACAGCTATTCAATTTTCGAGGAAATGTTCGGCATAAATGAGCAATATCAGGCAATAGTTTTTTTTGTACGGACAATTTTGCACAGATATTCTGCAATTTGTTAAACAAGCACAACAGGCGTGTTTCGCGGATAACGTCCGTCTGTTTGTTGTTGTATAGCTTCAACAATGCGACAAGCCCGGGCGTTATGCCTGCGTGATTTGCCACATAAACGCCCGCGAAACTGCGGTATTACAGCATCATCTGACAAAACAGCGTGTATGCGGCAAGCCTGTTCCGAACTATCGCACGGACGGGTCGGTGCGAAGCTGTACAAACAAATTATGCAGCTTTGACGTATCTTACTTGCAAAAAAGCGACCGTTCAGGAAGGACGCTAACGGCTCACACGGTAAAGTTGTACGAACAATAAGGAAAAAGTCTATAAATAAATTAATCTGTATAAAGATTTGTAAAGTACTTGACAAGAAAACGTTTTTATGCTATAATATTTAACAATAACGATAGCATACACGAAAATCAGCGCATTTGTGTACACATTTAGGTCAAAACACCATAAGATCGTTGACTGTACAGCTATGGTGTCAGGCATATCGGCGCTGTTTAATGTCTGTTGTCGGAAAGGAACAGAAAATATTATCACAGATCCGGGGGCTGCTTTTGTATCGTACAATTGTACGGCAGCCCGGGTCAGATCGGAGGAATTTGTAATGTCAAGGTCAAAAACGATAGCAAAAAGATTTTTGTCTGTACTGTCATCAGCTGCACTGGCTCTTTCCTGCATGGCTTATTTTCAAGGCAATATGCCGGAGACTCATGCGCTTGCCCTTGAAGCCGGACAGGTCGCAAACCCCGTTATATGGGCAGACGTTCCCGACCCGGATATAATAAGAGTAGGCGATACCTATTATATGGTAAGTACAACTATGTACTTCAATCCGGGCGTGCCTGTAATGAAGTCGAAAGACCTTGTGTCGTGGGAAATATGCTCCTACGTTTACGACACGATGGCTGACGGCGCAAAGCAGACTCTTTCGAACGGTCAGCACGACTACGGACACGGTTCGTGGGCGGCAAGTCTCAGGTATCATGACGGTAACTTCTATGTATTCTTCGGCAGCTACGGCACGAATAAATCGTACATATACAAGACAAATGACATCGAGAGCGGCAACTGGACAAAGAGCGAGATAAGCGGTATGTACCACGACGCTTCGATGCTCTTTGACGACGACGGCAGGAACTATCTCGTTTACGGCGGCAACGGCGAGATCAAGATAAAAGAGCTTAATTCCGAGATGACCGGTTTTGCATACGGCGCTCAGGAACGCACTCTGTTAAAGACTGGTCTTACTGGTCTCGCAGGCGAAGGCTCGCACATTCAGAAGATAAACGGCTGGTATTATATATTCCTTATCGCATGGCCCAACAACAGCGGCAGAATCGAGCTTTGTTACAGAAGCAAGAGCCTTACCGGGAATTTCGAGGGCAAGACCGTGCTTAATTCGGGTCTCGGCACCTACGGCTCGGGCGTAGCTCAGGGCGGTATTGTTCAGACTCCCGACGGCAACTGGTACGGACTGCTTTTCCAGGATCACGGCTCCGTTGGTCGTATACCCGTGCTTGTGCCTGTTTCGTGGCAGGACGGCTGGCCCGTAATGGGTGTAAACGGCAAGGCTCCCATAGTTCTTGATATGCCCGGAAGTCATGCCGGTACGCAGCTTGCTAAGGACGACGAGTTCTCTTACAGCTCCAATAAGCTGAAGCTCGAATGGCAGTGGAACCATAATCCCGACAACAGATACTGGTCTGTCACCGAAAGACCGGGCTGGCTGCGCCTTAAAAACGGCTACACTGCGCAGAGCATTATCCACGCAAGAAATACTCTGACCATGCGCACAGAGGGCCCTTCCTGCTCGGGCGTTATCAAAATGGACGTTTCCAACATGAAGCCCGGCGACTGTGCAGGTCTTTCCGCGTTCCAGTATAACTACGGAAATGTCGGCGTTCGCGTTACCGACAGCGGCGAAAAGAAGATCTACATGGCGACGAACGGCAAATACGACAGCAACGGCAACGTTATGAACAGCGCCGATAAGATTCAGGAAGAAGTGACCCTTTCCGGAGACACGGTATATCTCAAGACCGATTTCCAGTTCAACACCGTTGACAGCAATTATAACGTGTCCAACAATATCGACAAGGTGAACTTCTACTACTCACTTGACGGCTCTAACTGGAAGAAGATAGGCACGACCGTCGGCATGACTTACGATCTTAAGCTCTTTACGGGTTACAGAAACGCTATTTACAGCTACGCCACAAAGTCTACGGGCGGTTATGTTGACGTTGACTATTTCGATTACGAACGCGCCGAATGGAACGCTCCCACCGTTGTTGAGACCGACGCGGACGGCTATTACATTCACGATACCTTCGAGAACGGCGCGGGCAAATGGTCGGGAAGAGGCGGCTGCACGGCGACCGTAAGCTCCAACGCCAAGTATAAGGGCAGCAATTCCCTCAGCCTGACGGACAGAACTGCCGCATGGCACGGCGGTCAGAGATCGCTCAGTACGGGTATGTGCGTTCCCGGCGAGAGCTACGCTTTCAGCGCTTCCTTCGCTAATCTTAGCGGCGCGGACACTACCGAGTTTAAGCTCACCCTGCAATACGACCTTAACGGAGAGGCAAATTATGCCAAGATAGCGCAGACTTACGGCAAGCGCGGCAGCTTCGTACAGCTTTATAACTCTAACTTCACTATCCCCGCAGGTGCGACTAACCTTGTGCTTGTTGCGGAGACAACTGAGGAGCTTTGCGATTTCTACCTCGACGAGGTTATAATCGCTCCCGCCGGAACCAAGATCGCCGGAAATGCCAGCACAGTAGTTACTCCCGATTACATCTTCCGCGATACCTTTGAAAACGGCGCGGGCGACTGGTCGGGAAGAGGCGGCGCTACCGCAGAAGTAAGCTCCAATACCAAGTATCAGGGCAGTAAGTCACTTAGCCTTTCGGGAAGAACGGCTCCCTGGCACGGCGGAATGAAGGAACTGAGTACAAGCACCTTTGTTCCCGGCAAGAGCTATGCGTTCAGCGCGTGCTTTATCAACCTCACGGGCTCAGACCCCACCGAGTTCAAGCTCACATTACAGTATGACATCGACGGCGAGACCAAGTACGACAAGATAGCTCAGGCTACGACAAATCGCGGCAAGTTCATTCAGCTCTACAATTCCAAGTATACTATCCCCGCAGGTGCTGAGAATCTTGTTATGATAGCCGAGACCACCGAATCTAACTGCGATTTCTACCTTGACGAGGTGATCGCCGCTCCCGCCGGAACAAAGATCAGCGGTCCTCATCCGTCGCTTATCATCGGCAGAGGCGACGTTGATATGGACGGAACTATCACGTTAGCCGATCTTGTGGCTTTAAAGAAAGCACTTCGCAGCGGAAATATCAGCGGCGAAGCAAAGCGCAATGCGGATATAGATGAGGACGGCGAAGTAGATACAGCTGACGCAGAGCTGCTCCGGTCGTATATCTCAGGAAAGATCACTTCCTTCCCCGAGCCTGAGCCGGAAGTAGTTCCTTACAGCTACAACGCGAACCTCCAGTACAAGGCAGCGCCGGACAGATACTTCCAGCAGCCCGCAAATCACGGAACTGTTGTCAAGGAGACCTATAACGGTATCAACGGCAACAAGACCATGTATGTATATCTGCCTTACGGCTATGACAAGTCGAAGAAGTACAACGTATTCTATCTGATGCACGGCGGCGGAGAAAACGAAGGCACCTGTTTCAACGACAGCGCTATCGACATCGACATCATGCTTGACAATATGATAGCAAACGGCGACATTGAGCCAACTATCGTTGTTACGCCGACCTTTAACAATTGTCCTGCTCCCGACGGCAACATGGGCGCGGGTACTGTATGGAACGAAATGCGTCAGAGCATAATCCCGTATGTTGAAGGCAAGTATTCTACCTACGCAAACGGCGATACCAGCATCTCGGGTCTGAAAGCGTCGCGTTTCCACAGAGCTTACGGCGGATTCTCAATGGGCGGCGGCTCGACATGGAAAATGCTCTGCAACAACCTTGACATCTGCGCATATTATATGCCGCTTTCGGGTCATTGCTGGGACGGCGCACAGGGCATACAGAACGCCATTGACGCGAGCGGTTACAGCAAGCGCGATTACTTCATACTTGCCGCAACAGGTACGAAAGACATCGCTTACGACAACATGGTTCCGCTGATAAACTCGTTAAAGGGCGATACCAAGCGCTTCACCTACACGAGCGACTTCTCGAAGGGCAACTTCTACTTCCTGGAAGCACAGGGCAATGTTCACTACTGGCCGCAGGTACGCCATTATATCTATGACGCGCTTCCTTACTTCTTCCATGAAGGACAGTAATATAAACAGTCCGATTACTCGTATGACCCCCTGAATATAGATCAGGCTTATTTCGGTAAATACATTTTTCCATGAAATAAGCCGTCTGAAAGCACACAGCCCCCAAGTTCTCTTAAAAATGAGAATTTGGGGGCGTGCTTTTTTGCTGACACTATGGGATAATAATGAATGTCAACAATAATTATTGTAATACAGCATTTTTTTCGAGATACGCAGCTGCCTTTGCCTTGAAATCTACGGTCATATGGAGAACGTTATCACCGACGGTTATGCCGCAGCCTTTGAGGAATCTTTTCAGCGGGGGTATGCCATCGGTAGTGACGAGCATTTCGGGCTTGTGAGCGTCGCAGCCGACAATGAACTCAGCGCCCATTTCAGCCGCCAGCCTAAAAAAGCGTTCACAGGGATAGTGCCGACGGTCAACAAAGCCGTAAATATTCACTTCAAGCGGAATGCCAAGCTCGGTCGCCGCTTCGATGATCCGCGTCATTTGATGTCGGTAGGCTCTTTCGCTGCCGACGAAATTTATCAGGTCGGGGTGGGCAAGGTAAGCAAAAAGCCCTGTCTCCATTCCCTCGATAACAAGGTCGGCGTAGGCTTTGAGCAACTCCTCGCTGTCGGTGGGCATTCCAACATAATGCCCCTCGATCTCGTCGGGGACGTAATGCTGACCAAGTATCATGTAATCTATCGGGAACTTGCAAATCTCCTTTAACATCGGCTGGAAATATTTGTGGGTATATTCGACCTCGTAGCCGATAAGTATTTCTATGCGGTCGCGGTACTCCTCTTTTAGCGCTGAAAGCGTTTCGGTGTAATCGGGCAGCTCTTCCATAGACATTCTTATGCCCGAGACAAATCTTTCCGGATAGGGCTGCGGAACGTGGTCTGAAAAGCCCAGCGTTTTAAAGCCCGCTTTTATTGCCGCCTCGATGTACTCCCTTTCCGTGCCGACGGCGTGATTGCATCTGACTGTGTGCGTATGATAGTTTGCAAGCATTAATTGTATCTCCTTTCGCTTGATAAGTTTATAGTAAACATCGGAATAAATGTGACTTTGCGTAAAGCCGCAGAAACTGCAAAGCAGGGGCAGGACACAGGATCCAGCTCCCGTGTCTGTCCTTACTTTGCATTATTCGTCCTTTGATGTGCCGCGTATCAGCTCCGTCATGGTCTTATACAGCTTATCCGGCTCAATCGGCTTCGAAAGATGCGCATTCATTCCCGCCGCCATTGAACGCTCCGCGTCCTCATC
>CACYSH010000138.1 GCA_902776945.1 uncultured Ruminococcus sp.
CTCTGTTTTCGGTTAAATTCTACTCAATAAGTTAAAATACTTACATAATTAAGTATAACAAAAATAAAAGCGTTAGTCAATATATTTAATATACAAATCACAATGGTATTACGCATATATTTTTTTATATATGCCATAAGACGAATTATAGTAAACGACTTTTATTTTCAGACATCGGGAATATACTGACTTGTGCGGCTTCTTATTATTTCTCACGATACTTGAACCGCTCAGTCTCTGGGGGAAACCCTTCTGAAGAAAGGTTATCCCTTGCACGAACTTGTTTGTGCCGACCCCCTTCCTAAGACTTTTGGTTTTCCCTTGTTTTGCGTTTTCTGTAACTTTGCAGAAAAATAATTGAAAGTATTGTGAAAAATCCTTTTTCTAACCTTAATTTAAGTTTGACAGTCTATACTTAAATACAGAAAAAGAAAACGGCTTTTTTATTGCAGGAGGCGATCCGCATGACAACAACTACTTTTAAGAAAATAGCACTTATTCCGGCATACGATCCCGGCGGTGAACTGCTCGTGACGGTCAGCCAGCTTTGCGAAAACGGCTTTCATGTCGTTATCGTCAACGACGGCAGCAGCGAGGACTGCGAACCTCTGTTCAGAACGCTCAGAAGCATGGCTAACATTATCCGTCACGAAGTCAACATGGGCAAGGGCGAGGCGCTTAAAACCGGCATGAACTATATCCGCGAATACTTCCCCACGCCCTATATCGTCGTGACCGCCGACGCTGATGGTCAGCACATGACGGAGGATATTATCCGCGTGAGCGAAACAGCAGGACGCTTTCCGAATGCGCTCGTTCTCGGCAGCAGACGTTTCGGAAAGGGCGTGCCGCTCCGCAGCAGGCTCGGCAATACTGTCACGAAAGCTGTCTATCGTATCACATCGGGGCAAAAGGTCTGCGACACGCAGACAGGACTCAGAGCGTTCAGCGACAGACTTATCTCCGAAATGCTTTCGGTATCGGGCAGCCGCTACGAATACGAAATGAATGTTCTTATGGAAATGCCACGCCGCGATATACAGATAAAGGAAGAGATCATACAGACAGTCTACCTCGACGGCAATTCCTCTTCGCACTTTGAAACATTCAGGGATTCGTGCCTTATCTACAAGGAGATACTCAAATATTCGGCATCATCGCTCATCAGCTTTTTTGTCGATTACGGGCTGTTCTGCCTGCTTTCGCTTGTCACGGGGCTGACGGTGTTTTCGAATATCGCGGCAAGGCTTTTCAGCAGCGTGCTGAATTACAATCTTAACCGAAAGTTTGTTTTCAATTCTGAGAGCAGCGTAAAGACTTCGGCGTTAAAATATTTCGCGCTTGCCGCTGTGATACTGGCGCTTAATACGCTGATACTGAAAATGCTGACCGTCATCGGGGTGAATACCTACGCGGGCAAGCTCATCACCGAGACCGTGCTTTTCCTGCTGAGTTACGTTGTTCAGCACCGTTTCGTATTCGGAAAGGAGCGTGTATCGGCATGAAGAAATACGCATGGGCGGTGAGCTTCGGACTGGCGCTGACTGCGTTTACTGCGTATATCTCGCTTGATACATTTGTTCTCAGCAGCGCCTATCAGACCGATACCGCACAGATGAACACCTCTATGTTTGAGACATTGAAGGAAAACGCCGCCGCACGGGAAAGCACGACGGAGAAAGAAACAAAAACAGACGTTCCCGCAGCTGACAGCAGTTCAAACGCTGACAAGCCGACCAATCCCCCTTCGGGCGGTTCGCCGGACGGAACCAAACCAAAGTCCGGCAGAAAGCGCAAGCCAAAAAGCGAAACAGCTGATGAAAGCACCAAGCCGGAAAGCGCCGAAGTACAGACGGATATTCCAAAAACAACGGTTCAGAACAGCGATAATGACTATGATTATAATGACGAAAATATCAGCATAAAGATGACGGAATATTACCGGAACAATACCAAAATATACGTCGCGGACGTTCGGCTGACCTCTGCGGAGTACCTCAAAACGGCTTTTGCTAATGATACCTACGGAAAGAACGTCACGGCGAAAACGTCGGAAACAGCGGCGGCGAATAACGCAGTACTCGCGGTGAACGGCGATTTCTACGGCGCGAGAGAAAGCGGATATGTTATCCGAAACGGCATAGCTTACCGCGATACCGCAAGCGGCGACGATCTGCTTTGCATTTACGCCGACGGCACGATGAAGGTAGTCAGCCAGTACGATTATTCCGCAGACGAGCTGGTAAGTCAGGGCGTGTGGCAGGCGTTCGCGTTCGGTCCCGGACTGGTGCGGGACGGCAGTATAACCGTTTCGGAGAGCGACGAGGTAGGCAGGGCAATGGCGAGCAATCCCCGAACGGCGGTAGGGCTTATCTCTGAAAATCATTATCTGTTTGTCGTGTCGGACGGCAGGACTTCCGAGAGCGAGGGGCTGTCTTTGTACGAGCTTGCGGAGTTTATGAAGTCTTTGAGCGCGGAAACGGCGTATAATCTTGACGGCGGCGGTTCATCGACTATGTATTTTAACGGACAGGTGATAAACAATCCCACATCGAACGGCAAAATTAAGGAGAGAGAAGTGAGCGATATTGTATACATCGGATAACAAAGCCCTGAAAAACTGCATCGGGCATATATGCGCAGCGGCGTTTCTCGCGTTCTTCGGCGCGGTTTACGAGTATTTCAGCCACGAGGTATATTCGTACTATATGATATACGCCTTTGCGGTACCGCTTTTCTTCGGCGCTCTGCCCTACGGTATCGCCGCGCTGAAAAACGTCACTCCGCACCGCGTGACGATAAATCTGTGGAATGCGGCGGTTGCGGCATTCGCGGTCGGCAGTCTTTTCAAGGGCGTACTGGACATCTACGGAACGACAAACAGTCTCATTATCGTGTACCCGGTTGTCGGGATAATACTTGTATCTGCGGCGGCGGGCGCTAAGATCGCACGGTCGTTTGATCGCCGCAAAAAGACCGTAAAGGTAACGAGCTGTTATTATCCTATAAAGCGTAAGTTATCGGAATAAGCATGAAAACGGAAATCAAATTCCTCCATTATTTATCGGTATAAGGGCGCTTGAATGAACTGCTTTCATTCAGAGCGCCCTTTTTGCTGCTTATTGACTTTTATCCTGCAATGTGATATAATTATATCCTATATGGAAATGGGGCGATCATCATGGAGACCGTATTAAAAGTATTGCATATAATAACCGAAGGGATATTTCCGATCACGTTATACATTTTATTTGCCTTTTTTCTGAATTACAGCACCGTGAAAAACTTCAAGACGGTGCGGAAGGTCAAGCGTGAAAGCGTTACCGTTCCGGCTGTGATCACAAGTTATCGCGAGAAAAACCTTAGCAACCATGCGTTCAATTATAAACTGTACATTGTTACCGTGAGGTGCAGACACCGCGACTTCGATGCGGAACAGGAATTTGTGCTTTCAACGACCAGTCACCGCGGAAAGCGGTATGCACGCGACAAGAACATAGAGGTAATATTCCTTACAAAAGCAGACAATTCACCTGTTCTGACCGAAGAACTGCACCTACTCAAAAGAGACAGGTTCATAGCGCTTTTCGGAGGATTGATCTGTAACGGTTTTTTATTGTTGCTTTTAGTGGCTTTTTTATTGCCGCATATCACCGGAAAATATCTCCCGGACTATTTTCCGGGCTTATTCTGACAGATTAATAATAAGTGTTTTCGCAAAGTGAAGACAAACCAAAAGTCTTAGGATGGGTTATCCCCTTGCACGAGCTTGCTCGTCTCTCCCTTCCTAAGGCTTTTGGTTTTGCCCTTGTTTTGCACAAGTTGACGATATTGCAAGTAAATGTCAAAATTGCGCATAAAATACGCCTTTGATTTATGCAATGATACAAACTTAAAATTTCTTCTTCAAAAAGCGTTACTTTTTATGCTAAAATCAGCATTAGTATATGAACGCGTTCAACAAACAAAAAACAACAGCGAAAGGCGGTGAGCGGCAATGCCGACAGAAAGTGCGGAAAAAGACCTCGAATATGTTATGGATAAATACGGCGGCACCGTGAACGGCATTATCTGCTCGATGCTCAGGACACATTCGGAAAGGGAGGACATCTTTCAGGAGGTGTTCCTGCTGTACTATACAAAGGAGCTGCATTTCGACGGCGAGGGAGCGCGGCGCTCATGGCTGATACGCACGGCGCTGAACCTCTGCCGTTCGGCGAACCGTTCGCCCTGGTTCACGCTTCGGAGCAGCGAGGAGTTCGACCCGTACAGCGTGGAATACACCGAAAGCCCTTCGGAAGACACCGAACTGTGGCAGTCAGTCTGCGGACTTAAAGAAAAATACCGCCTGCCGCTGTATCTGCATTACTTCGAGGAGCTTTCGATTGCGGAGGTCGCGGAGATAATGCAGATAAGCGAAGCCGCAGTAAAAATGCGGCTCAAAAGAGCAAGAGAAAAACTCAAAACAGTACTGACGGAAAGAGAGAACCAAAACGGAAACACAGAAACGGAGGCGGCAGAAAATGAAAAGAGAAAGTATATCGAACATTCGCCGCAGCCTTGAACCGTCCGCAGAGCTGAAACGCCGCGTTATGGAACGTGCGGCAGCGCTCGAACCGGGCGGAAAGACCTTCGGCAATGAAAGGACAGCTGACAGCAAACAGATGATAAAAACATTAAAAACAAAAGAGAAAAAGGAGAAGATCAATATGAGTATAAACGGATCAAAGAACGAAATGGATACTGTAAAAAGCCGTGTTCCTGCGGCGGTACTTTCGGTTGCAGCCTGTGCGGCGATCGTTGCAGGCATAGCGGCGGCGGGGCTTCGCGGCGGAAACAATGAGCTTGTCACCGATAAAGAAGCGGTCAAGGCTCCTGCGGCGCAGTTGGCAGCCGACAGCAGCAACATTGACAAGCCGATCGTTACCAAAGAGGAAGACAACGAAGTCATAGAGGAAGAACCCGACCCCGAAAACATTATGACTGTTACCCTTATTATAGATGGGGAAGAGCTTCCCGGCGACATTACCGATAAAGACAGGATAGCTGCGATAGACGAGCTTATCGAAAAAACAAAGAAGAGCCACTCATGGGAGGGAGAGAAAGTTCCGACCGAACGCAAGATCGAATATACTCTTAACGGAAAGAGCCATACCGTCAAGATAGGCGAGGAACAGATAGGCACTCAATATCACCCGGACAGAAATCCTCACCCGGAAATTTGCCGCGTAGTCACTGTTGACGGCAAGTCTTATGTTCTGTGCGAGTTCACTCCGGAGGAGCCTCTGCGCGAGTTGTGGTGGGCGACCGACCTGACCTGCGATATGTTCTTCCAGCGCTGGAACGATGAAGATCCCGAAAACCCGCATTTTTACGAGGAAATACTGGACAGATATGCCAACGAAGACATTAAGGCTATCATAGATGATATGCGCAAGAACGGTACGCCGCAGTTTGAGATGGAGAATCTGTATTACTGGGACGAAGAAAAGCTCCCCTCATGGGATACCGCCCGCGTTGATGTTAATTTCATGCTGGATGGTAATTACTACAATGTAACGCTGTTCCGTGATTCCGACCTTATCTATACCGAAGTGTACGACTGGCATGACAACAAGGTTCGTTCGGAGGTCTATAAAGACACTAATAACTGGATAGACAAATTTGACAAGATATTTGTTCAGCTTGACAACCGGGAGCAGGGAATGCCATATTACAATGACGAGGTCGCAGAAGATGTTTTCGGAGAGCAGCCGGACGAGACAGAAGAGCCATCCACTGACAAAACGCTCTCCGGCGAGAAAGTCAGGATCCCCAAACTTTACGGTCTGACCGAGGAACAGGCTGCTGCGGCTCTTAAAGAAGCAAGGCTCAACTGCATCGTCAGATACAACTTTGACGGCTACTATGATAAGGGTCAGGTCTGCCTGGTAACCAATAACGATTATGATGCCGACCGCGACGGTATTGACGGTTATGATTTTGCGAGCGAGGGCACATATATCGAGGTGGATATCTCACGCGGAGAATATGACGGAACCATCGAAATGGTAAAGCCCGATCACGCAACGGGATATTATGAGACTAAGAAAAGCGTGCTGGATATGCCGCTTCCCGAAGGTCTGAGCGGTTCATATACCTTTGATCTCTATGGCTATGTAGACACAAGCAAGACCGTAAATGACATAGATGGCTTAAAAAGCATATCCATTGACGTAATGGCAAACGACAAAGAGTGGATCACAGTCTACGCAAAGAACAATAACCCGAAGGAAGAAAAACTGGTTCGCTATGCTACCTACGAGTTCGATTATACAAACGAGACATGGACGCTGGTAGGCGAGCTTAACACCGCAGGGCTGCTCGGAACGATGAACTGAGCTGCGCTTGTCGGGGGGCTTACAGGAGCCAGACCGATCATTGCTCTATACTCCCGACGATGAAGAGTATTGACTAAGAAACGTCGTAAATACGCAGGTTTTATGACCCAACAGGCAAGATTTACGGTCAACTTACGACCGAATTGTTGAGGACACGTTTGATATGAAATTAAAATCCCGAAGCTGATTTTTGAGGTTGGCTTCGGGATTTTTGGCTTCGTTAGATGTGTTATTGTTCCATTGTAACGTTTAACAGCTTCGGGGAGAGAAAACAGGAGCGCCCCCGCGTGTGCGGGGAAAAGTGCTTGATGCCCTGAGATTTCGCACCCGGGTTAGGAGCACCTCCGCGCGTGCGGGGAAAAGTTTTACCCAAATCCGCAAAGTTCAAACCGCTCCGCATAGCCTGATAAATGCCTTTCTCCAACCGTTACTTCGTCCGAGAGCGAGCTTTATCTTTCTTGCGTGT
>CACYSH010000139.1 GCA_902776945.1 uncultured Ruminococcus sp.
GTCCTCCTCACCGTGCGACAGCACGCTTTCGTCGTCCGCCTTGCATCATGGCAAAATCTTCCGACATTCGGCACACGTTAGTTTCCGAGGAAGTCTAATGCAGCCAACCCCTTCCTAAGATTTTTGGTTTGCCCTCAATTTGCTTGGTCGCGGGCTTTGCGCAAGCAAAGTCGTATTTATACTATTTCACTATCAAATCGCATACAATGGCATGAACTTCGTTCATGCAGACGGCTATCGTTTCCTCGCTCTGCGTTGCACGACCTTGACTTGCTTTAAATTGCGATGTTTGTTTAAAGCATATACTTTAAATGTTTCCTCAAAAAACCGCGCTATTCCGCTGTATATTTCAGTTATACATAAACCATATATTTCACAAAGTATGTATATTCGAATTTATGCAATATGCCCAAAAATGTTTAAAAAAGAATATGCAACATTCGGTATTGAACCGCGGACGATTTTATGTTATAATAAATATGCCGCCGCTTATACGGATCGCGGCTAAAAAGGCAATACGGGAGAGACCGCACGGCACATCACGGGTCTGCTCCCGACAGCGAAAGGATTGATTTGAAATGGGAAACAATACTACTAACTGGGGTTATGAGGCTGTCTTTTATCAGATATACCCCCTGGGCTTCTGCGGAGCGCCTTTCGAGAATGACGGCGTTCTCGAACACCGCATATTGAAGGTTCTTGACTGGGTTGACCATATCGAAAAGCTCGGCTGCAACGCCGTGTACTTCTCGCCCGTGTTCGAAAGCGACACTCACGGCTACAACACCCGCGATTACTGCAAGATAGATACCCGTCTCGGCACTAACGAGGATTTCAAGCAGGTCTGCGATGCTCTGCACGAAAAAGGCATTAAGGTCGTACTGGACGGCGTTTTCAATCATGTCGGACGCGGCTTCACGCAGTTCCGTGACGTTTGCGAAAAGAAGTGGGATTCGCCTTACAAGGACTGGTTCAACATCAATTTCGACGGCAACAGCAATTATAACGACGGTCTTTGGTACGAAGGCTGGGAGGGTCATTACGACCTTGTTAAGCTCAACCTCAAAAACCCCGCCGTTGCCGACCATATCATGGATTGTGTAAAATACTGGATAGAGTATTTCGGCATCGACGGCATAAGGCTCGACGTGGCTTATCTGCTCGATTTCGATTTCATGAAGCGCCTGCGCAGCTTCACCGACAGCCTGAAAGAGGATTTCTTCCTTGTCGGCGAGATGATACACGGTCAGTATCAGCGCTGGGCTAACCCCGAAATGCTGCATTCCGTGACGAATTACGAGTGCTATAAGGGTCTGTATTCGAGCTTCAACAGCATGAATATGTTCGAGATATGCCATTCGCTGAAAAACCGTTTCGGTCCCGAGAACTGGTGCGAGTTCCGCGGGCTGCACCTGCTCAGTTTTGTTGATAATCACGATGTTACCCGCGTGGCTTCGATACTCACCGAGCCTAAGCATCTGCCGCTCATTTACACCATGCTTTTCGGTATGCCGGGTATTCCCTGCGTTTATTACGGCAGCGAGTGGGGCGCTAAGGCGGAGAAGAAAGACGGCGACCCCGCGCTCCGTCCGTGCTTTGAGGCTCCCGAGTGGAACGAGCTTACCGACCTTATCGCAAGGCTTGCGAAGGCGCACCGCGAGTGCAAGGCGCTCCAGTACGGCGATATTAAGGTGCCTGTGCTGACGAACAGGCAGTGCATTTTGCAGCGTGATTTCGAGGACGAGCGTGTGTTTGTGGCGATAAATGCCGACAGCCAGCCTTTCACGGCGCATTTTGACGCGGGCTTCGGTCTTGCGGACGATCTTGCCACAGGCGAGGTACACGATTTCGGCGGCGGCAGCGAGCTTGCGCCGTATAGCTATCATATTTGGAAGTGCAAGTGATAATGTGTAATTCGTAATTATTTTTATCATAGCAAAAAAAGCCGCCCCGGGGGAGTTCCCTGCGGGGCGGTCGTTTTTTATCTTTCATGTTGTCCTTTATATATTATGTAGTCTGCAAAATGATGTTTTTTCAAGGATAAAGAGTGCCGTTGACTATTGCATAGGTTGCGTAAATATAAGTCCAGTTTAATGTAATTTTTAATTGATGACATTCTCTAACGTCAAGTTCAACAGGAATCAGTATCTCATCAGAATTAAGATAAAGAGTTTCTGCAAGTTTGCCATCCAAGTATATTTCACAAGTTGCATCATTCATGGTTGATTTATCCACATGACCGACATCAAAGCATAATTTACTATATTTGCCTTCAAGATTAAACATCATGACAGAACCATGATATAGATACATTTGAGGAGCATTTTTATAAGTTTTACCACCTATTATACAGTCTTCAATTGTATATGACTCTCCATCATATGGTAACATAAGCGGAACCGACTCAAGTGATTCTGTTGTTGTTTCAATTGTTGTTTCTGTCGTGGTGATTGTTGTTGAAAACGTTGTCGTGGTTGTTATGGGTTCAGTTTCTTTAATTTCAGGATTTATTATTTCATCTTGTTCTTTTAAAGGTTCACTTGTCATTATCACAGTTTCCGATTGTATCGGGTCGTTAGGTGGTTTATGCTGAGTGTAAATTTGGTCAAGTGCTGCAATAATTCCTAAAATTGCACCAACAGTTCCAAGTGAGATTCCACCAATTTTTATTGCATTCTTCTTTTTTAAATCAACTGCCATATCAAGTCAACTCCATACTCGATAATCTAATATGATTATCTTTATGACAATTATAATCTTTTTGGATTGCTGTGTCAATACTTACAAACCATTTGTGATAGAATATTTACAAATGATTAAAAGGAGTGTCACATATGGCTTATTATCAGAGGATACGCGATCTGCGGGAAGATGCGGACAAAACGCAGTCAGAGATTGCCGAATATCTCGGCACTACCGCGCAGTATTACGGCAAATACGAAAAGGGCGAGCGCGAGATACCTTTTTCCCGCGCCATTCAACTTGCCGAATACTACGGTGTGAGCCTTGATTATATTTCCGGACGTTCTGTAAGCAAAAAAGAATCGGAGAGCATAATGCTCCCCGAAGATCATAAAGCTATATTGAACCTGTACAGCGGTCTTACCGAGAAAAACAAAGGCAAACTTGAATTTTTTGCCGAACAGCTACTCGAACGTCAGCGCCATTAATGATGATGTGTAATTCGTAATTATTTTTATCAGAGCATAAAGCCGTCCTGCGGGAATTTCCAGCGGGACGGTCGTTTTTCTGTACAAATTACAGAAGAATCTATAAATGAGCAATGTCGTCAACTTGCATAAATTCAGAATATCACAAGACTTGCAGGGCGGGGGTTGGATCTGTCCCCGCCCTGCAATTACGAAATGCACATAATACTGTTTGATCATAAAATAGTATAATAGCAGGGGCGCACCTATGTGTGCGCTCCTTTTCGAAATTTTGCGTGAACTGCGGGCATTCACGCAGAAGCGCCCGCAGTTTATAAACCGTTTAACTTATTACTTCGGCAATTAAACAATTGGCTCTTCTTTTTGAAAATCCGTCAAAAGAACGCTGTTGCGTCCTTTACTGATTTTTAGTCCAAACTGATCAAATTATATTATTGCCGAAGTAATAATAACGTTTCCGTGCAGTAAGATCACTTCTTCCCGAGCTTGCTCATGCCGATAAGCCCCGCGAAAACGCCTGTTGCTACGCCGATTATCATAATTATCCACGCCGTGCGCTGACCCGCCATGAACTCGGCGAAGCTCCTGCCGCCGATAACGCTCTTAGCCGCGTCCTCCATGCCGAGCGACGTAAGCAGCAGCGAAAGCGACATCTGCACATTCAGCAGACAGCCCAGCACAGACACCCCCGTAAGCACCGAAGTCATCAGCACGCCGTAATGCTCGTGCTTTTCGTAGGTGACGATGCCCTGTATGCAGTGCCACAGCGAAACGGCAAGAAACAGCACAAGGCAGCCGAACACCGCTATCCCGAGCGCGTCGCCCGCCGTGCCGCCCTTTTCCAGCACCGAGATCAGCGCCATGAGCGTTCCGCCGAATGCGAACGCGGCGATCATCGCGGCGATACCCAGACGGCAATTTGTGCGCTCGCCTTCGGGGAGCGCTTTTGTCTTTATCTGCTTTGGCATTATTATCCTGTCCTTTCGGGTGATTTGTTTATCTTTTGCGGATTGCACAAACCGTGTTTTCCGCAAATCCGTTCGGTTTTGTAACGAATTGTAGGGCGGCTGCGGCATTAACTTTGTTAATGCCGCCATTGCCCCCGCCGCTTGTCGGCACGATTTTCCCCGCCGCCGCGATTTTTTGACCTTCGCGCAATTCGTTTGCGAAATATCGCCTGTCTGAACTTTGTTCAGACCGCTCTTCTCGCAAATTAAAATCGGCAATTTCCTTGTTTCCGTCACGATTTGCAGAATCATTCACTTTGTTTGTTTTTGTGGGCTTTGCTCTAAATTGCCGATTTTAATTTTGGACTTAACGGCTTCTCTTTTTCGTAAACTTGCTGACATCTCCGGCTTTTGTGGGGGGAACCCTTCTGAAGAAGGGTTGCCCCCCACACCCCCTTCCTAAGACTTTTGGTATGCCTTTGTTTGCAATATCTTTTATCTTTTATCTTTTATCTTTTATCTCAATTTGCAGTCTGTCTATCCGCTGGTCGTTCTCCATTGTTACCTTCACCGTAAATGGCGGCGCTTCGACCGTCTCCCCGTTCTCGGGAAATCTCTCCAGTAACTCCGTTATCCAGCCGCCCATAGAATTAGCGTCGGCATTTATCAGCCCCTCGTCAAGGTCGGCTTTTTCAAGAAAGTCCGAAACCGAAAGCTCCGCCGAAACGTCCCACTTCCCCGCACTTACCGCCTTGAACGAATCGTCCTCCTCGTCGCGCTCGTCATAAATGTCGCCCACAAGCTCCTCGATAATGTCCTCCAAAGTGCATATCCCCGCCGTGCCGCCGTACTGGTCAACCACTACCGCCATGTGCGCCTTGCGCTTCTGCATTAGCTTCAAAACTTCCGAAATGCGCTTGTTTTCGGGAATGAACATCGGCTGGGTCATTATCTCGCTGATGTCCGTGCCGCCGTCCAGATAGAACTTGAAAAAGTCTATCTGATGAATAATGCCGACTATATTATCCATAGTCCGTTCGTAAACAGGCAAACGCGAATAACAGCTGTCAACAAAAATCGCCTTGATCTCTTCGGTCGTTGCCTGCCGCTCAACGCCTAAAACGTTCACACGCGGCACAAGCACCTCGTTTATCTGCGTTTCGTCAAAATCGAGCGCCGAACGCACAAGGTCGGATTCCTGCTCCTCCAGCACGCCTTCGGTCTCGCTCTCGTCGATGATGTATTTAAGCTCCTCTTCGGTAAAGGCGGGCTGTTCTTTTCTGCCGCCCGTCATAAGGTCGGCGAGCTTTTTTATGATGCCGAAAAACCATATCGCCGGGGTGAGCAGGAACATCGCTGCCGAAAGCGGAGCCGACATAAGCATGGAAAAGCTCTCGGCGTTCTCTTTGGCTAAACTTTTCGGCAGTATCTCGCCGAAGATAAGCACCAGCACGGTCATTACAAGCGTTGCGTATGCTACGCTGTTCTGCCCGAATCTCTGCGTGAAAAGCACGGTCGTCAGCGACGAGGAAAGTATATTCACGACGTTGTTGCCGATAAGTATAGCCGTCAGCGCCTTGTCGTAGTTTTCGATTATTTTTAGCGCCTTCTGAGCGCTTTTTTTGCCGCCCGCCGCCATGTTTTTCAGGCGAATGCGGTTGGCGGAGGAAAGCGCCGTCTCGGTAGCCGAGCAGACCGCCGAAAGCGCAAGCAGTATACATATCAGGAAAACGTCCATAGGGGCCGGATCACTTGCACTCCGCCGCGACAAGCTCTTCAAGCGCCGCGATCAGCTTGTCCATTTGCTCGTCGGTGCCTATCGTTATGCGCAGGCGGTTGTTTATGCGGGGCTTGTCCCAGTAGCGGATAAAAATGCCCTTTTCGCGGGTGAACTCGAATATCCGCTTTGCCGTGAGGGTCTTGTGCTGTGCAAAAAGGAAATTCGTGCTGCTCTGCGGTACGTCAAAGCCCAGTCCGCGCAGTGCGGCGGCGGTCTTCTCGCGTGTTTCGATTATTTTTGAGGTTATCTCTTTAAGATAGTCCTCGTCGCTTACCGAAGCGATACCCGTTGCAATGGCGAGCCTGTCCATAGGGTAGGAATTGTAGCTGTCCTTGACGGCGTTCAGCATGGAGATAAGCTCGGTGCTGCCGTAAGCCATAGCGATACGCATACCCGCCATTGAGCGCGATTTCGAGAACGTCTGCGTTACGAGAAGGTTCTCGTATTCGTCAAGGAGCTTCACCGCAGATTCGCCTCCGAAATCCACATACGCTTCGTCAACGATAACAATGCAGTCCTGGTTGAGGTCAAGAATGCGGCGAATGCCGTCAAGCCCCATGCAGATAGAGGTGGGCGCGTTGGGGTTGGCGATGACCACGCCGCCGTTTTCGGGCGCGTAGTCCTCCGGATTGATCATGTACTTGTCGTCAACGGGAACGGTAACGAAGGGTATCTTCATCAGCTCGCACCAAACGGGATAGAACGAGTAGGTGATGTCGGGGAACATAAGCGGCTTGTCGGAGTTAAAGAAAGCGCGGAAAGCCGCCGCCAGTACATCGTCCGAGCCGTTGCCGACAAAGATATTGTCGGGCGTGAGCTTTGCGCCGTAAAGATTCGAGCAATGCTCGGCGATAGCGGCTCTGAGCGGCGCGGAATCCGAAAGGGGGTATTTGCGCAGGTCGCCCGCGAGGAATCCG
>CACYSH010000140.1 GCA_902776945.1 uncultured Ruminococcus sp.
AGACCCTTTGCACGAACAAGTTCGTGCAAGAAGAAGGGTTATCCCCTGCACGAACTTGTTCGTGCCAACCCCTTTCCTAAGACTTTTGGTTTGCCCTCACTTGCGGTTTTTGGTTTGCCCTTCGTTGCTTTTTTCCGAAATCGTTATCGTTTCCACAAAAAATGGTATGTTTTCTTGATTAGAGGGTATTATTTCCCTATGAAACCATTGACAAACGGCTGAAATTCTGATATAATTATTCTTGCACATGAACGTTGTTTTAACGTTTCAATAAAATATTCATATCGGAAAGGAAAAGTGAAGGTAAGATGAAACTGACAGGTTTGACCGCGAAGGAGGTCGAGGAGAGTCGTCAAAAGTACGGCAATAACTCCCTGACCCAGATCCCCCCCGACCCGCTGTGGAAAAAGATATTGGAGGGCTTTAAAGACCCGATGATACTTATTCTCTGCGTGGCTCTCGCAGTACAGGTAGTTCTCTGCTTTATGGGACAGGCTGAATGGTACGAGCCGGTGGGCGTTCTTATCGCGATAATGATCGCCAACGGCGTTGCCTCAGTCAGCGAGAACAAGCAGGAGGGCAAGGCTTCGGCACTTAAAGCCGAGGAAGAAGCCAAGGAAATGGCGAAGGTAGTCCGCGACGGCACACTCCAGGAGATACACGTCAGCGAGGTCGTTGTGGGCGACATCGTGTTCCTTATGGCAGGCGACAAGCTGCCCGCCGACGGCGAGATAGTTGACGGAAAGATCATGGTAGACCAGGCGGCTCTCAACGGCGAGACCGAAGAAGCCGAAAAGCGCCCCGTAGAAGGCGGCGAATCCTATGACACAAAAGACCTGCTCAACAAGCATTACGCTTACCGCGGAACTGTTGTCTGCGGCAGCGAGGGTCACATGGAAGTCAAGGTAGTCGGCGACAAGACCCTGTTCGGCGAGCTTGCTCTCGAAGTTCAGGAAGAGACCCGTCAGACCCCCTTGCAGGTCAAGCTCGCAAAGCTGGCAAAGCAGATCTCCACATTCGGCTATGTCGGCGCTATCGCTATCGTTATCGGCATACTCTTAAAGACAATAATCACGGGTGCGATCCCGCAGACAGGCATGGAGTGGTTAAAGCTCCTCATGAACGCTATCACCGTAGCCGTTACTATCGTAGTTTGTGCCGTTCCCGAGGGTCTGCCCATGCTGACCTCTATCCTGCTCTCGTTCCAGAGCATGAGAATGGCTAAGGATAACGTACTCGTAAGAAAGATAAACGGTCTTGAGACCGCAGGTTCGCTTTCGATACTCTATTCCGACAAGACAGGTACTATCACCGAGGGCAGACTTACTGTTGTTGAAATGTCCTCCGGTAATGTAAATATCTTCAAGTCGATGAACGAAATGCCCGCCGTATTGCAGGAAGACCTTGTTGTCGGCATAGGCATCAACAACTCCGCCTCCGCTTCAAACGGCGAGGTCATCGGCGGCAACAACACCGACCGCGCACTTATGGCGTTCTTAGTCGGCGAAAAGGCAGACGGCAAGATCAACAAGGAGAGCGTAAAGAACTTCGAGGCTTTCGATTCCGCCAAGAAGTATTCGACCGTTACCATAAGCAAGGGCAAGAGTTTGGCTACCTACATCAAGGGCGCTCCCGAAAGAATAATCGACAAGTGCAAGTTCTTTATCGACGAAAAGGGCGAAAAGAAGCCCTTCACCGATAAGGAAAAGAACAAGATCATGGGCTATATCGACACACAGGCGGGACGCTCCATGAGACTTCTCGGCGTTGCAAAGACCGACGGCGAGACCGTAGGCGACGACCTCACGCTTGTATGCGTACTCTCTATCCGCGACAACGTTCGTAAGGAAGCTGCCGACGCTATCAAGGAAGTTCAGAAAGCCGGCATTCAGGTAGTAATGGTAACGGGCGACCGCAAGGAGACCGCCGTTGCTATCGCGAAAGAAGCAGGACTTATCCAGAAGGATACCGACGTAGCCCTTACCTCGCAGGAAATGGGCGAAAAGAGCGACGACGAGCTGAAAGCGATCCTGCCGAATCTCCGCGTTGTTGCAAGAGCGCTGCCGACCGACAAGAGCCGTCTTGTCCGCTGCGCTCAGGAGCTGAACCTCGTTGTTGGTATGACGGGCGACGGCGTAAACGATTCCCCCGCGCTGAAAAAAGCCGATGTCGGCTTTGCAATGGGCAGCGGTACCGAAGTTGCAAAAGAGGCGGGCGACATTACGATACTCGACGACAACTTCTCGTCTATCGAAAAGGCTATCCTTTACGGCAGAACGATGTTCAAGAGCATAAGAAAGTTCCTTATCTTCCAGCTTACCGTAAACGTTGCAGCAGTTCTTACCTGCTTCCTTGGACCCATGTTCGGCGAAAATCAGGTAATGACCGTTATCCAGCTGCTTGTAGTAAACCTCGCTATGGATACCCTCGCGGCTATCGCGTTCGGTTCCGAGCCTGCGCTTAAAGAGTACATGAACGAAATGCCTATTCCGCGTTCGGAAAGCATCGTCAGCAAGAAGATGTTTATTGAGTTCCTGATAAGCGGTCTGTACATTACTTTCATCTGCCTTGCTATCCTCTTTATCGAGCCTATCAGAAATCTTGTGGCGACAGGCAATCCCTACGGCGATATGTCGGGCGCGTACACGGCGCTTTCGGGCGATATGCACACCTATCTTAAAGCCGCCGTATTCGCTACATTCATGATGTCCATTACCTTCAACGGCTTCAACGCGAGAACCACTCACCTGAACCCGTTCGAGCAGATCGGCAGAAACACAAACTTCCTGCTCGTTATGGGCGCTCTGCTTCTTGCGCAGTTCCTGTTCGTAACCTTCGGCGGTCCCGCTCTGAGCGTACACGCTCTCAGCCCTGCCACATGGGGAGTTTGCGCGGGTCTTGCGTTCCTTGTTATCCCGCTTGACATGATAAGAAAAGCAATAATGGGCGCGGACAACAAGCAGTAAAAATTACAAGGGAGATTTCCCGCAACACTTAGAGAAATCGGCTCTCCCTCTTTCGGAGAGCCTTTTTCGAAAAACAGAGATAATCAGAGTTAGGACAAAACCAGAAGTGAAGGCAAACCAAAAGTCTTAGGAAGGGGGTGGCACGAGCAAGCTCGTGCAAGGGGATAACCCTTCTTCTTGCACGAACTTGTTCGTGCAAAGGGTCTTCCCCCACAAAAGCCGGCGGCGGTCGGAAACTTACGGTAAAAGAAAAGCCGTTAAGTCCAAAATAAAATCGGCAATTTCAAGAAAATCTAACAAAAACAAACAAAGTGATAAAATCAGCAAAACAGAACGGAAACAAGCAAATTGCCGATTTTAATTTGCGAGAAGAGCTGTCTGAACGAAGTTCAGACCGGCGATATTTCGCAAATAAACTGCGCGAATGTCCGTAAAATCGTAACGGTGGGGCAATTCACGGACGAGCAATGCTCGCCCCTACAATATAAGCAAACCAACAGCCGTCAAATGACAGATAGACAGACAAAGGCGGTGTATACTATGAAAGGAACATACAAAGGCAACAGCAATTGCATTTATCTTTTTTCAATAATAATTTCTGTTATTACGGTTCTCGGCGTGCCTTCGACAGCAAAAAGCGACGCGGCGGTGATAGTGTTCACCCTTCTCGGGCTGGGCTGCGGCGTGGGAGGTATGATGTTCGCTTCAAATATCCCCTGCCGCGTGTGCGCGGACGGGACGGGCTTTACCATTACCGAAATGGGCATCGAGAACCGCTTTGAGTATGCCGATGTCGAAAGCATCGGGTTTGAATACTTGAACGGGAAATACAGCGGCATGGTAAGGCTCAAAGTGACCGACGAAAGCGGCGAGACATACTTCTGCGAGGGCTACGGCAAGAGGTCGGACAACAGCTTAAACGACACAAAGTTCGGTCAGCTGTACGGCTACATTCGGCAGAGGGTGTGATGAACGACATCAGCGGGAAATACAAGGGTTACAGCCGTGTGCTGCTTATCGTAAGTCTGCTGCTTTTGGAGATATATCCCCTTGTAATGGTCGGTTTTTTCGAGGACTGGACGGATTCGGTGGCGGGATTTTTCGCGGCGATAAGTCCGACTATACTTGGATTTGTCACCGGGTATTTTACATTCCGGCTGCCCTGTCGGTTCACTGCCGATGAAAAGAGCTTCACGATAAGCATGGGCGGCACAAAGCGAGTTTTCCGTATCGGCGAGATAAGCGAGATACGCTGCGAATACAGAAAACACTATGAATACAGGACAAAGGTGACTCTCACCGTGACTGACTGTGCAGGCAGAACGGCGCGTTTTGCCGAGATACATTACAAGTGCATCGAGTACCTTAAATACGAGAAAGACGACGAAAAACCGCAGCTGACAAGGCTGTGCGAGTATGTCAACCGGATAAAGGAATCGGCAATATGAACGACATCAGCGGGAAATACAAGGGGTACAGCCGCAAACTGTTTGCCGTAAGCATGGTGCTTTTGTGGATATATGCTTATGTATGGCTTGTGTTTATCGAAGACCTGGTGGAATCGGCGGCGGGCGCTTTCGCGGCGGCAATTCCGACTATATTTGGAGCCGCTGCCCTTGCGCTTCATGAAAGACTGCCGTGCCGGTTCACCGCCGATGAAAAGAGTTTCACGATAAGCGCGGGCGGCATAAAGCACAGTTTCCGTATCGGCGAGGTAAGCGGCATAAGCTGCGAATACGAAAGACACGGCGACACCCAAACAAAGGTAAAGCTGACCGTGACGGACAGCAAGGGCAAAACGGCGCGGTTTGCCGAGATACATAATAATGACATCGCGCATCTTAAATACGACGAAAATGCCGAAAAGCCGCAGCTTATGCGGCTCTGCGAGTATGTAAATGCTGCAAAGGGGGCGGCGGAATGAACGGAAAATACAGAGGTTACAGCCCCGCGCTTTCGACGGTGAGCATACTGGGCGGTATGTTCTCGGGATTGCTCTGCGCAAGCGGCGAACCGGCGGCGCTGATAGTATTTCTGGTGATATTTGCGGCGGTCATGGCGCTTTTTGTGTTATCGTTGAATATGCCCTGCCGCGTAAGAGCGGGTGACAGGGGCTTCACGGTAACGGTTTGCGGCAGCGAAAAACGATTTAAGTATGATGAAATACAGAACATAGACTGCGAATACCGCAGCACAAGATACGGCGGCATGATAATACTTTGCATCAGTAACGGCTCCGACGAGACGGTATTTCACGAGCTGTGCGCCAATGACGACCTGACCGACCTGCTGAACGACCCCGAAAATGTCGAAAAGCCGCTGCTTGCGCGGCTGTGCGACTATGTAAAGCAGAAAAAGGAGGCGGCGGAATGAACGGCAGTTACAGAGGTTACAGCGTTCCGATATGTATTATCGGGATAGTATTGTTCCCGCTTGTCTGTCTTTTCGGTGCGGCGAACACGATGTATTCCGTTCTTGTGCCTTGCGCCTTTGTGCCGCTGCTTGCGCTCCTGTGGCTTTCGGACAATATGCCCTGCCGCTTTTCGGCAGACGGCGACGGATTTGAGATCAGCGAAATGGGCTTTAAAACGCATTACGATTACACCGATATTTGGGACATAAAAAGCGACACGGTACACAAAAAAACGGGGTACTATATAAAGCTCACGGTATCGGGCAGCTTCGGCGATAAGGTATACTGGGAGAAGCAGGAAAAAGGCGGCTCGCAGCTGGTGCGGCTGTGCGGATACGTCTGCCGCGCCAAGGGGATAAGCGCATGAAGGGCAGATACCGCTTAGGCAATATTATCGAACAGGCGATTGCCGCGAGGGGGATTTGGTCGAGGAATGGTATAATGTAGGGCGGGGGCTTGCTCCCGCCGCCTGCCTCGCAAAATTTACCGTCGCAAGACAGCCGCAGGACAGAAACGGCGGGTTTTGCCCGGGCATATATTGCAGGGGCGTACATCGCGCGTCCGTGAATGCCCGCAAAACCGCGATTTTACAGCGTTTTTATACTATTCCTCGATCAAATTCGTGACAAGATTCGCCGCCATGGACACGAGTGCCAAGGATGACGACGAAGGCTAACTGGCGTTAGTCGAGGAGGGAAGACGACGGTACGAACTTGTTCGTACCATCGTGTTCAGGGCGGTGAAGATTGTTGCGAATTTGGTCGAGGAATAGTATTAATTAAGTTAGTGTATATGGGGACAAGCCCCACGCCATACAATACAGCAAAATATTATGAAGGAGGTAACGTACAAATGAGCGTTAATCTTCAAAAGGGACAAAAGGTCGATCTGACCAAAAGCAACACAGGACTGACCCGCGTTATGGTGGGCTTGGGCTGGGACGAGGCGGAGCGCGTAGGCGGCGGCTTTTTAAAGAGCCTGTTTGCCCCGCCGCAGGAGGAGATCGACTGCGACGCTGTGGCTTTTCTGCTCAACGACGAGGGCAAGCTGCTTGACCGCCGCGACATCGTGTTTTTCAACAACTTGCAGCACCCGAGCGGGAGCGTTGTTCATCAGGGCGACAACCTGACGGGCGCGGGCGAGGGCGACGACGAGCAGATACTCATTGACCTTTCGAGCGTGCCGCCGCAGTATTCGCGCATTGTTATAATGGTAAGTATTTACAAGGCGGACGAGCGGCAGCAGCATTTCGGGAAGATAAAGAATGCGTTTATCCGTATCGTTGATAATTCGAACGGCAGGGAGCTGTGCATTTTCAATCTTTCGGAGAATTACGACGGCATGACTTCAATGGTTTTCGGGGAGCTTTACAGGAAAAATAACGAATGGAAGTTCAGCGCGGTAGGGCAGCCGTTAAAGATGTGGCGGATAAGCGATTTAGCAGCAAGATACGGATACATAATGAGATAATAGTTAATAGATAATAGATAACAGATAAGCAAAGCCCGCCCCTACAATATGTGTTATGTGACCCGATTGTGTGTAGGGGCGCACCTGCATAACAAGCATTGCGCAGTCGGTCGAGAAGATTTCGACAAAGCGCAAACAAATAACGATCCACAACGATCAGATTTCCCCGAACGCCCGAAAGCGCGGCGGGAAGTCAGAAATATATTTTCTTTAACAGGAGGTAAAACAAATGGGAGTTAATTTACAGAAGGGTCAGCGCGTATCGCTTGACAAGGGAATGAGAATGGCACTTATCGGACTTGGCTGGGATCCGAATCTTTATGACGGCGGCTACGACTTCGACCTTGACGCTTCGGCATTCGTGCTTCGCGCAAACGGCAAGGTAGGCTCGGACGAGGACTTCATCTTCTACAACAACCCCGACTGGCGCGACCACACGATCTGGTCTACCGGCGACGACAGAACGGGCGGCAACAGCCAGGACGGCGACGACGAGCAGATCTTCATCGACTTCTCGAAGGTTCCGCCCGAGGTTGACAAGATCGCAATTACCGTTACCATTTACGACGCTGAAAAGCGCAGACAGAATTTCGGTCAGGTTTCGAACGCCTATGTGCGCGTAGTCAAGGTTGACTACGAGGACGACCCCAACGGCGAGGAGGTTATCCACTTCGACCTTGAGGAGGAATTTTCTATCGAGACCGCAATTGTTGTCTGCGAGATCTACCGTCACGGCAACGACTGGAAATTCAACGCTGTTGCTTCGGGCTTCCAGGGAGGACTTGCGGCGCTCTGCAAGAATTTCGGCGTAGACGTATAATACTATTTGATCAATAATCGCTGTAATAAAGAAAGCCCGTGAGCGCCTGCCGCTCACGGGTTTTTTGGTTATTTTGATTACGTCTTTTTCTTTTTATCCGACGATATAAGCTCAACATCTACCGTCGGCTTCGACTCCTTCGGCACTTTGCCGTCGTTTATCGCGGGTATCGTGATAAGAACGGTCGTTCCCACGCCCTCTTCACTGTTGATATTGAGCGTTCCGCCATGCCTTGTGATTATCTCATTGGCGACCGCAAGACCTATCCCCGAGCCGCGCCGCGTATGGTTAGCCTTGAAAAACTTCGTCTTTACCTTCGGCAGATCGTCTTTCGATATGCCTATGCCCGTATCGGAAACGAGTATGCAGATGTCGCCGTTTTCCTCGTAAGCCTCGATAGAAACCGTATCGCCCTTGTCGGAATACTTTATCGCGTTATCGACAATATTTATGAACACCTGCCGCAGACGGTTCTTGTCGCCGTAAACAAACGGCAGCATGGTCGGCTCGTAGTAATTGAGCGTTATGCCGAGCGACCGCGCCCGCTCCTGATAGATAAGCACGGTCTCGCCAAGCTCCGCCAGAATGTCCAGCTTGTCCATGATTAGCGTAAGGCGGTTGTCCTGTATGCGCGAGAAGTCAAGAAGCTCCTCGACCATTTGCGAAAGCCGCTCCGTTTCGGAGGTGATGACCCGCATTCCCTTTACGAAGGTGTCGCGGTCGTCAATAGCCGTAAGCGTTTCGCTCCAGCCCTTTATAGCGGTGAGCGGCGTGCGCAGCTCGTGCGATACCGACGAGATAAATTCGTTCTTCATCGACTCGGTGCGCGAAAGCTCCTCTGCCATGTAGTTTATCGAATCGCACAGGTCGCCCAGCTCGTCGTCGGAGGTCTTTTCCACGCGCTCGGAGAAATCGCCCTTTGCTATCTTGCGGGCTATCTCGCCTATTTGCAGCACGGGGAAAACTATCGAACGTATGAAGAACCGCCCCGAAAGATATATCAGAAGCAGTATCAGCGCGAAGATAAGCGTTATCGAGATCATCAGCATTAGCAGCTGATTGTCGATGTTTTTCATCGAGGACACCATTCGCAGCGCCTTGTATTCGCAGCCCCGAAAGGATAGCATCGAGGTAAGGGCTATGACCCTTTCGCCGCTCGGAAGGTCGAAAATCGCGTATGCCATGCCGTTGTCGGCGGTCTTTGCGCGGGTGAAGTCCTCTAAATTCATATCATCGGCGGGCGAGAACCCCGACGAGGTTATGTCAACGTGTTCGTCGGCGGCGATAGCCATAAGCTCGATCTTGTCCTTTTCGCCGTAGTTTTCAACTATCGTGCGTATCTGCGCCGAGTAATTTATCTGCTCGGCGGCGGAGTTTTCAAGCGTACCCGTTATCATGTTCATGCGCGACGAAAGATACTGCCGCGCCGAGCTGTAATAATAATTTTTCAGCAGCACGCCTATCAGTATACCGATTATGATAAGCGCGGCGGCGATCATACCGAGGCTTGTCGCCTGCCAGTGGGTAACGATGCTGCGCCGTCCGAATCGGTTTTTGCTGCCGTCGGATACTGCGGCTCCCTCTTTCATTCAGACGGCTCCTCTTTCTCTGCGGCTCTGTTGTAGAATTTCTCGATCAGCTCAAGCAGATTTGTATTTATCGAGTTTATCATTCTTTTATTGAAGCTCCTGACAAAGCGTTCGTGCAGACTGTCGGGGATATTCCCGCCGTATTCCGCCATAAGCGCGTCGCGGCGGCGGTAAAACTCCTGCAAATAATCGTTGGCAGCGTCGTTCTTGAAAAAGCTGAAATGATCGGCGTATTTTCCGCGCAGCAGATAAAATTTCGCTTTGGGGTTTGTTATCTTTTCGCGCTTTGAATAAATGCTCACCTTGTTAATATCGACGTAATCGTCATGCTCGCCGTGAATGACAAGCACGGGCAGTCCCGAACGGTTTATGCCGTCAATGGCACTGAGTTTCCAGTTCTTGCCGAATTTCGAGATATTATAGCCGTTGACGTATGGCGCGAAAATACGCGCCCCCGCCTTGCCGACGTTTCGTTCGGTGCCGAGCATCATCATCTCGTTGGGGTCGGCATAGCCCGAGAGCGAAGCCGCCGCCCGGATCCTGCTGTTATGCCCGAAATTCAGCACCGCGCATACCGCATAGCCGCCCCAGCTGTGACCGAGCAGATAGACCGGCAGGTCTTTAAGGCGGTCGTCCGTTTCGGCGTAGGAAAGCGCCTTGTCAAGATCGAGCGCCGACTGCACAAGCCCGACCGTTCCCGCGCCCTCGCTGGCGGCGCTGCCTGTTGCGTCGTAGGCGAAAACACGCCAGTTATGGTCGGCAAACCACATAAGCTGATTGATATAAGATTCATGCCCGACGGTTATGCCGTGCGCGAAAACGAGCAGTCCCTTCGGGGCGGTGTTTTCCATGCCGTAGATGAATCCGTGCAGGGTATTTTTTCCCGAGCGGAAACGCACTTCGGCGCGGCTGTGAGTGCTTCTGTAATCGGGGTCGTAGCGTTTCTGATTGGAAAAGCGCCTGTCGGGGTAGCCGCCGCGACCGAAGTTCTGTTTTACGCGGCAGACGGTGAAAGCCGACATTGCGCCGATGATAGCCGTAATGCCGCCTGCTGCCAGTGCGAGCCGCAGCCGCAGTTTGCGGCGGGAAGCGTTCTTTTTCCGTATGAGTTTTTTAAGTGTTCTGAATTTCATAACGCTTATCCTCCATTAAATGAGCGTGAGAACGGGCGCTGAATCCTGTGTCCGTTTTTGCCCTCATTTTTCGTTTTTTCGTTACTGTCAGTCAGCAGACCATTTGTAACCAAAACCCCATATCGTTAATATGTATCTCGGGTTGGAAGGCTCGTCCTCTATCTTCATGCGTATGCGGCGGATATTTACGTCCACTATCTTGTCGTCGCCATAATAACTGCTGCCCCATATATGGTTCAGAATGCTCGAACGGTCAAGCGCGGTATTCTGATTCTTGAAGAAATACTCCATTATCTGGTATTCTACCTGAGTAAGGTCGATCTGTGTGCCGTTCTTGAATACGGTGCGGCTTTTGAGATTCAGCGTGAACGGACCGCTCGTTATCGTCGAGGAGCTTTCGGTCTTGGAATGCACCATGCTCACACGGCGGCAGACCGCGTCCACCCTTGCGATAAGCTCGGAGATCGAAAACGGCTTGGTGATATAATCGTCCGCGCCCATCATGAGCGAGGAAATTTTATCCATTTCCTGCGACTTTGCGGAAAGCATGATAATTCCCATAGTTTCGCTTTTTTCGCGGAATTTCTTGCACACCTGCATACCGTCTATGCCCGGCATCATAATGTCGAGCAGCGCCACATCAAAGCCGCCCGATTCGTTTTCGAAGGCTTTGAGCGCGTCCTCGCCGCAGCAAACGTCCACAACGTCGTAGCCGCTGCGTTTAAGATTGATAACGACGAAATCGCGGATAGATTCCTCGTCCTCGCAAACAAGTACCTTTTTCATAGCGTTTTTTATCCTTTCTGCGTACTTTTTATATCGGCTCCCTGCGGAGCTGTTTTCAGTTAACAGTGAATAGTGAATAGTTAAGGAGCCGCTTCGCGGCATATTATGCGTAGGCTTCGCCCCGCAAAAATGTTTGCAATTCAAAGGTATAGTAAACGTCAAAAATAATTGTACTTTGAATAAGAGGAATGCTTGTATCACGGACTCGCAATGCTCGCCCCTACACAATCAAAGTACAAATTATTATGTCGTTTACTATAATTTATTTAGTGCGGAGCGAAGCGTCCGCAATAACGCGCCGCAGGCGCTCCTTAACTATTCACTATTCACTGTTCACTATTCACTTTTTCGGGCGTTCAGTAGCGGCTTATCGGATAGAAATTGTTCTGCACCTCGTCTATTGTCAGTATCAGCCGCTCACGCTTGTTCGTGGGTATCTTTACCAAAAAATCAAGCTGTCCCCGCGTAACTATGCGCTTGTAGCCCTTGTAAAGAAACTCGTCGGATTCGTCCTTCGTTACCGTCTTTATGCGCATAAGCTCCGTCATCTCGGAATTTATACTGCCCTCGTATTTGTAGAATACCGCTTCGCCTGTTTCGGGGTCGGGCTTTACCGTTACATCGTTCGCCCACCGCTGCGGGAATACCATTGTGTAGCCGTCCGCTACCGAATGATACCCCGTGAACTTCGGCGTGAAATCGAACAGCCCCGAATAACTGCTCCAGGTCGTTTTGAGTACCTGCTCTTCGGGGATAACGTCCTCATAGCCCAGCATAGGCGAGGTTGTCGGCACAAGATACTCGCCGTTGCCTTCAAGGTCGGCGCAGGTGTAGCCCGTCGGGCGGGTCGTCGCGGGAACGAGCTTGTCGCTAAGTCTCCTGACAGGGTTTTGCAGCCGCGAATAACGGTAGTAAAGTATCTCCGTCTGAAGCATACCGTCGGTGTTAAGCTCGTCGATGAATACCGCAGGAGTGTTGCTGCCGTTAGCCAGCCTGCCCTTGTACGCGGCAATGTAGGACTGCACGTTCAGGCATACGTCCGTGCCTTCGCCCTTGCCGTTGCTGCCGCTGTCTAAAGGAAAACAGAAAGCCTTTGTCTGCACAGAGTTCGTTTCGGGGTCGGTAACGCGCTGTATGGTAACAAGGTCGTCCTTGCCGTCGGAATTTATGTCGATAGATTCAAGCAGAAGGTAGCTGTCCGCGCCGATGCGGGTAAGGGTTTCCTCCGAATAGGTGTAGACCTCGAAAGCCTTGTCGCCCGTAACGTTCTGATAGCAGACGAGTATCCCGGGCAGCGTTCCCGTGCCTGTTTCGGAGACGACCACCTGCTCTATCTCGGTGCCCGCGCCCGCTATCTCCTTGACCGAATACCATGAGCCTTCCTCGTTCTTGTCGAGCAGGTTCATGCGTATGCCCTCGCTCTCCGAGCCCGCGTATTCGTAGAAAACGAGCGCCTCTTCGGTGGGGTCGTCGTCAAGGTTTGCGATAACGAAAGCCGATCGGTTCTCGCCTGCGCGGGGATATTTAAGGATAATGTTCCTCCCGACGGCAGAGGTGAGCGTCTGGCGTATCTGCGACTGTTCGTCGGTAAGGGTAGGCGCGGCAAGCAGGCTGTCCACCGAGAAGCT
>CACYSH010000141.1 GCA_902776945.1 uncultured Ruminococcus sp.
TTGCAGGGTTGCGCCCGATGATGGGGTTCTCGGTGTATCTCCAAACGGGCATTGTGCAGTCCGCGGGTCTTTCATGCCAGGGCAGAGTATCAAGTGCGTTTCCGATCATTTTGATCTTATCCATGATTTATCCTCCTTAAAAGTTTCAGACGTTAATGAACGTGCTATTCTCTTGCTAATTATTCTACATCATTAAAGTAAATTAGTCAATATGTTTGAACAAATTTAATCTGTACTATGATTAATTTCGGCGTAAGTGACAATAAGAGCCATCAATTATTGGCGGTTTTACACAGATTCCTGTCCGATAAAATCAATAATCAAGCATCTTTCGGCAGCCTGCGGCAATACGTTTGGCTAATCTATTGAAACATCAAGTATATTGTTCGTGTGAAATAGACAAATTTTATTATACTGCAAAATAAAGGAGCAAAACCTATTGACAAATCACTTTGAAAAGAATAAAATTAATATGAAACAGATTAATTTTCAGGAGGTCGAAAAAGATATGGGCAAACCCGTTACTTTATTTGATATAGCAGAAGCCTGCGGCACGAGCAACGTTACCGTTTCCAAGGCTCTTGCCGGGAAAAAAGGCGTAAGTGAGGAGCTCCGTCAGAAGATCAAGGAGACCGCCGTGCAGATGGGATATATAGCCCCGGGCGGAACGAAGAAAAAGGACAACAATATGGTAGGGGTGCTTATCCCCGAGAAATTCATGAATCCGAACGGCTCCTTTTACTGGGCGCTTTACAATTCTCTTGTCAATAAATTCAAGGACAGCGATCATTACTGCCTTATCGCCACGCTCTCCAAGGAGGAGGAACTGTCTCTCACGCTGCCGAAATTTCTCTCGGACGAAAAGGTGACGTCGCTTATCTCGCTGGGTCAGCTGAGCGTTGACTATGTCAACAGATTGAAAGAAACGAACGTCCCGATGATACTGCTCGATTACT
Organism: uncultured Ruminococcus sp.; assembly: GCA_902776945.1. Taxonomy (GTDB): domain Bacteria; phylum Bacillota; class Clostridia; order Oscillospirales; family Ruminococcaceae; genus YE71. The sequence continues at coordinate 957 of CACYSH010000141.1, forward strand.
ATATAGCCGATTCCGGCATTGATTCGGTCGTAACGAACGGCTATGTCGGCGGGTATGAGCTCACCTCCTATCTAATAAAGCAGGGTCACAGGAATATAGGATTTATCGGCTCTGTCAGGGCTACGTCCAGCATTTTCGACCGCTATATGGGATATATGAAGGCGATGCTCGAGAATGGTCTTACTGTCCGTCCCGAGTGGACCCTTGACGACCGCGTTGACGGTGAGTTCATTGTGCTGGATTTCCCGCCCGAACTGCCGACGGCTTTTGTCTGCAACTGCGACGAGGTGGCGTACAACGCGATACGTCAGCTGGAAATGCAGGGCATTTCCGTTCCCGACGATATTTCGATAGTGGGCTACGACAACTATCTTATCTCCGATGTGTGCAGACCCGCGATAACGACTATCGACGTGGATTCCGACCTCATGGCGGAAAAAGCAGCTGAAACTCTGCTACTGCGTATTGTCGAGCCAGACCGTTCAGCCCGGACGGTCACGATAAACGGCGCGCTGATCCCGAAGGAATCGGTAAAAAAACTTAACGACAGATGACAGATCAAATTATTTCTGCAAATTCGTGCGATTTTTAATTATATTACTTCTTGACAAACGGTAATTTAAGTGATATAATATGTTTATTGGAACGTCCCCCCTCTCGATGTTCCGTGTGCGGCAGAGCTTCGGCTTTGCCGCATTTTTGTTGTGCAGAAGCCAAAAGAACCAATATCGACACTCTGATTTTAGTAATTATAAATAAAATGTATAGCTATTTTTTATGAAAGCGTACAAATTTCATTTGAATCACAGACTAATTTCGCTATTTTACTTGACTTAAATTAATTTGTGTGATATACTGCATTTAGATTAATCAAACAGAACGTTATCAGCCTAATTAACTATATCTAAATGGAGGTTATTATCATGAAAGTAGGTAAATTAACATCGGCAGGTTTAGCGGCACTTCTTTTGGCGGCGGTATTCACCGGGTGCGGCAGCAGCAGCGAGGGAGATACGACCGCTTCAAGCGGAAACGTCGATACTGCTGCATCGACCGCAGATGCCGCAAAGACCGACAATACAGCAGGCGATAAGGCAGTCCTTGAAGTCCTCACTAACCGCACCGACCGCGTTGACGATGGCAGTCTGGACGAGCTTACAAAGGCTTTTGAGGACGCTAATAACTGCGACGTGCAGTACGTTGGTTATCAGGACTATGCCGGCACTGTCGCGACCCGCATGGGCACCGACGATTACGGCGATGTGCTAATGATCCCCGACGATGTTGAGCTCAAAGACCTTTCCAATTTCTTTGACTCCATCGGCACCTACGACGAGCTGAGCGCGAAATATCGCTGGGCTGACAAGAAGATGGACGCAGACAAGAACGTATATGGACTTGCATACGGCGGAAATGCTGTCGGCGTGCTTTACAACAAGAAGGTATGGGCTGACGCGGGCATAACGACCATGCCCAAGACCCCCGACGAGTTTCTTGCCGACCTCAAACTGATAGCAGACAAGACTGACGCTATCCCTTACTACACCCAGTACAAGGACGCAAGCTGGACTATCACCCAGTGGCAGAGTCTTGTTCTTTCCGCTTCAGGCAACGCAAATTATGAGAACGACCTGCTAACAAAGAAGCTCGATCTGTTCGCAGAGGACGGCGGTTATTATCCTGTTTACAAGCTCATGTTCGATCTGTTCTCCACACCCGACCTTATCGAAGAGGATCATATGACCACCGAGTGGGAGTCCTCCAAGGTATGGATGGGCGAGGGCAAGATCGGCACTATGGTAATGGGCTCATGGGCTGTCGCGCAGTTCCAGGAGAAAGCCGAAGACCCAAGCGTCATCGGTTATATGCCCGTTCCAATCACCGCTGCCGACGGAAAGCAGTACGCCGAGACAACCTCCGACTACTGCGTAGGCGTGAATAAGAATTCCAAGAACAAGGAGCTTGCCAAAAAGTACGTTGACTGGTTCGTCGGCGAGTCGGGCTTTGCGGCTAAAGAGGGTATGATACCCACAACAATAGACTCCGCGCTCCCCGATAATCTTTCCGAGTTCTCGGGCGCTGAGTTCTTCGAGAAAACTCCCACCCCCGAGGAGCTCATCGGCAAGTTCGACGAGATCGACACCAAATCGGGCGTGAGCGTATGGGGCGGAGACACCGACAACTTCAAGATCAAGCTCGCCGAGGCTGCTTTCGCAGGCAAGGGCGAGGACGAGTTCAAGTCCATAATCGCTGCCGAAAGCGAAAAGTGGGCTAAGGCAAGAGACGAAGTATTAGGTTAAATCATTGCTTTTTAGTCATTTTCATAATAGTTTCTACCTGAACGGAAAGGGCTTCGCTTTTATCGGCGGAGCCTTATCCGGATATGCTTTCTGACAAGGAGAGATACCGATGTTTGAGAAAAAACAAAAGCGCAGCTTCAAGGAATGGTTCCATACCTACGAGGGGCAGAAGCTGTATGTTTCGGCGCTGTTCCTGCTGGTGCCGCTGGTGCTTCTGCTGACATTTACCTTCGTTCCCGCGTTCAACATGATAACCTACAGCTTTCAGGAACGCGACCAGTTCGGCGTAGACCCGCAGTTCGTGGGCTTCGATAATTACAAGACCATCTTCACCAACCCCGATTACTTCATCACCTTCAAGAACAGCCTTTACTATCTTGTGGGCTCGGTCGTTCAGCAGATAGTTGCGCTCCTTCTCGCGTCGATACTCTGCTCCGAGATACGCGCAAAGGGCTTCTTCAAGGGGGTGCTGTTCTTTCCGTACCTTATGAACGGCGTTGCCGTGTCGATAATCTTCCTGCGCTTTTTCACTAAGGGCAACCCGCCGCTCACTCAGGAGGGTACGCTCAACAGCGTATTGCAGATGTTTGGTATAGACCCTGTCCGCTGGATGGACGCAGCAAACCCCGTTCTCGTAAACTGCTGCCTTGTTTTCGTTTCGATATGGCGCTACATCGGCTTTGACATAATAATGTACATAGGCGCGATACAGTCCATAAGCCCCGACCTTTACGAAGCCTGCGATCTCGACGGAGCAAATCCCTTTCAGCGGTTCAGGTACATAGTATTCCCGAGTATCAAGCCCATAATATCCCTCCAGCTGATACTCGCGGTAAAGGGGGCTATCTCGGTTTTCGAGATACCCTACATCATCACGGGCGGAAACTACGGTACGTCCACATTCGTTATCAAAACGATAGAAACGGCGTTCAAGAAAAAGCAGGTGGGGCTTGCATCGGCTATGGCTGTTGTGCTGCTCATAATAATCATAATCGTGACGCTCGTGCAGAAATTCATGTTCCGCGACGAATCGGAAGTTGAGGCGCGTGAAAGTGCAAAGAAAAAGCGTCTCAAAATGTCGGAAAAGGGGGCGGCTTGAATGGCTGCTGCGGGAAGAAGCATAAAAGAGCAGGCTAAAAGCGGCAGGCTCGTCGTGACCGTTCTCAAATATCTGACGCTTGTTGTGGGCTGCCTTGTGGTATTCATACCGATAGTCGTTATCCTTCTCGGCGCGTTCAAGGACGGCAAGGAGTTCGCCAACACAGGCGTTTTCGAACTGCCGAAGTCGTGGAGCTTCGGCAATTTCAAGACGGCGTTCTTCGAGGGCAAGGTGCTTCTCGGACTTCGCAACACCGGGATCATACTCCTCGTTTCCTGCGCGGGGACGATACTCACGGGCACCATGACAGCGTTCGTTATACAGCGCTTTGACGGCTATTTTACCCGCGCCGTCAAGGGTCTGTTCCTGCTTGCGACGCTGCTGCCGAACATCTCCATGCAGGTGACGGTGTTCCGTATCGTCAGCAAGCTGGGGCTTTACAACACTATGTGGGCGCCGATAATCCTCTACGTCGGCACGGATATAATCTCAATATACATTTTCATGCAGTTCCTGAGCCAGATATCCGTATCCCTCGACGAGAGCGCAATAATGGACGGAGCAAGCTATCCGCGCATTTATTTCTCGATAATCCTGCCGAATCTCACCCCCGCCATCGCGACAGTGCTGATAATCAAATTTGTGAGCATATATAACGACTTCTACACCCCGCAGCTTTATATGCAGAATGAAAAGCTGCTGGTCGTTTCGACGGTGCTGTACAAATACATCAGCTCGACGACAATAAAGTGGGAGGTGGTATTCGCAGGGATAATCCTCTGCATAATTCCGACCCTCGTGATATTCCTTTCGCTGCAAAAGTACATTTACAGCGGACTTGTTTCGGGGTCGGTCAAGGAATAAGATAATGATCTGCAAGGGAGATACAGTGCTCCCTTGTTGTCATATGGGCAGTCTGTGAAATTATCGAAAACGATCAAAATAAGACTTGAATGAACGAAATAAATAAGATAGAATACGGATAAAAACGACAGCGAGGGATATATATGCAGAATAACGATATAAAAAAGCACAGCCTTTCAAACCCGAACGCCTCGGAGAGCGCAGTCCGTCTTTACGATTATCTTTTCGGTATCTTCGGGAAGAAAATGCTCACGGCGCAGCAAGAGTCGGTATGGACAGGCTCGCCTGACAAGGAGCTTAAATACATCAAAGAAACAACGGGAAAGCTCCCTGCGATAAGGGGTCTTGATTTCATCGACGGCGATTTTGACGGAGTTGTGTTAAGAGCTAAGGGATGGCATGGAAAGGGCGGTATCGTAACGATATGCTGGCATACCGGTCTTTACGGCGGCGGGTATACCGAATGCAAGGAAAACGTCCCCGATTTTGACAAGCTGCTCACGGAAGGTACGGACGAGCACAGAGCCATGCTGCAAAGCTGGGACAAGGCAGCCGCCGCTCTTGCCGAGCTGCGTGACAGCGGTATCCCCGTGCTGTGGCGGTTCTTCCACGAATTTGACGGCGGCTGGTTCTGGTGGGAAAAAGGTGGAAAAGATAATTTCATCAGGCTCTGGCGGCTGATGTACAACTATTTCACCCGTGAAAAGGGGCTTGACAACCTTATATGGGTGCTGGGCTACGCCGATTTTGTGCTCGAAGGCTGGTACCCCGGAAACGGTTACTGCGACGTGATCGGCTCAGACACATACAATAATTCCACCCACAAGGCAGGCTGGGACGGCTTGAAAAAGCTCGGCACAAACAAGCCGCTTGCCTTCCACGAGTGCGGGAACGTCCCGTCTGTTGAGGACTTCGAGCGCGACGGCGCGTTCTGGCTGTGGTTCATGATATGGCACACCGAATTCATATTCAAAAACGACAGGGAGAACCTGAAAAGAGTATATAACAGTGAAAAGACTGTCACGCTGGACAGACTGCCGAGGCTGTGATGAAGGAGTATGGTGAAATGGGAAAATATGTGATGAAGCTGACCGCCCCCTGCAAGGACTATATCTGGGGCGGCACACGCCTGCGGGACGAGTACGGCAAGGTCTCGGAGGCAGACAAGATAGCCGAAAGCTGGGAGCTTTCCTGCCACAAGGACGGCAAGAGCGTTATAGCGAACGGCGAATACGCGGGCATGACCCTTGAAGAATATGTAGCCAAATCGGGCGACGCGCTGGGTTCCGGCTGTGATAGGTTCGAGTATTTCCCGATACTCATAAAGCTCATCGACGCGAAGGACAACCTCTCGGTGCAGGTACACCCGAGCAACGAGTACGCCCTGCGTGTCGAGGGCGAGTACGGCAAGACAGAGATGTGGTACGTCATCGACGCGGACGAGGGCGCTGAACTGCTCTATGGCTTCAAGCGCGAGATATCCC
>CACYSH010000142.1 GCA_902776945.1 uncultured Ruminococcus sp.
TCGGGACAGGCTCCGCTTACGCAGGCGGGACCCGCGTTCTTGAACAGAACGGGCGCAGCCTTACAGGCTTGCCGCAGCATTTCGCACGCGACCTCCCGTATCTCCCACTGGGCGCGGTCGCAGCAGCGCAGGCGGAAAAAGTGCATCAGCGTGCGGGCGTTCATCGTAACTATGATCTTTGTTTCACAGGCGTTGGGGAGAACGAAACGTGCGTCCTCGTTCGCCTTTTTCCGTGCGCGTTGGCGGGCGGTCTTTTCGTCGAGCCCCTCCGCCGTCAGCGTTTCAAAATGCTTTTCGGCGAGCAGCTCCGCGAGCCTTTCGTAAGCGTCGGCGCAGCGTTTCATTTCCTCCTCGAAAAGGGCGTTCGCTTCGGGCAGCGAGGCTATCTCGGGGGGCGTGACGTAGGGAAAATTCTCCATGCTGACATAGCGTTGGCTCTGCTGCGAGTAAGAGGCAATGCGGTGCCGCACCAGCTGATGCGAGCAGGCGCGGGAGATTCCCTCGACTGCGAAGGTGAACGAAACGTGTTCGACGGGGCTTTCGTGACCTATCGAGGTAAGCATTTCGAGGAAAGCTGTGGTTTTTTCGCCGTCGAGACCGTCAAGCAGGGTATCGACATCGGCATTTGAGTAGCAGAGTTTTGCGGCAGCCGCGATATATTTTTCCGGCTCGGGGGTGTGAGCGATAAGCTCAACCTTCATTTTATCACTTCTTTCGACAGATTTTTCTGCCGCAGTACCATTATATCATCTTTTCCGCGAATGGTCAATGAATAAAATAAGGCAAAACGACATATCATTTTTAATTATACCACATTCCGCCGACGTTTTCAAGCGATTTTACAAAAAAGATTTCGATTTAACAAAATACTCCCGCTTAAGCGGCTGACCCGGCGGGAGTTTTGTAAACTATGACTAAGACTATAAGCAGGCGGGAGACAATAATGCCGACTCGTGCCGGCGAGGAGGCAAACCAAAAGTCTTAGGAAGGGTTTACCCAGAGACTGAGCGGTCAAAGTCTTGTGAGAAACAGCAAGCATTTAATCGGCTCAAAAATAAAATTGGCAATTTAAAGAAAAAGCTGACAAAAACGAGCAAAATGATAAATTCGGCAAAAGAAAGCGCGTGAATCGTTGGTCATTTTGGTGTGGGCGGGTCATTCACGGGCGGGCAATGCTCGCCCCGACGATAAATAATGATATGCCTTGCATTTAATGTCCCTCGATATTGTCGGAAAAAGGCGCAGAATTGAATAGCCTGATCCTTAACAATGTTCCGCTATCGTCCGAAAGCCCTGCGGTTTCAAGGTCGTCCTCATCGGGAAAGCCCGCCGAGACCTGCCCCTTGCAGTCGTTCAGCCGCGCCTTCGCTTCATCGGGGGAGCGATCCGATCTTACATAAACGCTTGAAATAAGATCGACATGGTTGCCGTTGCCCGAGTTCCCGACAAAGGTATCGGTGCCGACGATCTCAAAGCCCTCGCCGCGGACGGCGCTGACAAATTTTTTCGTCTGAATATCGCCCGCCGCATGATTGACCGCCGCTCCGATCATCTCGAACAGTATGAACAGCACAATAAGCACAACAGGCAGCGCCGCGATTCCCGCAAAAATACTAAGCGCGATTTTTCTTGTCTTTTTCATGGCAGACATCTCCCTTCCGTATCATTATATCACCGAAAAATGAAAAAATCAACCTTTTGCCGCACAAAAAGAAATCAACTGGCAGAGGTGCCGCACCGTGTCTTTTGGACAGAAATGCGTAAATGTCCAAAAAAATATTGACAACGCGGCACGTCGGGTCTAAAATATATATGATAGCAATATAATTTTATTTATATAGAATTTAGAGCTTTCTGTAAATGAATGTTGACGTATCAACAAAAAATGGTAAGCGGCTGACCGCAGCCGCCCATAACATAGGCACATAATCTCCGTAAACACACGCTTTTCGGATGCTCAAACGTTTTTTGGCAAAAAACTACATGAGCAAAAAATGGGCTTGATTTTTGAAAAAAACTATGATATAATAGATATAATAAGGAAAATATTCAAAATAATAAAAACGAACGGAGTGAAAAGCATGATCACCGAAAAATATCTGTCTGATCTTTGTAAATCCTATTACGATCTGAAATATTCTCTTTTTAAGGTCGTTGAGGTTATGTGTAAGGACGAAGGGCTTACTGTCTTGCAGACGATGATGCTCTTTCTTATCCGTTCCGAAGGCAGCGTGTCGGTGGGCGATCTCAGCAATTATTTTAACATAACCCATTCAAACGCTTCGACGCTCTGTAAAAAGCTCGAAAAGGACGAACTGCTGACAAGAAAGCGTTCCCATGCCGACGAGCGCACGGTTATGATAACCGTGACGGAAAAAGGAAATCAGGTGCTTGAAAGAATGCTCGAAAGAGGAAAGGGCTTTGCCGATTCGATGAAGGACATTCCGCAGGAGCGGCTCGATTTTATTATCACGACGATGAACGAGGCGACAGGGCTTTTAAGTAAGCTCAGAGGCTGACATAAATAGATATTTATGTCAGCGGAGCGCGTGGATACTATATAAAGTATTTGCTGACCGGGCGGCGTAAGAGCGCTGCCCGGTTTTTTGCTGCACACGGAAATCAATTTTAAAAAATTCGTATGGCTGAATTTGTGAAATATGTAGGGGCGCACCTGCGCGTGCGCCCGTTTTGCGGAATAAATGGTGCAAGTTTGCGAACGCACACATAGGTGTGCCCCCCCTGCAAGTATTTCAATAAATGGAATAAAATTGATTCTCGCGTTTGCCGCAAATTTCCACTTGACAAATCCGAATGACCGTGATATAATAAATATGTATATCCTTGAAGGGGGGGGAGAGACCATGCCTATCGGCAACATTCCCATGATACCGTTCGGAGCGCTCGATTCGGGTTCGATCATGACACAGATAGGGAATCCCAGGATACGGGGCTGTTACGACTCGCAAAGTATTTTCGATATGCCGTCGCAGATGTCGAGGGGGCTTGGCATTCCCGGGGGTATGGGCGGCTATATCGGCGCGGCGGGTCTCGGACTGGCGGCGGGTGCGCTTATCAGTCAGAACGGCGGGCTTTCGGGGCTTGGCAATTTGCTCGGCATAAACGGCAATAACAATCAGCCGCAGCAGCAATATATCTCCCAGCAGAACGCGGGGCAGATGACCGACCGTTCGGGTATGTCCGTACAGCAGAACGCAGTCTTGACCGATCAGCAGACGGGTCAGCCCGCGTACATGAATCAGCCCCCTTATAATCAGCAGAATAATCAGCCTGCGTACATGAATCAGCCGCCGTATAATCAGCAGAATAATCAGCCCGCGTATATGAATCAGCCGCCGTACAATCAGCAGAATGTACAGCAGCCGAACGTTCAGAGCGGCGTTCTCGGCGGGAATGTTCAGCCGGCGCTGAGTGCGGGAGGGGCGCAGCCGACGTATAATCAGGCGCGGTACGATCAGCAGCCCGCACAGGGGATAAACAATTCCTCACTGTTCGGCGGAGGTTTCAACCCCGATTCGCCGTTTAATTTCGGCGCTCCCGTTTCGCCGCAGAACAATTATAATCAGCAGACATACAGTCAGCCTGCGCCGCTGCCGCAGAGCAGCGCCCCGACGAGCTTCAACCCGAATGCGGGGATAAATAACAGTCAGCCCGCGCCGCTGCCGCAGAGCAGCGCCCCGACGAGCTTCAACCCGAATGCGGGGATAAAGAGCAGTCAGCCCGCGCCGCCGGTCGCCCCGGCTGCGCCCAAGCCGAAGATCACGCGCAAACGCGCTCCCGCGACGGGCAAGACTATCATAAAAGGACAGAAGATCGCGCTCGAACAGCCGGGCGAGCCGCCTGTCGGCAGGATAAAAATTGCTTTGGGCTGGGAATGCAGGGACAGCCGATGTGAGCTTGACGCTTCCGCGTTCATGCTGGGCGGCGGAGATAAAGTTCCCTCCGACGACTGGTTCATTTTCTACGGTCAGCCGGACAGCCCCGACAAAAGCGTTTCCTACCGCGTTTTCGCTGACGATCCTTCTAACTGCGACGATGCGGCGGTCGAGATAGACCTTTCGCGTGTCGATCCCAGGGTGGACAAGATCGCCGTGGCAATAACTATCTACGAGGCGTTCGAGAAAAAGCTCAATTTCGGCATGGTGCCTTCGGTCTACGCGAGGATAATCAACTGCGCGGCCAATAAAGAGATCATACGTTTCGAGCTGACCGACAGAAACAGCGCTGTTACGGCGCTTGTAGTCGGCGAGCTTTACCGCTACAAGGGGGCGTGGAAATTCAACGCAGTAGGTTCGGGCGTGAACCGCGACCTTGCAGGCTTCTGCGGAATGTACGGCGTTGAACTGGCGTAAGCGTTTTCGGCAGATGCTGAATTTGCCGATAGTTTATAGAATAGTAAACGGCATAAATAATTGTTCATTAATTGTGTAGGGTCGCTGTACAAACGTAGTTAGTGCCGTTGCCCCGACCTGTCCGACCCACTCGTGCGAACATGGTTACTCCAGTTTGGGGCAAGCCCTCACCCTACATTAAAGTGTAAATTATTATGTCGTTTACTATAACTACGGTTTTGTCAGCCGCTGAACCAAACAACGACAACTACAACTTATATAAATAAACCGATAAAACGGGAAGTGAATTGAATGGTAACATTTGAAACGATGAACGAGCTTTGCCTTCGGATAACCAACCGCGGCTCGGGAGACTATGTTTTTACAAAGGCGGGCGCTTTCATCGGCGGAGAGTGCATGGGCGCAAAGAACTATACGTTCACAAAGGTCATGCTGGGTCCGCAGGAGAACATCGGTCAGGCGCTGCTCGGTCAGCTGGCAAGGCGCATCACGGGCGAGAATCTGCCGCTTATGAAGGTCGATTTCGGCGGCGACAGCGTGACCTATTACGCCAACGATCAGCAGCACGTTGTGGTCTATCACCTTATGACGAACGAGACTATCTCGGTCGAGAGCGAGAACATTTTAGCTTTCACCCGCGACTGCAAATACAGCGTGAGGTTTCTGGGACAGGGCGTTATTTCGCAGAAGGGGCTTGCAACATCTACGCTGACGGGCATGGGTCCCGAAGCGTATGTGGCGGTGCTTGTTGACGGCAACCCGCTCGTCATGAGCAACGTGCAGACGGGTTATACCATTGAGGCTGACCCCGACGCTACGGTTTGCTGGATAGGTGCCGACCCTCAGCTGCGTACCGACATAAACTGGAGGAACTTTATAGGGCAAAGTTCGGGCGAATCGTATATGTTCGAATGGGGCGGCGGCGCTCCTGCGACGGTTATTATTCAGCCGATGGAGCGAGCTTCGGGATTAGATGTTTCGATGGACGGCAAACGTTCGGGTTCGAGACCGTCTACCCAGCGGAGGATCTACTGATAAATTAACTTTTCACTCGTTGAGAGTGTAGAAATACAGAACGTCCGCGCAGCGGACACCTTAACTGTTCACTATCCACTCTTAACTATTCACTTTTATGTGCTGCAATTGAACGGCACGAAGGAGGAAGATCATGGGACTCAATATCGCGCTCGACGGTCCTTCGGGAGCAGGAAAATCTACTATCGCCAAGCTCGCGGCAAAGAAACTGGGCTTTGTTTACGTCGATACGGGGGCGCTTTACCGCTCGATAGCGTTCAACGCGCTGCGAAACGGCGTTGACTTAAACGACGAAACGGCGGTAGCCGAAAGCCTTAAAGGACTCGAATTACAGCTGAAATATATCGACGGCGCACAGGCGGTTCTCGTAAACGGCGAGGACGTTTCGGGCAGTATCCGCACACCCGAGGTCTCAATGGGGGCTTCGGCGGTGGCAAAACAGCCTGCCGTCAGGGAATTTCTGCTTGAAACGCAGAGAAACATCGCCGCACAGAACGATATTATCATGGACGGCAGAGACATCGGAACGGTTGTTCTGCCAAACGCGCAGGTCAAGCTGTTTCTTACGGCAAGCGCCGAGGAACGCGCCAGCCGCCGTTTCAAGGAATTGCAGGAAAAGGGCGACCCCTCGACCTATGAGGAAGTCCTTGCCGATATAAATCAGCGCGATTACAACGATACTCACCGCGACATCGCGCCGCTTAAACAGGCGGAGGACGCTGTGCTGCTCGATTCGACAAACCTCACGATCGACGAAGTGGTTGACGAGATCGTCAGGGCGGCGGATAAAGCGAGATCAGCCGGAAATAATAGTGATGACAATGGCTCCGAAAGCGGAGCGGTAAAAAAAAAATCCGAACGTAAGCGCCGCGATATGATGGAGCTTCGCCCCATTTCGAAAACGAAGAAGATCAACCCGATAAGACAGTTTTTTTACGGCATACTGCGCGTAATAACTATCTTTGTATTAAAGCTGAAATATGACCTGCATTATGAGGGGCTGGAGAACGTTCCGCGTGACGGCGGGAATATTTTCGCCTCGAATCACCGCAGCTACGCCGACCCGTATCTTATTGCAATGGGCGTGAGGGTGCCTATTTCCTATATGGCTAAGGAGGAGCTTTTTCACCAGAATATCTTCTTTACCGCGCTCATCAGGTTTCTCGGAGCTTTCCCCGTGACAAGGGGCGCGGGAGACCTGGGCGTTATAGATACCTCGGTCGATAAGCTCGAAAGCGGCAGAAATCTCGTCATTTTCCCGGAGGGTACTCGCTCCAAGGAC
>CACYSH010000143.1 GCA_902776945.1 uncultured Ruminococcus sp.
CATAAGAGAACTAAACGTATCGGAAATAACATCAGCCGTGAAGGAGCTTTGCATCAAGGCGAACAGGCTTTTGCCGCAGGATATGTGCGACTGCATAAAATGCGGTGCGGCGGCGGAGAAATCCCCCGTCGGCAAGGGCGTTTTTGACGACATTCTCGCCAATCTCGAAGCCGCCGAGACCGAACAGCTGCCTATCTGTCAGGACACGGGCATGGCGGTGGTCTTCATCGAACTGGGGCAGGACGTACACTTGTTCGGCGGCGACCTGAACGAAGCCGTAAACAAGGGCGTTCACGACGGCTATGTGGACGGCTTGCTGAGAAAATCCGTTGTCGGCGACCCTTTGGAGCGCGTAAACACCGACGACAACACCCCCGCCGTGCTGCACCTTTCGATAGTGCCGGGCGACAAAGTGCATATCACCGTCGCGCCGAAGGGCTTTGGCAGCGAGAATATGTCTCAGCTGAAAATGATGACCCCCGCCGTCACCCGCGGGGAAATTGTCGATTGGGTCGTGAACGTCTGTGCGCAGGCGGGTTCGAATCCATGTCCGCCCATTGTGATAGGCGTGGGGATAGGCGGCGATTTCGAGCAGTGCGCATTGCTTGCGAAAAAGGCGCTGTGCCGCCCCGTATCGGTAAGAAACCCGAAAGCGCTCTATGCGGAGCTTGAAGCCGAGATACTCGAAAAGATAAACCGCTTAGGCATAGGTCCGCAGGGCTTCGGCGGAACTGTCACCTGTCTTGCGGTAAACATCGAGCAGGCACCCACGCACATTGCAGGACTGCCGGTCTCGGTCAACGTAGGCTGCCACGTCACCCGCCACGCGGAAACCTGCATATAATTTTAAGTGAATAGTGAATAGTGAATAGTTAATAGTTAAGGTGTCCGCTTCGCGGACGTTGCGCGGCGAACGTGCCGCGCATTGACTCGCTGCGCTCGTCATTTTGAACCGCAAGTGTGTAGTGAAAAATATTAGTGCGGCGCGCAGCGTCCGCATAATATCGTCCGCGAAGCGGACACCTTAACTATTCATTCACTATTAACTATTAACTTTATTAACTATTAACTATTAACTTTTTACTCTTTTGGGGGCGGGAAGTGTGCGCCCGTTTGAGGGAACAACGCGCCTGTTCGCGGGCGCACACGCAGGTGCGCCCCTACAATAATTCTCTTTTGGGGGTAGGTATAAAATTGAAGAAATATCTGCCCGCTAAGAGGGCAATGCTTACGCTCTATATTCTTATGGCGCTGCTCGGGCTTTTTATGAATGTGCTTGTTTATCGCTATGTTACCATGATTCCGGCGGATATGCTCGGCATGGTGGCGCAGGCTGCATGGCTGGTCATAATCATTGTGTCGGTAATTATAATACCGCATTACTTCCTCCGCGCCAAGGTCTTTATCACAGATACCGAGGTCGCGGCGGCGGCGGGGTACTTCTCCTACCGCACCGACTATATGCCTATCAGCGCAATTAAATCCGTGTCGGTGATAATCACGCCGCTCGGTACGCTCACGGGGCTGAATTTCGTCGTGATAAACGCGCTCGGCGCTCGGGTGCTTATCAGCTGTATGCGCAAGCCCGACGCGGTGGAAATAGCCGAGACTATCAATAAACGGCTGCGCGAAACGGAGGTTCGCCATGATTCGTGAATACGGCAGGCGCGTAAAGCTGTTCTTTGTAAGGCGGCAGCACCCCGTTAAGATAATCAGCTACACCTCGAAAAACCTGTGGCTGCTGCTTATACCGCTCACAAAGCGCCTTATCGCTTCGCAGTTCAATCTGAAAGAATGGATACTCATAAACTGGGTGGATATTGTTTCCATTACAGGCATATTCGCTATCGCCGTGCTGCGGTGGATATTCGTTAGCTTCCGCATCGAAAGCGACGGTCTTGTGGCAAACACGGGCTTTTTCGGCATGGTTCACACAAAGGTCTACTACTCGCAGATAACGACCGTTTCCTTCTGCCAGAGCTGGTACGGACGACCCTTCGGCGCTCACACTATCTATGTTGAAACGAACGCAAAGACAGTCTCCCGCGAGGACGTAAGGCTTGTTATCTCGCGCAGCAACGCACGTCGGCTGTACGGGCTTGTCATGAGCGCGGGCGGCAAGACCCGCGCCACCTACGAGCCGCTGAAACGCAATCTGTTCGTGTTCTCGCTGCTGTTTTCGTCGGCGTTTACGGGTATGCTGCTTTACGGCACGTTCATGTTCGAGATGAACAAGATAGTCGGCACCGAAATGGAGCAGGAGCTTTTAAGCCGCGTAAACGGCGAAATAACAAAGATCGACAGCCGTATGCTGAACCTTACAAAGACCATTCCGCGGGCTATATTGCTTGTGGGCGGGCTGGTCATCGGCGGGTGGCTGATCTCGTTTCTTGCGACAATGGCGCGGCACTGGTCGTTCACGGTCTCGCGCACGGACAGGCAATTCCTCATAAAAAGCGGCGTGCTGATAAAGCGGCGGCACATAATCAACCGCAGCCGCGTGAACTATTACGACCTCACGCAGACCCTTTTAATGAAGATATTCAAAATCTGTTCGGTAACGCTCGACTGCACGGGCTACGGCAAATCGCGGCGCGAGATTTCGGCGCTGATACCGATAACCACCTACGACAACATGAACGCTTCACTGGAACTGCTCGTTCCGGGCATGGCGCACACCGAACCGGAGGTAAAGACAGGCAGTGCGAACGATGTGCGGCGGTTCGTATCGGGTCCCGTGCTGCTGTGTCTGATACCTATTTTTACAATAAGGCTGCTGAACAAGTATTTCCCCGACCACAACCCCGACCTGAACGCGGTGCTTACGATAATCACCGTCCCGATGATATGGCTTGTGATAGTCAAAACGGCTTCGGCGTTCGGGACGGGCATAGGCTTTGACGAAAACGGCTGTGTGCTTTGTTATTGCAAGTGGTACCGTTTCCACCGGATACTTGTGCCGCGGGAGCATATCTCGATGATACGCATAACGCGCAATCCGTTCCAGCTGCTGAACGACACCTGTATGCTGAGGGTCTACACGACAGGCGAAAAGCGCAAGCCGCACAAGATAAATTTCATCTGTTACAGCAAACTCCGCGAAATATGCGTAAGAGAAGGCTACAAAATGTTCAAATAAAAGTTAATAGCTGCAAAAGTGAATAAAAGTTAATAGTGAATAGTGAATAGTGAATAGTTAAGGAGCGCCTGCGGCGCATATTATGCGGACGCTACGCGCCGCACTAATATTTTTCACTACACACTTGCGGTTAAAACTGACGAGCGCAGCGAGTCAATGCGCGGCACGTTCGCCGCGCAACGTCCGCGAAGCGGACACCTTAACTATTCACTATTCACTATTAACTATTAACTATTAAGAGAGTGGGAGTGAGATATATATGAGCAAGATCGACCCGAGCATGGAAGGTATGCTCGATACGTTTGTTTTTGAGACCTCCGAGCTTCTTGAAAAGCTCGATGACATACTCATGCGCACCGAAGCCGACGAGCTTGCCCCCGACGACGTGGGCGAGATCTTCCGCATAATGCACACCGTGAAAGGCTCGGCGGCGATGATGGGCTTGCAGAATATGTCGGGACTGGCTCACGCTTTGGAAGACCTGTTCTCGCTTATCCGCGAAGACCCCGCTATTTCCTACGACAAGCCCGCGCTTTACGAACTTCTGTACGAAGGCTCCGACGGCTTGAAGAACGAGACAGAGGGACTTCCCGATGAGGATATTCCGCTTTCGGATTTCTCCGACCTTACCGACCGCATTCACCGCTTTGCCGATGTTATGAAAGGCATTGCGCCCGCTCCTGCGGCGGTTCCTGCGGCTGAAACTCCCGCGCCTGTCGGCGGTAATTCGGGCGTTTATCTGCCTTCCGACGGCGAGGACGTTTTCGCCTTCATGGTGAAGTATCAGGCAACGTGCGCCATGCCCGAATTACGCGCTATGGTGCTTTTGAATCAGCTTGCGGCGGTGGGCGAGGTGCTTTCAACCGTTCCCGCCGACCTTGACGCGGACGACGCGGGCGATAAAATTTCCGCCGACGGCTTTATAATCAAGGTTCAGACCGACAAGCCCGAAGCCGTTCTTGCGCACTTGCAGGCGGGTTTGAATGTCGAAAGCGCGGAGCTTGTCATGCGAGCCGTTCCCGAAAAGCCCGCCGCCGAACCCGCTCCCGCGCCCGCGAAAGCGCCCAAAAAGACCCTTCCCATGACGGGCAGCAAGATCGACCCCAGCATGGAAGGTATGCTCGATATGTTCGTGTTTGAAACGTCCGAGCTGCTTGAAAAGCTCGACGACATTCTTATGCGCACCGAAGCGGACGAGCTTACCCCCGACGACGTTGGCGAGATTTTCCGCGTAATGCACACGGTAAAGGGTTCGGCGGCGATGATGGGCTTGCAGAATATGTCGGGGCTGGCTCACGCGCTTGAAGACCTGTTCTCGCTTATCCGCGAAGACCCCGCTATTTCCTACGACAAGCCCGCGCTTTACGAGCTTTTGTACGAAGGCTCGGACGGCTTGAAGAACGAGACAGAGGGTCTTCCCGACCCCGCCGTGCCGCTGACTGATTTTTCCAACCTCACCGACCGCATACACCATTTTGCCGATGTGATGAAGGGCATAGTCCCTGCGGCGGCTGTTGCGGCGGCTCCCGCGGCGGCAGACCCTGCGGCGGAAATTTACAATCCGACAGACGGCGCGGATATATTCGCCTACAAGATAAAATATCAGTCAAGCTGCGCCATGCCCGAATTACGCGCAATGGTTCTGCTCAATCAGATAACGTCCGTCGGCGAGGTGCTGAAAACTATCCCCCCCGACCTTGAAGCCGACGGCGCGGGCTACAAGATAACGACGGGCGGCTTTATCATAAAGATACAGACCGACAAGCCCGACGAGGTTTTGGCTCATCTGCGGGCGGGGCTTAATGTCGAAAGCGCCGAACCCGTTCAGAAGCGCACGGCGGCAAAGCCCGCCCCCGCAAAGGCGGCGGTTCCCGCAAAGCCTTCCGCACCCGCCAAGCCTTCCGCACCCGCACAGTCTGCGGCAAAATCAGCACCCGAAGCCGCCAAGCCCGCCGAATCGGCAAAACCGGCACCCGCACAGCAGAAAAAGGCTCCCGCACACGCGGAGGACAAAGGCGGAGCCATGATTTCCGTTAAGCTCGAAAAGCTCGACCGCCTTATGCGGCTCACGCAGGAGCTTGTCATTGCCGAATCGGGCGTTCTGCACAATAAGTACATGACCGAAATGCGCAAGCGCGACCTCGAACTCGACAAGGCGGCGCGTGAGCTTAAAAAGCTATCGGACGAATTGCAGGACAACGTTATGGCGGTGCGAATGGTACCCGTAAGCGGCGCGTTCTCGAAGATGAACCGAATCGTCCGCGACATGAACAAGACTTTGGGCAAGGGCGTAAAGCTCGTAATGGAAGGCGACCAGACCGAGGTTGACAAATCGGTAGCCGATATGCTGGGCGACCCGCTAATGCACCTTGTGCGAAACGCCGTTGACCACGGCATCGAGACCCCCGAAGACCGCAAAAAAAGCGGCAAGACCGAAGAGCCTACCGTAACGCTTTCGGCTTTTTACGACTCGGGCGACGCTGTTATCACGATAACCGACAACGGCTACGGCATGGACGCGAAAAAGCTGCTCGAAAAAGGGCGCGAAAAGGGCATTCTTACCAAGCCCGAAAGCGAATACACCGAGCAGGACTGCTTTGACCTTATCATGGCGGCGGGCTTCTCGACAAACACCGAAGTAACGGAATATTCGGGGCGCGGCGTGGGAATGGACGTTGTAAAGAAAAACCTTGAAAAGATAGGCGGCAAGCTGCTTGTAAATTCAAAGCTGGGGAAAGGCTCGGTGTTCACTATCCGCGTGCCGATGTCGCTTTCGATAAGCGACTGCATGGGCGTAATGCTGGGCGGTCAGGAATTTGCGCTGCCCGTGCAGACAATGGTTGAAGCCTTCCGCGCCGACCGCGAGCAGATAATCTGTTCCCCCGACATCGGCGCGAACGGCGTTCGCACAGAGACCGTACAGCGGCGCGGCGAGAACAAGCTCTACCGCGTGATACGTTTGGCAAAGCATTTCGGCATAGAGAACGCCGAGACCGACCTTACGAAGGGCATTATGATGATAGTAAAAAGCGGCAGAGGTGCGGCGGCGCTGTTTGCGGACGCGCTCACCGAAGATATGCAGCTGGTCGTGAAGCCGTTTTCGCCGTATTTGGCGGCAATGGGCTTGAAGGAGCGCGGCTTTGCGGGAACGAGCGTTCTGGGCGACGGCAGCATACTCATCGTCATGGATCCTGCCGAGATAATGAAGGGCGGTGACTGAAATTGTTCGGCAACAAACAGGAAGAAAACGAAGCCTCATGGACGGCGGTGACATTCCGTTCGGAGGGCGGCTTATACGCATTCGGGATAGAGACCATAGCCGAGATACTGACGGCGAGCGAGGTCACGCCGATACCGGGCTTGCCGCCGTACATACCGGGCGTGATAAATCTGCGCGGCGAGGTGATACCCGTTATAGATTTCAGGCGGCGTTTGGGTTTTGAGGACGCTGCGCCGACGGGCAGGGAAACGTTCATGGTGATAGAGAGCGAAGGCACGACGGCGGCGATAAAAACGGACATGGTGGTAACATCGGTGACGTACACGGCAAAGGAGTACATGACATTCGGCGAGGACAGCGTAGCGGCGGGGATAATCACGAACGGCGGTGAGCGGATAACGCTTATCGACCCCAAAAAGCTGCTCGAAAAAAAATAAATAATGTAGGGGCGCACCTATGTGTGCGCCCATTCGGAAACATCACGCCCTTTCGCGGGAAACAATGCGCCATTCGGAAACATTGCGCCTATTGGCGGGCGCACACGCAGGTGCGCCCCTACAACAAACGTTACGACCCACCACACAAAAAACACATGATGATTTTCAATGATTTTCGTCAAACATCAATTTGATTCGCCGTATGTAAATATATGACAATTCTGCCGTCAAATCCGCCAAAAATCCCCCGCACGGATTGTGCATATAAATGATTTTTCTTTTAATCAAGACATATTTCGTTATTTGTTGCACGTTTGTATGCAACAAAAGGGCGTTTTTTCGCTATATATAGAGAGGGTATGCTTCGGAAGACCCTCCCGCGATACGGCGAAAGGGGACGTAATTTATGGCTGAAAAGAAATCATTTGTATTGTACGCAGACATGGAAAACATCATCGAGGTACTGAGCTATGAGGAACGCGGCAGACTGCTCACGGCGGTGTTTGCTTACTTCTCACGCGGGGAACAGCCCGACTTTGACGGTGCGCTGAAAGCCGTGTTCGTTATGATAGCCCAGCAGCTCGACCGCGACCGCGAAAAGTGGGAACAGACTTGTCAAAGGCGTTCGGAGAACATTAAAAAGCGTTGGAGCAAGGTAAAGTCTGAAACGCATGAATCAAACGATACAAGTGTATACAATTGTATACAAAAGCATACAAACGATACTGATAATGATACTGTAACTGATACTGTTACTGTAACTGAGAATGAGACTGAAAATGATAATGTTATTGTTACTGAGAATGGGAATGAGAGTGAG
>CACYSH010000144.1 GCA_902776945.1 uncultured Ruminococcus sp.
AAGCGCAGGAAGATTCGCCCGAAAGCGAGAACGCTCCCGAACCGACCGGCGAGACCAAAACGCAGGAAGATTCGCCCGAAAGCGAGAACGCTCCCGACCCGACCGACGAGACCGAAGCGCAGGAATATTCGCCCAAAAGCGAGGACGCTCCCGACCCGACCGACGAGACCGAAGCGCAGGAAGATTCGCCCGAAAGCGAGGACGACCCCGGCGCAGAAATGCCGCCCGCTGCCATAGAGCCGCAGAAACAGGGCTTTTTCACGAAGATTGCTTCATTCTTCAAGCGGTTCGGGCGCAGCGGCTGACCTCGGTTTGACAAATATCACATATATGCTAATTAAATTTATGGAACTTTAACAAAAATTATTTTTTAGATTTTTATGGTTGAATTTTCAGCCGAACTATGATAAAATAAATAAAAATATGTTCCTCCCGGCTCGCCCGGGAGGTTGCTTTACAGACCAAGATTTTTACGCGATAGCCCCGTTTTGTAAGCAAAAGGAAATTATTTCCGGGGTTCGTTTTGTTAATGAGAGGGATAGCAAAATGACAAACAGACTTGAAGGGCTGCTCGATTCCGTCAGGGGACACCGCGTTTTTATACAGACGCACAATTTTCCCGACCCCGACGCTGTGGCAAGCGCCGTCGGCTTGCAGCGGCTGCTGGAATATTTCAGCATCAAAGCCACTATCTGCTACAAAGGCACCGTCTCAAAAGCCTCGATCGCGGGACTTGTCACCAGCTTCGGCATCGAAATGACCGAGATAGACAAGCTGGACATCACCCCCGACGACTATGTTGTAAACGTCGATGTGCAGACAAATAATTCCAACATCACCGAATCCGACGGCACGACCGTCGCCTGCATCGACCACCACCCGACCGTCTCCGCCTATGATTACCGTTTCCGCGATGTGCGTATCTGCGGCGCGTGCGCTTCTATCGTCGCCGATTATTTCTTTTCGAATGACATCGCTATGGACACCGACACCGCGACTATCCTGCTTTACGGGCTTAAAATGGACACCGAGAGCTTTAACCGCGGCGTTACCGATCTTGACATCGAGATGTTCCGCAAGCTGTTCTACCTTTGCGACGAGGACAAGCTAAAAAAGCTCACCAATCACCAAATGGAGTTCAGCGAGCTAAAGGCTTACACCGACGCTCTCAGCACGATCACCGTTTACGACGGCGTGGGGTTTGCGTTCATCAATTCGCAGGCTTCGGACGGGCTTATCGCTTCGGTGTGCGATTTCATGCTTACCCTTGTGGAAATACAGTTTGCGGTGGCTTACGGCTATCGCGGCAACGGGCTTAAATTCTCGATACGTTCGGAGCTTGATTATCTTGACGCGGGAACGATTACATCGAACGCGCTGGAGGACATCGGCACGGGCGGCGGTCATGCGATAATGGCGGGCGGGTATCTGCCCTTTGACAACATCATGGATGCGGATTTTGATTTGCAGGAGGAGCTGCAAAACAGGTTCATGAATGCCGTGTATTTTTCGCGGGAGCTGCAAAATATGCTTTCCGACCCGGCGGCTGTGTCCGATATAGTGGCAAGTACGGACGTTCACAACGAATAAATGCAAAAAAATCCCTCCGGTTCAAAAGCCGGAGGGATAAATTATGCCAATAATACGCAGAAAACGTTTACAATCAAAAAGCACAAAGCCTCTCAGATGATGTACTCTAAGAACGCGGCAGTTTTGGCATCGAAACGCAGATCCTGTGCGCTCATGTCCTCGTCGATCTGCCATGCCTTTGAAGCGGCAAACACCGAGCTTACAAAAAACGGCTGACTGTTGAGATAACCGAGCGGCACCACCGACGGCGAAATGTTTCTCTCCTCACTGAGCTGCTTTACCCTCGCCAGACGGGCAAGGTTCGCCGTGCTTGTGAAACGCCCTTCGGGGAGATTCTTCATCGACTCGCCCTTTGCGAGCTTGGCAAAAAAGCCCTTAGCCTGCGGGCAGTACGCCATAACGGGGATATTGTTGCGCGAATACCAGCGGAACTCGCGGAGATTCATGCACACTACGGTCGGATCGCCGAACGTGTCGGTGCTTGAATGCGCAAGGCTGTAATTTATTTGACTTACCCTGAAAGGCTCCATATCGTTTTCGAGCGCGAAACGGTTAGCCTCCTCGATGCGGGCGGTAGTCCAGTTCGAAGCGCCGATAAAATGCGCCCTGCCGCTTTTTACGATGTCGTTCATAACAGGCATTATCTCGCTGACGGGTATCTGCTCGTCGTCGCGGTGCAGAAAATATATGTCAATATAATCCAGTCCCATTACTTCGAGCGAACGCGAAATATCGTACTCGATGTCCTCGCGGGAAAGCCTTGACTGCTCCATGTTGTCAACGGGCGGGTGTCCGCCTTTGGTGCAGATTATCATTTCGTCGCGGCAGTTTCTTGCCTTGAGCCACCTGCCGACGACCGTTTCGGAGGAATCCCTGCCGTCTTCGAGCCATTCGCAGTAAACGCGGGCGGTATCGAGACAGCGTCCGCCGTCATTATAATAGGTATCGAGCAGCTCAAAATAAGCGTCGTCGGAATCGAGCCTTTCAAAATTCGCCGTGCCATAGGTCAGAGCGGGCAGATCGAGAGCGTATTTGTCGTTTTTCAGTTTAAAAGTAAACATTTGCGGAAAACTCCCCCTTTTTTGTCCGTTTTTGTCCGTGAAAACGTATAGTTCAATAAAAACGGCTCACAATATCATCATTTATTACTATCAAGCTCTTTAAGCATAACACATATTTGTAGCCTATTAAATTGCAAATTGTAAATTTTTTTAAAGAATTTCAGAAAAGCACTTGACAAGTGCTTTTACTTGATATATAATTATTATCAGCGTAAAGAGCAAATACTTTACGGCATTGGCTTTTCCGGGAGGTGCAGGGGCGGTGAGCGTCGGTATCGAAAGAAATTTGGAGATAGGCGTGCTGCTCGACCTTTACGGCGGACTTTTGACCGAAAGACAGCGCGAAATGATGTCGATGTACTATGACGACGATCTTTCGCTTTCGGAGATCGCCGAGCAGTACGGCATTTCGCGGCAGGGCGTTCACGACGCGGTAAAGCGCGGCGCGGAAACGCTTACCCAGTACGAAAGCGTGCTGGGGCTTGCGGGCGAACAGCGCAGGCGGCACGAACAGCTTTTAGGCTACAAGAAGATCGCTCTCGAAGCGCTGGAGGAATGCCGCAGAGTGAGCTTTGGCAAGAACATCGCCATGAAGGTGATAGCCCTGCTTGAAAGCCTTGACGAGGGTTTGAGCGAGTACGAGACGGACGAGAACGGCGGCGAGCCGAAATAAATGTGTGTTTCGGGGCGCACGGGCTTTTCAGACGATTACAAGCATTCCGATCATTATAAATCATAAATCAAATTTATTCTAACTCAGATATTGCATAATCAACATACACAGAAAATAGCAAAGGAGCTGTATTTATGGCATTTGAGAGCTTATCCGAAAAGCTGGGCAGCGTCTTCAAAAAGCTGCGTTCAAGAGGCAAGCTCACCGAGGACGACGTAAAGTCCGCGATGCGCGAGGTCAAAATGGCACTTCTTGAAGCTGACGTAAGCTACAAGGTCGTTAAGGATTTTGTGGCGAAGGTCACAGAGCGCAGCGTCGGCGAGGAGGTGCTTTCGAGCCTTACTCCCGCGCAGCAGGTCATCAAGATAGTAAACGACGAGCTGGTTTCCCTCATGGGCAACAACGGCGCGAGGATAGAGTTCCCGAAAAAGCCCCCCTGCATCATTATGATGTGCGGCTTGCAGGGCGCTGGCAAAACTACCCACGCGGCAAAGCTCGCTAAATATTTCAAGCAGCGCGAGATGAAGCGCCCGCTGCTTATCGCTGCCGACGTTTACCGTCCCGCAGCTATCGAACAGCTGAAAATAGTCGGCGAAAAAGCCGGAGTTCCCGTCTTCGAAATGGGTCAGATCGACCCCCGCAAGATAGTCAAGCAGGGTCTTAAATATGCCGCCGACCACGGCGACGACCTCGTTATCATCGACACAGCGGGTCGTCTGCACATCGACGAGGAGCTTATGGACGAGCTTAAAGACATCAAAAAGCTCGCCGAGCCTACCGAGATAATGCTCGTTGTTGACGCTATGATCGGTCAGGATTCCGTAAAGGTCGCTTCTGCTTTCGACGAGGCGTTAGGCATTGACAGCGTACTGCTCACAAAGCTCGATTCCGACACAAGGGGCGGCGCGGCGCTTTCGGTACTTTCCGTAACGGGCAAGCCTATCAAGTTTGTCGGTATGGGCGAAAAGCTCGACGATTTCGAGGTTTTCCACCCCGAAAGAATGGCTTCGAGAATACTCGGCATGGGCGATATGCTCACCCTCATCGAAAAGGCGACTATGACTATCGACGAGCAGGAAGCCGAGAAAATGGCGAAAAAAGTCCAGGAAAAGGGCTTTGATATGAACGACCTGCTCGAAAATATGGAGCAGATCTCCAAAATGGGTTCGGTCGCTTCTATCGTCAAGCTGATCCCCGGCGCTTCAAAGGTAAGCGAATCGGACATCGCGCACGGCGAAACGCAGATGAAGCTCACCCGCGCCATTATCCAGTCAATGACCGCAGAGGAGCGCAGAAAGCCCTCGATAATAGACCCCAAGCGCAAGCGCAGAATTGCGGCAGGCAGCGGCACGGACGTTACTTCGGTCAACAATGTGCTTAAAAACTTCGACCAGATGCAGAAGCTCATGAAGGAATTCGGTATCGGCGGCGGCGGAAAGCTGCACGGCAAAAAACAGCGTATGAGCCGTGCAAATCTGCTCAAGATGATGGGCGCGATGCCGCAGGCATCGGCACCTGAAATTCCGAAGGGCGGAAACAGCAATATGAAGCAGGGCCCGTCGATAAGCGTTTCAAAGCGCAAAAAGGGCTGACCAACAAAGTGAGAGCGAGGTGAACCGCCTATGTCTTTTATAATGCTTTTAGGCGGCGTATTTTGTCTGTACTGCGCCTACAAGGACTATGACTGGTTCATGAACAGCTCAAAGGCACGGCTTTTCGTCAGGCTCTTCGGCAGAGAGGGCGCACGCAGGTTCTATATGGGGCTGGGAATATTTATCATCATCATGTCCCTTATACTTATCGCGAACACGGGACCGCGCATTGTTATTGAATAGCTTTCGATCCGGGAGACCGGTTGAGATATGGAAGGAAAAATTTGGAGGTGAATTATATATGGCAGTAAAGATCAGACTGAGAAGAATGGGCGCTAAGAAAGCTCCTTTTTACAGAATAGTTGTTGCTGATTCGAGATACCCGAGAGACGGTCGTTTCATCGAGGAGATCGGCTTCTACGACCCCACCAAGGAGCCTGTTGTTCTTAAGATCGACGACGAGAAGGCTAAGAGCTGGATCGCCAACGGCGCACAGCCGACTGACAGAGTTAAGGCTCTCTTTAAGAAGAACGGCACTATCTGATTCATTAAAGCGGGCTGACCGCGCTGCGGTGGGCGCGCTTTTTTAACTGAAAGGAAAATACTCATGGAAGAACTTTTAAAAACCATTGCCCGCGAGCTTGTTGAGGACAAGGAGTCTGTAACAGTTACGACCGATCCCGTGAACGAGGAAGGCGTTATAGTTTATCACCTTCACGTTGCGGAGCCGGACATGGGCAGAGTTATCGGCAAGCAGGGCAGGATTGCAAAGGCTATCCGCGTTGTCATGCGTGCCGGTGCAACAAGGCTCGGACAGAAGATCATGGTCGAGATCGACTAATGACGAATATTTTTCACCCGGGCGGGGAATACTTCCTGCCGGGGTGATTTTTTTATGCGTAAGGAAAACAGCGGGGCGTTTGTTCTTGCGGGCGCGGTGATGATATGGCTCGGGGTGACTCTGGGCGGATTTATCGGGGCTGCGCTTATTGCTGCGGGAATGTGGGTGATCTACCGCAGTCTGAAAAGAAATGCAAAGTGAGGGCATATCAAAAGTCTTAGGAAAGGGGTCGGCACGAACAAGTTCGTGCAGGGATAACCCTTCTTCAGAAGGGTTTCCCCCAGGGACTGAGCGGTTAAAGCATCGTGAGAAATAGCAAGAAGTCAATCCGTACAAAATTAAAATCGGCAATTTCAAGCAAAACCCGCAAAAACAAGCAGATTGATAAAATCTGCAAAAGTGAGCGGAAACAAAGAAATTGCCGATTTTAATTTGCGAAAGAGCGAAGCGATTTTCGCAAAGAATTGCGCGAAGTTTTGAAAATCGCGGCGGGGGCAAGCCCCATACGCATTAACCTATTCTAAAATGTCGTAAAAATCGCGATTTTGTGGGGCGTTCACGGACACGCAATGCGCACCCATATATGAAAATCGCCTA
>CACYSH010000145.1 GCA_902776945.1 uncultured Ruminococcus sp.
ATGATCAGACCTCCCGAACGGGTTATTGCTGTTTTATATATTTTAGCACATTTCGCGCTCGAAGTCAATCTATCTACCCATTTTGAGACTAACACCATAACAATATCAAGAACATAGCCAAAGCCGCTGCTCTCGCAGCTGTAAAGGCAGTATTCATCAAGATAATAACGTCCGCATTCAAAACCAAACTCGACAATTAACGGAGGTGCAGTATGAAAGCTATCAGAAAAGGCTTATCCCTCGCGGAGGGCACCAGACAACCAAAGACGCTTCAAGCGAAACAAACCGAATATATCTGACGGACTGGTGCATGATATGCGGCAGTTCGTTTTTATTTCAACTGCTCCTTCAATTCCTGAAAGCTCTCCAGCGCGCTTTGCAGATTTTCTATGATATCGTCGGCAAGTTCGTCGGGCGAGGGAAGATTGTCAAGATCGGCAAGGGACTTGTCTTTGATCCAGAAGATGTCAAGGCTCTTTTTGTCACGGGACAATATTTCGTCAACCGTGAATCTGCGCCATCTGCCTTCGGGGGTCTCCTCCGACCACGTTTCATGTCGGTCATGAGGATTGGCGGGATTAAAGCAAGCGATAAACTCCTCAAGATCTTTGTCGGTCATGGGGTCTTTTTTCAGCGTGAAATGGATATTGGTGCGCAGATCGTATATCCATACATCTTTCGTCTGAATATCGGGGCTTGCTGGGCGCTTGTCGAAGAATATAACATTTGCTTTGACGCCCGGCTTATAGAATATTCCCGTGGGCAGACGAAGGATAGTATGCAGATCGGCGGTTTGCAGCAGCTTTTCGCGGACAGTCTCTCCTGCGCCGCCCTCGAACAGAACGTTATCTGGAACGACAACAGCCGCCCTGCCGTCCGCTTTGAGGAGCGTGTTGATATGCTGCACAAAATTCAGCTGCTTGTTCGAGCTCGTCGTCCAGAAGTCACTGCGGTTATACACGAGGTCTTCTTCCTCCTGCTCGCCCGCTTCGTTCGTGAACGTTATTGACGACTTTTTGCCAAATGGCGGGTTCGTCAGCACATAGTCCACGCGGTAGCCCGGGTCTGTCAGCAGGGAATCGCCGTTCGCTACGGGGATATTTCCATAAATATCGCCGATATTGTGCAGATACAGATTCATCAGGCACAGCTTGAAGGTCGCGGGAACAAGCTCGTTGCCGTAGAACGTTTCGTTTTTCAGGAAGGCTTTCTGATCGCGGTCGAGGGTATAATTATTTGCTATGAAATCCTGCGCCGCGAGGAAAAATCCGCCGCTGCCGCAGCACGGGTCGGCAATGGTCTTCATGGGCTCGGGACGCAGACATTTCACCATTGCGCGGATAAGCGGGCGCGGCGTGAAATACTGTCCCGCGCCGCTTTTTACGTCCTCGGCGTTCTTTTGCAGCAAGCCCTCATATATCTCGCCCTTTACGTCGGACGACATCGACACCCACTTTTCCTTGTCGATCATCTGCACTATGCGGTACAGTATCGAGGCGTTGCTTATCTTGTTTGAAGCCTGCTTGAATATGCTGCCGAGTATGCCGCCCTGCTGCCCGAGCTTTTCAAGTATATCCTTATATTTCCTTTCAAGCTCCTCGCCTTTCAGCCCGCTCATATCCGTCCAGCCGTAGCCCTGCGGTATGCCAGTCTGCTTTTTGTACGGCGGCTTTGAATACTCGTCGGACATTTTCAGAAATATCAGATATGTAAGCTGCTCCAGATAATCGCCGTAAGAAACGCCGTCATCACGCAGCGGGTTGCACATTCCCCATACTTTTGATATTATTGTATTTGTGTTATCGGACACTTATATTTCCCCCTCAAACGCCTTCTTCAAAATACTCTGCCTAAGCCCCTCCGCCTGCTGCAAGGCTTCATCAACGATTTTCTCTATGCTGTCGCAGACGGATAGGCGGGATTCTATTTGATTTACTATTTTATCTTGTTCTGATATTGGAGCAAGGTCAATTTCAATATTCGAGAAATTACCAGCTCCAATATGATTTATTCCAACACCGCCAACTATCCTTGAATAGTACCCATTAACATACAGGTACTTTAGATACCAATACACATACTTAGGGTTATCATTTTTTAGCCTTAACCGTATTACCGTATTCTGAAAGCAACACTCTGAAAGCTGTTCTTCCCATATTGCAGGCTTTCCTACCTGCGTAATGCTGCCCGATGCCTCAGAAACAACAATGTCCCCGTGTTTTAATAGATATTTTTCTTTCTCTTTTGGAGTAAACTCCATATCTAAAACATCAGTTAATGATAAACCAGTTTCTGTAATATTCGCTGCCCTTATATATTTTGTCGGATAATTATTTGATACATTTTTTGGTGAGCGTTGACGCCCAAGATTAACTACACCGATTTCTGATAATCTTTTATGCTCCCAATTCTCCATAGGAGAAAACGCCTCTTTCAGCACCGCCTGCCTGTAAACCGCCAGCTGCGCTTTAGTCTTTTTCAGCGTTTCAACGCCGCTGTCAAGCTGCGAGAACAGCTCTTCTATTTTGGCGACTATACGGCGTTGCGTAGATATATCGGGAAGAAAAATTCTCGATTCTTTTAATAATGCTGCATTAAGATGTGGAGTTCCCGTTCCTTTTTTCTGTGTGTTAAGTAAAGCATATTTTCCTTGAATGAAGTAATATATATAGTCCTTATCAGCAGAACTATCAATATCAATTCTTGCAAGAGTGGAACCAACATATCCTTTTATTGCTCTACCAACAAGCCCCGACCGTGAACCGTCACAAACAATCAATAAGTCTCCATCTTCACATGATATACATTTGTCATCATTTGTATATGCTTCTATAATCCCTTTTTCAAATGCTTTTATATCTACATAAGGAAGAGCGCCATTTTCAGATAACAAACTAATTGAATTGGGCTTTTTTCCCTTTTTTAACTCTATAATTGTTTCTATTTTTACCATTATTACGCCACCAATACCTCATTCATCTCCGCCAATATCTCCTCATACCTGTCCCCGAAAACCTCGTAGAACCTGCCCAAGCCGCCCTTGCGGTCAAAGGGGCTGAGGTCGAGGTCGTCGGGCTCGATACTCAGCGACGCGGAGATATGGTCTTTTATCAAGCGCAGCCACTCCATCTGCTCGTCGGTGAAATGCACCGCGCCAGCGTTCTTTCGGAGCGTCCACTGCATAAAGTTGTAATTCACCCTGTCCGCGAACGGAGAAAGACCGTCCGCGTAGCCCATCTCAAAGCGTATCAGCGAGATAAGGTCTGTAAGCTGCGCCATAGTTCCCCGCACCTTTTCGGGCTGCTTTATGGCATAGCAGTCCCACAGCCGCTGAACGGTGATACCCCGCGCTTTCAGCTTTTCGTACAGCTCTTTCAGCCTGCTTATCGCCATAGGTCTGTCCTTGTAGCTCTGATCGTAAATTATCCGCATAGCGATTATCTCGTTTTTGTTTTCCTCGATAAACTCGCGGAATGACTTTATCACGCGCTCGGCGTTCTCCTGACGGTTGCCGTCGTAGTCCGCGAACAGCACGCTGTCAAGGTTCACGTTGTCGATTATCTGCTCGTGACATCTCCTTACATTCTCAATGAACTCCCGCACCTCGTACTTATAGAACGGCTCCACGGCTTCTTTTATAAGCGCTTTTCGTGCGGATTCCAGCTTTTCAAGCTCGTCCTCCGTCGGCTCCGTTTCATCGTTCAGCACGACGAGCGCCCTTTCCGCGGCGGTATCGTCGTCAAAAGCGTTTATCAGCTTCTGCGCGGTCTCGCTCGCGCTCCTGCCGACTATCTCCTCGAATCGCTTCTTCTCGGACTTATCCATCTGCGCGTTGAGCCTGATTATCCTGTTCGCAAGTGAGATAAGCGTGTCCTCGTCCTTATGCCCCAGCGCGACCTTCTCCATGAGCTCCCTCATGCTGACTGAGGGCTTGCGCTCGAGAGGTCTTGTATCGGTCTTTCTCGATTTCGTAACGCCCACCGCGTCAACGATAACGAAATGGTCTTTAGCCTCGTTTGCCGAAGGAGTGACCTTTTTGAGATCGTCCCTGCCGAGCGTTCTTGTGCCGCGCCCTTTCATCTGCTCAAAATAGTTCCTGCTGCGAACGTCACGCATGAAAATAAGGCACTCTATCGGCTTTACGTCCGTTCCCGTCGCGATCATATCAACGGTAACTGCTATCCTCGGGTAATACTGATTACGGAAATCGCTCAGCACCGATTCGGGCTTCTCCGCAGAATAAGTTATCTTGCGGCAGAAATCATTACCCTCTCCGAACTCCTCCCGCACGATCTGGATTATATCGTCCGCGTGGCTGTCGGTCTTTGCGAATATCAGCGTTTTCGGCACTTCGTTTCTGTGCGGGAACAGCCTCGTGTAAAGGTTATCCCTGAAAGTTCGTATCACCGTACGTATCTGGCTCGGGTTCACTATATCCCTGTCAAGCTGCGACGGCGCATAATCAACGTCCTCATCAAGCTGTTTCCAGCGCTTTACTCTCGAAAGCCTGTCCCTTATCTCGATTGACTGCTTCATTATATGGGCGCCGTTCTTGCCGACCTCTGTTTCGATCACGAATATATCTTCTCCGACGTTCACTCCGTCGATTATCGCCTGCTCTCTCGAATATTCGCTGACGATATTCTCATTGAAGAACGCAAATGTGCGCTTGTCGGGCGTTGCCGTCAATCCGACAATAAAAGCGTCAAAGTATTCCAGCACCTGGCTCCACACGTTATATATAGATCTATGGCACTCGTCCACGATTATGCAATCAAAAAACTCGGGAGGATACTTTTCGTTATAAACGACCTCCTTACGCTCGGCTTTATCGGCGTTTTTCATCTCATTGAGGGACTGTACCTCGGCGGATTCGTCCAGTTCTTCCCCTTTAAGAATAGAATACATTCTCTGTATCGTACTGATACATACCTGAATATCGTCCGGTATATAAGAGCTGTTGAGCCTGCGGACACCGTAAAGCTGTGAGAAAGAGCGATTGTTGTCATTCGGCTTGTACGCCAGGAATTCGCGTTCCGCCTGTTCTCCCAGGCTCTTAGTATCAACAAGGAACAATACCCGATTGAGTTTCCCGTATTTCAGCAGTCTGTAAACCTCGGTGATAGCAGTAACGGTCTTGCCTGCACCGGTAGCCATCTGCACCAGCGCCTTCGGCTTATTCGCGGCGAAAGACTTGTCAAGGTTCCTTATCGCTTTTATCTGACAATCGCGGAAACCCTCCGTATTAAGTTCCGGGAAGCGCTTCATATTGTTTCTGATAGTATCCTTGCTGTCAGCCCACTTTTTCAGCGTTTCCGGACGATGAAAAGCAAACACCTTCCTCGAACGAAAGCTTTTGTCATTATAATCGGTGAACCGGATCAGCTTATCGGTTGCCTCATACACAAATCTAATCTTATAACCGTTCGGAACATTTTTAAACTCACTTCCGGCGTATCGTGCGGTCTGTTCCTCTACGCTCGTGAGATTCTCTCCAGATTCTTCGCGTTTGGCTTCGATCACCCCGACAGGAACGCCTTCAATAAACAGCGCATAATCGACTTCTCCGGTGCTTGTGGGAAATTCCCTGACCGCCACGCCCAAAGAAGCATGGATATTCATATCCTTCCTGTCTTGAATGACCCAACCGGAGCTTTCAAGATTCTTATCAATTATCAGTCTTGCTTTTTCTTCGGGCGACATAGAACAGCACCTCCTTGCCGATATGCTTATACCACTTCTATTATATCACATTTCAACATATTTTTCAAGTTCTAAAGCACATTATTTCGAATCATATACAAATTAGTAAAAAAACGGAAACTGCACTTAAATGAGCAGTTCCCGATAAAATATTCAACTCAAAACATCCACATAGGTCGTAGTTATTGCGGCGGTTGGTCACACCCGGGGTGGTGCCTTTGATCCATTCCAGCACGGTGCGGGGACAGGCGAAACCGAGAATATCTTTGTAGCGGCGTTTCACCTCCGCGAGCATTATTTCTGTATCGGCAGCTGAGCAGGGCGTTTCCAGCTGCGTGAGCCTCGCTGACAAGCCTTCAAGGAACACGGGGCGGGCGTCGATCTCCAGCGCACGCCTGATACCTGCGGCGATATCCTCCGCGCTTTCGGAATCGGCAGGCTCGCCGAAGCAGGTTGATTCGTATATGATCTCGGTGTATTCGTCGCGGGGGAGGTCGGGGGTGGTGTTCAGAGGGGAGGTCGGGGGTGGTGTTCAGATTCATGGTTATGCCTCGCTTTCCGAATAAGTATGGTATACAATAATTATACTGCCAGGCTTATGTTTTGTCAATATATTGGCTTTTACATTATTTACCAGTAAAATCATAACACCACAAGAAAGAACTTTGTACCCGTTTGGGGCGCAGAGTCCTTTTCTCGTTCAAGGAATAAATATTTGTATTGAGAGTGAAATACAGTAACGGTTATTCTATGATGTACAGAAGAATAATATCTTACTCCAACACAGAGTATATATTACAATTTGGTTGCAGTTTTCGTTTTTTACTTATAAAATACCCGATTTTTGTCGGTACTTATGGAGGGATAAATATGCATTATCAAAATACCGCTCATAAAACTAACGATCAATCGTTCCGCTGTAAATTAAAAACAGGATCCTATTACTGTCGGAACGAAATATATATAAGCATACAGTCTTTAGTGTTGATGGTCTTTCCAAAATGCATAAAAAGATCCTCTGTTGAAATGATGTGAACACGTTCATATTTCTTGTTTGTTCCTGCCTTAATTGTAGCATAGC
>CACYSH010000146.1 GCA_902776945.1 uncultured Ruminococcus sp.
GAGACGGACATAGGCGAGGTAGACTTTGCCACCGTGCGCATGAAGGACGCTAACGGCTTCTATGTAGACGTGGCGAACGTACCCGTTCCGCAGGACATGACCCTTATCCGCATTAACGTTGACGATTTCGACGAGGCTTTCAAGTTCCTCACCGACCGCGGCTTCACCAATACAGGCGGCGAGAACACCGTCGATACCAAGACGAACAAATCCGCCATGATGAAGTCGCCTTCGGGATTCGCCTTCGACCTCTGCCAGCACATAAAGGAATAACATTATTTTAGGAGAAAT
The DNA here is from genome assembly GCA_902776945.1 of uncultured Ruminococcus sp. Taxonomy (GTDB): domain Bacteria; phylum Bacillota; class Clostridia; order Oscillospirales; family Ruminococcaceae; genus YE71. Next base: position 292 of record CACYSH010000146.1, read on the forward strand.
TGAAATGAAGATCACAACCTTTAACCCCTCTATACTTACTTCAAAGTATGATGATACTGTTAAGCTGTTTGAATCGCTCGGCTTTGAAATACGTCATCAGCATGAAGAAATAAACGGAATAGTTACTGCCAGTACACGTCTGAAAAACGAGGAAGGCTTCGCTATTGATATTAATAAAACTGAGAAGTTTACTCACGATATTACTCTTATTCGTATGAACGTTGATAATTTTGAGGAGTGCTATCAGATACTCAAGGAACACGGATTCGAAAATGCAATGGGCTGTGATACTACCATTGATGAACAATTTTTTAAGGGCGCTCATATGATCTCGCCTTCAGGCTTTGGAATTATACTTATGCAGCATATCAAGAAATAAATTTCAGGAGAATAATATTATGAAAATCACAACTTTTAACCCGCTTATCGTTACCAAGGACGCAGAGAACACGATCAAGCTTTTCGAAGAACTGGGCTTTAAGAAGCACCACACCAAGGACGATATTGGTATGAACAGCGTTACCGATTACCGCATGAAGAACGACGACGGCTTTTATGTAGACATAACGCAGTCGGACGATCAGGAGCGAACCTTTATCCGCATTAACGTCAGCGATTTTGATGAAGCAGTTGAATTCTTCAAAGCGCACGGTTTCAGAATGGCAAGGCACGAAGCCGCCAAGGATACGGTAGATACCGGCTCTTCGAAGTTCAACATAATGGTATCGCCCTCGGGCTTTATCATAGCGCTTTCTTATCACAAAAAGGACACGGACAATAATTAATTAAACTGAAATTTTTAACGGAGGTATTTTTTATGAAGATAACGTCCTTTAACCCGATAATTATCACCAACAATGCCGAGGCTGCATTAAAGCTGTACGAAGAACTGGGATTTACCGTAAAGCATCACCCTGTTATTGAAAACAGCAACTACGGAAAAGTCGAACGTTACGTTTTAGAGAACAAGGACGGTTTCCGTGTAGACATCTGCCCCACTGTCGCTGTCGGTGATGTGAAACCCGAAAAAGACATTGTAGCGCTCCGCGTGAACGTTGATAATTTTGAGGAAGCCGTTGAACTTCTGACATCAAAGGGATTCAAGATGCTCTCGCAGCAAACCGAGGTTTTCGAGTGCGAATCTTTCACAGCTGCGTCCTATGTATCCCCCGGCGGTACAATGATAAATCTCATCAAGCACAAAAAAGATCGTAAGTAAACCTGCTAAAATTTGAAAACGGAATTTTATTTATCAAAAAAGGAGTAAACATTATGAAAATCACAACTTTCAACCCGCTTATCGTTACCAAGGACGCAGAAAACGTTATCAAGCTGTTTGAGGCTCTGGGCTTTGAAAAGCGCCACAGTCTCGACGCGAACACCGGCAACGTGGACTTTACCAGCGTGCGCATGAAGGACGCTAACGGCTTCTATGTAGACGTGGCGAACGTACCCGTTCCGCAGGACATGACCCTTATCCGCATTAACGTTGACGACTTCGACGAGGCTTTCAAGTTCCTCACCGAAAGAGGATTCACCAAGGCAGGCGGCGAGAAAACCGTCGATACCAAAACGAACAAGTCTGCCATGATGAAGTCGCCTTCGGGATTCGCCTTTGATCTCTGCCAGCACATCAAAGACTAATATCACGGGCGGCGTATAAACAGACAAGCCCGACAGACGGCGTTTGGCGCGACAGGCGAGTGCGGTGCAATAGTGCCGTATGAGCGAGCGCCAAGCGGTCGCAGCTGTCGGGCTTGTTTTGCTGCCGTGCGGGGATTGTATTGTGTTTCATAACATACATTGTAGGGCGGGGCTTGCCACCGCCGCTTTCCCGCAAATCCTGCCCCGTCGTAAAAAAAATTTTGCCTGCCCCGCGCTTTGCGATTTTTGTGTGCAAAGCAAAAGGCGGGGTCAAATCTGCCCCCGCCTTAAAATCTGTCTGAATTATTTCTCTATGCGAATGATAGTATGCTTTTTGAACGGTCTGGCACACTTTATCGAAAACTTCATCGCCGCGTGGCGCGTGTCCTCGATAGGCTCGCCGTTCTCGTCGAAAAGCTCGTCAAGCGCCATTTCGACAGGCTCGCCGCCCGGTTCGAGCAGCTCTGCCTTTGTGCCGCGCAGGAATTTATTCCGCTGAACGCACTGCAAAAGCCCGTTTTCCTCGTCATAGCCCGTGACGATAGCCGCCGCGTCCCAGTCGCGGATATATCCGCTGCTTTCGTAATACTGGCAATCCTTGGGGTGTCCGAAGAAAAATCCCGTGCAGTAAGCGCGGTGGCTGACCTTGAACACCTCGTCATGTATCGCTTTCGGCAGCGAAAAATGCTCGGGGTCGGCAAGGAAAATGTCAACTGCACGGCGGTAAGCGTTCGTTATCACCGAAACATAGTAGCTCGATTTCGCCCGCCCCTCGATTTTCAGGCTGTCAACGCCCGCAGCGGCGAGCTTGTCGATGTGGTCGATCATGCAGAGGTCTTTCGCGTTTAAGATGAAAGTCCCGCGCTCGTCCTCGAAAATGGGGAAAAACTCGCCGGGGCGTTTTTCCTCCATAAGGTGGTACCCCCAGCGGCAGGGCTGCGCACATTCGCCGCGGTTTGCATCGCGCCCGATCATGTAATCTGAAATGAGACACCTGCCCGAAAAGCTCATGCACATAGCGCCGTGAACGAAGACCTCTATTTCAAGCTCTGCGGGCGTTTTGGCGCGAATCTCCGCGATCTCGTCAAGCGAAAGCTCACGCGCCAGCACGACTCTTTTCGCGCCCATATTGTAAAGCTCGGTCGCCGTGACGTAGTTCACCACGCCCGTCTGTGTGGAAATGTGTATCTCCATGCCGGGCGCGTATTTTTTCACAAGCGAAAGTACGCCCACATCGTTGACGATAAGCGCATCAACTCCCGCCGAAACTGCGTCGTTTACAGCGCCTTCGAGCAGAGGGATCTCGTTATTGCGCGGCAGGGTGTTCATGGTCTGATAGACCCGCCTGCCCATAGAGTGCGCCATATCGCAGGCGGCTTTCAGCTGTTCGGGAGTGAAATTCGGCGAAGCAGCCCTCATGCCGAACATTCGTCCGCCGAGATAAACCGCGTCCGCGCCGAAATCCAGCGCCGCTTCAAGCCGTTCGGTATCGCCCGCAGGGGAAAGCACCTCCAGCGGACGGAAATATTTGTTAGCCGTCACTCTTTCAGACCTGCCTTTTTGAGATTCTTCTGATGCTGCTCGTAGCTTTCGGCGTAGAATACCTCGCCTGTATCGAGATTATGACAGAAGTAATAATACTTGGTGTCTTCGGGGTAAAGCACCGCGTTTATCGCGTCAAGACCTGGGCTGCAAACGGGCCCCGCAGGCAGTCCGAAGCAAACGTAGGTGTCATAAACGTTCTTGTAGTGGTCGAGCATCGCGGTCGATGTTTCAACGCGGTCAATGACCTTCTCGACATAGTTCTTGGTAGCGTCCGACTGGAGATTCGGGAAGGTCTGCGGGTCTTTCAGACGGTTCAGGAAAATGCTTGCGATAGCAGGCATCTGCTCGGTGTTGCCCGCCTCACATTGAACTATCGAAGCAAGCGTTATCACCTGGTTGAGATCCATTCCCAGCTCACTCATTCGTGCGTACATTTCGGGTGTGATCTTGCTGTCGAAGTTCTCGCGCACGATCTTGGAAACGTTGTAAGCCGAGTCGTTCACATAAAATTCATAGGTATCGGGGAAGAAGTAGCCCTCCATATCCATATAAACGTCGGAGGAATGGCTGATCTTGGAATCTATCGGCAGATCGAGCTTTCTGTTGAACTGCCACAGGAAGTCGCTCGCCTTGCAGACGTTGTTCTTTTCGAGCTTTGCGGCAATGGCGCGGAGGTTGGTGCCTTCCTGGAACGTGAGCGTTACGGTCTCGTAAAGCTCGCGCTGCTTGCCTATCGTCTTGATTATTTCGGGGTAGCTGGTGTTGGGTGAAAGGGTTATGTCGCCGGGATAGAGTATCGGCTCGTCAACGATACGCAGCGCCGCCTTGAAAAGCGTGCGGTTCGTGATGATATTGTTGTCTATAAGCAGGTCGATTATCTGCTCGCTGTCGGCACCTTCGGGTATGTTGAACGTTACCTCCTTGTCGGACTTGTTGTAGCCTAAGTATTCCATACCAAGCGTTATGCCGCTCGTGGCAAGCACTATCGAGACCGAAATAACAACGATAGTTATGGTAAGCCCTGTAATGATCGAGGTGTTGAACATATGTTCTTTCTTTTTGCGGCGGACAGGTCTGCGCCTTTTCTGTGCGGCGCGTGCGGGCTGTTCGCGCTTACCTTCTTCTGCGGCGGGACGGCGCGGAGGGTTCTGACGTTTTAACGGAGCGGTATTTCCGGCAGCCGATCTGCCGAAGTGGCGGGTAATGTCGTCGGCTTCGGGGCTTACGTCATGCCCGTTAGCGGTGCGCGGCTGAGAAACAAAGCGCCGCGTATCGTCGGCGGAACGTCCCGCGGGAGCCTTGCGCCTTACAGGAGCCGCGCCGCCCGGCTTTCTTTCGTCCGGCGGAACGGCTTTTTTCTGCGGCTCGCCGGGCTTTTTCATGCGGACGGGCTGTTTCTGCGCCGCAGGAGCGTTATTGGTGACAGGCGCGGGAGCGGCGTTATCCGCAGGAGCCGCCGGCTTGTCCTTGTCAAGCTCGACGCGCTGCTTTGCGGGAGCGCTTTCGGGCGGGTCGCTGAAAAGTCCCGCAGGTGCGCCCGCACCAAAGGAAATATCCGGAGTATTCCTTTCATTATTATTGTTATCCATAGCTTGTCTATCCTTCCTTACTTTTCCCTGCGTTAATTCGCCGCAAGCCTGATAAGCTCGTTTTCCGTGACTATCATATCTGCCGGAATGTCGGTCGGCTCGCAGGGTATGGTATCAAACAGAAATTCCTCCGGGATAACGGCGCAGCTTATCCCGCCGAAGCCCGCGAAAAATCTGTCATAATAGCCCCGTCCGTAGCCCATTCGTGCGCCGTTTCTGCCGCAGCAGAGCGCGGGGGTCACGCACAGCGCCCCCGAAAAGTCTGTACATTCGGGGCAGCGGCTGACAGGCTCCATAATGCCGAAAGCGCCTCTTTCGAGGTCGCCGTAACCGCTGATATAATAAAACCGCATCTCCGTTTTTCCGCTTATGCAGCGCGGAACAGCCACCCGCCTGCCTTCTGAGAGCGCCCTTTCGATCACGGGGCGGGTGTCAACTTCGATTCCGGTAGGCACAAAGCAAAGCAGAGTATCCGATTTTTTGTACTCTTCCGAATTTATCACGTTCTGCGCGATAAGCCGCGAGCTTTCGGCAAGCCGCCATGCAGGCAGGCTTTTTCTTCTGCCGAGTATCTCTCTGCGAAAAGCGCTTTTTCCCTTCGGCAGCATATTATTTGTACTGCATGGACGACGAAAGTGCCGCCGCCTTTTCCTTGCCGAACAGTACTTCAACGAGCTTTAGCGCGAACTTGAGCGCCGCTCCCGCACCCTTCGCGGTAACGAATCTGCCGTCCTTAACGACAAGCTCGGGCAGGATAACCGCGTTTTTCAAAGCCTTTTCGTAGCCGGGGAAGCAGGTGCAGCGTTTGCCCGCCAGAAGCCCCTTGTGACCGAGTATCTTCGGCGCGGCGCAGATAGCCGCTATCCAGCGGTCGTTTTCGGCGCAGTAGTCGATAGCCGCCTGCACCTCGGGGGAATTTTCAAGATTATCGGCACCGGGCATACCGCCGGGCAGGATTACCATTTCAAGGTCGGGAGACAGACATATCTCCTCCGCCGTGATGTCAGCCGTAAAGCCGATATTATGCGCCGATGTGACCTGCTTCGAACCTACGCCCACAGTGACCACGTTCGAGCCTGCGCGTCTTAAAACGTCGATAGGCGCTATCGCCTCAAGCTCCTCAAAGCCGTTT
>CACYSH010000147.1 GCA_902776945.1 uncultured Ruminococcus sp.
GCAGGTGATATTGTAGTCCTTGCCGCCGATCTTTACAGCGCGGTCAACTACCTTGCCGTTCTCATCGGGTGCGAGGGTGGTGGGGATCTGCGCAGGGTCAAGGATAGCCGCACCCATGTTTACCGTAGCGCCGTTTACCTCGCCGTAGTGACGAATCAGCTTGATGTGCATAATGCCGCTAAGGGTCTCGATGTCGAACTCGTCCTTGTCAACAAGACCGTTATCGCGCATGAACTTCGCTACACAGCGAATACCGTTGCCGCACATCATGCCTTCCGAACCGTCAAGGTTGAAGATACGCATTTTGCCCTCTGCTATCTCGGAGCGCTGAATAAGGATAACGCCGTCGCCGCCGATGCCGAAATGCCTGTCGGAAAGGGCGATAGCAAGACCCTCCGGGTTGTCAACACGCTGGTCGAAGCAGTTGAAGTAGATATAGTCGTTGCCGCAGCCGTGCATCTTGGTGAACGCGACCTTCTTCTTCTCCTGACGCATATTGTTGATGTCAACGATCTCGGTGGTCTTTTCGGAATACTTCGAACGGATAGAAGCCGCAATGGCGTTCGCCGTGTCGATAGAGGTCAGACAAGGAATGTTTCTCTCAACTGTCTTGCGGCGAATCTTAACGCTGTCGCGCTGCGGACTTCTGCCCTTCGAGCTGGTGGAGATAACATAGCTCACCTTGCCGCTTTCGATAAGCGTAAGGGTGTTCCACTCCGCCTCGCCGATCTTGGCAACCTCCTCGCAGGGAATGCCGTGGTCGAGCAGAACCTTCGCCGTACCATGAGTAGCGTAGATCTTGAAGCCTAAGTCAAAGAATGCCTTTGCGGTCTGCGGAATCTCGCCCTTATCGGTGTCGCGGACGGTGATGAACACGCCGCCCTCAACGCGCAGCTTGTAGCCCGCCGCAGTCAGACCCTTGTAAAGAGCTTCTTCAAGCGAGCTTGCAACGGCAAGAACTTCGCCCGTGGACTTCATCTCGGGACCCAAATGGTTATCAACGTCTATCAGCTTTTCAAAGCTGAATACAGGCACCTTGACCGCCACATAAGGCGAATTTCTGTAAAGACCCGTGCCGTAGCCCATGTCTGCCAGCTTTTCACCGAGCATACATCTTGTGGCAAGGTCTACCATAGGAACGCCCGTAACCTTGCTTATATAAGGAATGGTTCTCGAAGAACGCGGGTTTACTTCTATTACATAAAGCTCGTCGTTGTTTATCAGATACTGGATATTTACAAGACCCATTGTTTTGAGCGAGACCGCGAGCTTTTTCGAGCAGTCAATAATGCGCTCGATGAGCCTGTCGGAAACGTTCCATGCGGGATAAACTGCGATAGAGTCGCCCGAGTGAACGCCTGTTCTTTCGATATGCTCCATGATGCCGGGGATAAGAATATCCTCGCCGTCGCAGATAGCGTCGATTTCAAGCTCGGTACCCATAAGGTACTTGTCTATGAGTATCGGGTTTTCTATCTCCTGCGCTAAGATTATCGCCATGTACTCCTTGATGTCCGCGTCGTTGAAGGCGATTATCATATTCTGTCCGCCGAGAACGTAGGAAGGACGCATAAGCACGGGATAGCCTATCTTGTTTGCCACTTCAAGAGCCTCGTCGGTGGTCATTACCGTAAAGCCCTGCGGACGCTTGATCTGATGCTGTTCAAGCAGCTCGTCAAAGCGCTCTCTGTCCTCCGCCGCGTCGATAGAATCGGGAGGAGTACCCATTATATTTACGCCCTGCGCCGCAAGGTGCTTTGTGAGCTTGATAGCCGTCTGTCCGCCGAATGCCACAACAACACCATAAGGCTTTTCAACGTTGATGATGTTCATAACGTCCTCGTTGGTGAGCGGCTCGAAATACAGTCTGTCGGCGGTGTCGAAGTCGGTGGAAACGGTCTCGGGGTTGTTGTTGACTATTACAACATCAAAGCCGCGCTCCTTCAGCGCCCATACGCAGTGAACGGAAGCATAGTCGAACTCGATGCCCTGTCCGATGCGGATAGGTCCCGAACCGAATACGATAACGGTCTTGTTGCCCGAATTTTTCGAATTGATGAACTCGGCAGCCTCGTCCTCGCTGTCGTAGGTGGAGTAGAAATACGGTGTCATAGCCGCGAACTCCGCCGCGCAGGTGTCAACCATTTTGTAAACGGCACGGAGCTTCTTCTGTATCGGCTTGCCTGTCATTCTCTCAATGGTCTTGTCGGGGAAACCGAGCTTCTTGGCGTGTTCATAAAGCTCAAACGAATCATCGCCGCTTTCGAGCTGTCTTTCAACGTCGATGAGCTTGCGGAACTTGTTTAAGAACCACTCGTCGATCATGGTGATCTTGTGGATCTCGTCAACGGAAACGTTTCTTCTGAGCGCTTCGTATACTACAAATATTCTTTCGTCGTCGCAGTTGTGGAGTCTCTTAACAATCTCCTCGTCGCTCATAGCCTCGTGCTTGGGCGAACGCAGACAGTCGTGACCGATCTCCGCGCCGCGAACCGCCTTCATTATAGCCTGCTCGAAGGAAGTGCCGATAGCCATTACCTCGCCCGTTGCCTTCATCTGCGTGCCGAGTTCTCTCTTGGCGTAAACGAATTTATCAAAGGGCCACTTGGGGAACTTTACAACAACGTAGTCAATGGACGGCTCGAAACAGGCGTAGGTGGTGCCTGTTACGGCGTTAAGAATTTCATCAAGCGTATAGCCGATAGCGATCTTTGAAGCAACTTTAGCTATCGGGTAGCCCGTAGCCTTTGAAGCCAGCGCCGACGAACGCGATACACGCGGGTTTACCTCGATAACGGCATATTCAAAGCTCTCGGGATTGAGCGCGAACTGTACGTTGCAGCCGCCCTCAACGCCCAGTGCGTCGATGATGTGCAGCGCCGCAGAGCGCAGCATCTGATACTCTTTATCGGCAAGAGTAACGCACGGCGCTATAACGATAGAGTCGCCCGTGTGTACGCCGACGGGATCGACGTTCTCCATAGAGCATATCGTGATAACGTTGCCCTTCGAGTCGCGCATTACCTCGAACTCTATTTCCTTCCAGCCGGAAACGCACTTCTCGATAAGAACCTGCGTGATAGGCGAGAGATACAGACCGTTGCCCGCGATCTCGCGCAGCTGTTCTTCATTGTGAACGATACCGCCGCCCGTGCCGCCCAAAGTAAACGCGGGGCGAACGATAAGCGGATAGCCTACGCCTTCGGTGTTGGCGAAAGCGATAGCGTCCTCAACGGTGTTTACGACAAGCGAGGGAATGCAGGGCTGCCCGATAGACTCCATAGTGTCCTTGAACATCTGTCTGTCCTCTGCCTTGTCGATAGTCTCGGGATTAGCGCCCAGGAGCTTAACGCCGTACTTGTCGAGGAATCCCTCTTTTGCGAGCTGCATGGAAAGGGTAAGACCCGTCTGACCGCCCAGCGTGGAAAGCAGGCTGTCGGGGCGCTCCTTCTTGATTATGCGCTTTACTGTTTCAAGCGTCAGCGGCTCGATGTATATTTTATCCGCCATGTGGTTGTCGGTCATTATCGTGGCGGGGTTGGAGTTTACAAGAATTACCTCAAGACCCTCGGATTTCAGGGCGCGGCAAGCCTGTGTGCCGGCGTAGTCGAACTCCGCAGCCTGTCCGATGACGATAGGTCCCGAACCGATAACAAGAACTCTCTTAATATCTTTATTCAAAGGCATTTATTCATCAATCCTTTCTTATCGAAAAAACGCGGGTCACTTGCGGTCGTCGATCATAGCGATGAACTTCTCGAACAGGAAGCCGGTATCCTTGGGACCGCCGCAGGCTTCGGGGTGGAACTGTACCGAGAAAGCGGGGATATTGGTATACTCCACGCCCTCGCAGGTGCCGTCGTTGGCGTTCACGAAGGATACTTTAGCGCCCTCCGGCAGCGAGTCGTTGACTACCGCGTAGCCGTGATTCTGACTGGTGACGAATACCCTGCCCGTTGCGGTCTCGGTAACAGGCTGATTTCCGCCTCTGTGACCGTATTTCAGCTTGTGGGTCTTGGCACCCTGCGAGAGCGCAAGCAGCTGATGACCTAAGCAGATACCAAAGGTAGGAATATCAAGCGCAGTTATTTTCTTTAATTCCTCGATGATCTCGACGTTTTCGGCGGGGTCTCCGGGCCCGTTCGAAAGCATGATTCCATCGGGAGCAAGCTCCTTAACGCGCTCCGCCGTTGTGTAAGCGGGGACTACGACGACCTCGCAGCCGCGGTGAAGCAGCTTCTTGCTGATGTGGCTCTTCGCGCCGAAATCGAAAAGAACTACTCTGCGCTTTTTCTCGCCCTTCGGCTCCAGCACCTCTTCTTCGGTGCAGGTGGTGTTCTTAACTGCGTCTTTAATGACGTATTTTTTAAGGTCGGCGAACGAGAAGCCCGCGCCCTCCTTAACTATCTTGCCGTTCATAACGCCCGATTCGCGCACTATCTTGGTAAGAGCGCGGGTGTCTATCCCGCATAAGCCCACAATGCCGTTTTCCTTTAAAAAAGTGTCAAGATCACCCTCGCATCTGAAATTGCTGGGCTCCTGACACTGCTCTCTGACAATATATGCCTTTACCTGAGGACGGGGACTCTCAAAATCGGCGGGAATAACGCCGTAATTACCGATAAGCGGGAAGGTCTGAACAACGATCTGCCCATAGTAGCTGGGGTCGGTAAGAGTCTCAAGATAACCTGTCATAGCCGTTGTAAACACGATCTCGCCGACAGCACCTTCCGAGTTGCCGTCGGTCATTTCGGCACCGAAGCTCTTGCCTTCAAAGATCGTACCGTTTTCAAGGATCAGATATGCCTTATTATTCAAGATTGATTCCTCCTTATGTAAAAATTCTCACATATCATTATATCACAAAAGAATCCCCTTGTAAATAGCTTTCATAAAAAATTTTCTTTTATTTGCTTGACTGTTTGACACGGGCGGGGTTTTGTGGTATACTATATTTAAGTAAACGATTAAGTGTCGGGCGAGTACGGTGGGGGTACAGTGAAATCGAATTGCCGCACCCCTTATAAAACCCCGTATTTTCAATGGTTTTGAAGAATTGGGGTACAGGTGTACGGTAAAAATACAAAACTTTTAAAAAAATGAATGATAAGTATTTTATAAAGTTTGCGAAAAGTGCCGTACCCACTATACCCCTTGATCATTATGCTGTAACAGCGTGAGGTTTTAATTTAACTGTCCAAAAAATGTAACGTATACTATATGCTCATGGGTACAGACACGGACGCGCAATGCGCACCCCTACAATATATGTTATGTAACGCAACATACCCGTGTAGGGTCGGGGCTTGCCCCGACCTGTGTGTGATTGTCCGAATTATGTGTGACAGGCGGGGGGCGAACCTGTCCCCGCCATGCAATTCGTTACCGCAAAACCACACGATCGTACAAGACAAAACTGCGCCATTTATCCTGCAAAAAGGGCGCTCACATAGGAGCGCCCCTACTGATTCTCTTTATTTGTATTTGTGCAGGATTTTTTAATTGTAAAAAAATATAACACATACTGCCATGTGGGAGGGATACCCATGATAATAATTATAACAGGTGCTACGCACACGGGCAAGACCCTCGCAGCACAGCGGCTTATCGAACGGCACGGCTTTCCATGCCTTTCGCTCGACCTGCTAAAAATGGGTCTTATCCGCAGCGGACAAACAGCGCTCACCCCTATGGACGACGACTGCACGAACGGAGTTCGCGACAAGCTCACGCCCTATCTCTGGAGCATAACACGAGAAATTATAAAGACCGCGATAGAAAACGCGCAGAACCTTATCGTCGAGGGCTGCTATGTGCCTTTTGACTGGGCGAAGGACTTTCCGCCCGAATACCTGCGCGAGATTCGTTTCTTCTGCCTTGTGATGACCGAAAAATATATCCGTGCGCATTTTGACGACATCATCGCCCGCGAAAACGTCATAGAAAAGCGCCTGACAAGCGACCTCACTATTGACGAAGCGCTCTCGGAGAACCTGCGCTTCCTGCAAGGCTGTCGGAAGAACGGTCATCAACCCGTGCTTATAGACGAAAAATATGACATACGAATTAAAATTGATTATACTATTCCTCGACCAAATTCGTGACAAGATTCGCCGCCATGAACACGAGTGCCAAGGATGACGACGAAGGCTAACTGGCGTTAGTCGAGGAGGAA
>CACYSH010000148.1:0-3144 GCA_902776945.1 uncultured Ruminococcus sp.
GTCACACGGGCGAGCGATGCTCGCCCCTACACCGTTTTTTCTCAACCCAAGGCGGAAATATTTAGGCGATTTTCATGTATGGGTGCGCATTGCGTGTCCGTGAACGCCCCACAAAATCGCGATTTTTACGGCATTTTAGAGTAGGTTAATGCGTATGGGGGCTTGCCCCGCCTTCCTCGTCGCAAGGCTTTATCTAACAATGATAATCTATACAATTTGACAAATAGCGCTCATTTACAGTAAAAATTAATAAATGTCTAAAAATTAATGTCGTTTACTGTAATGAGCCGATGAATTTGTTTTTTTGGGGGTGATATTTTTGAAACATCTTATCGGTATGACCTCGATAACCTACGCGGTCAAGGCGGAAAAGCTGTTAAAGGCGAACGGCATACGGGTGAGGATAGTTCCCACGCCGAAGACGGTCGGCAGCGGCTGCGGGTATTCGCTCGAACTCAACGAGCCGCCCGAACGCGCCGCCGCGCTGCTCAAAGAAAACGGCATCAGGATAAAGCAGATATACGGCTGAAACGGCGCACGGAAATCAATTTCCTAAATTCACACGATGAGATTTGCGGGATATGTAGGGGCGCTACTGCGTGAGCGCCCGCAAACGTCTTTAATTGGAAATAAAAGGGGCGTACACACAGGTGCGCCCCTACAAGTATGATGCGGAACGAGGTTTGTTCCCCGCAAATTCCGTCCAAAGCCTTGACAAACCATATTTTTCGTGATATAATAGATAACAGAAAAAGGGTACTGCACAAGCCAAAGGCTTAGGCGGTTCTCCCTCATGTGGTTTTTATTTTTGAAATAATCGCCTTATGTGGAAGTGGGGCGGTTATTTCTTTTTGTTATTGTTCACCAGACCTATTATTCCGATAATCACATTTATTAATGTAAGAACTTCCAATATAGTCATGGAAACTCACCCCCTTGCGAGGGAAAGTTTGAACCGCCGCCGCCTTTGTACAGCACCCTACGTTATTTTAACATATTTAACACGGTTTGTCAAGCGACCGCAAAAGCGCTTTTCGTTCGTAATTAAAAAATAATCATTGACAAAACCGCAATTATGTAGTATAATAAATAAAATATCTTTGTTTCGATATGGAGGAAGTTTAATATGCAGCTCAATGGTTCCGAAATACTTCTTGAATGTCTTCTCGAACAGGGCGCCGATACCGTTTTCGGCTATCCCGGCGGCGCGGTGCTGAACATCTACGACGCTTTATACAAATATCAGGACAGAATAACTCACATAATCACGGCGCATGAGCAGGCTGCCTGCCACGCCGCCGATGGCTTTGCGCGTACCACAGGCAAGACGGGCGTTGTTATCGCTACGTCGGGTCCGGGAGCTACCAACCTTGTTACGGGTATCGCTACCGCAAATATGGATTCCGTGCCGCTTGTGGCTATCACGGGAAATGTCGGTACGTCCTCGCTGGGTCTTGATTCTTTTCAGGAGGTTGACATCTGCGGCATAACCATGCCCGTCACCAAGCATAATTTCATCGTCAAGGACGTTCGCGACCTTGCCGACACCATTCGCGAGGCTTTCTACATAGCCAACGAGGGCAGACAGGGTCCCGTGCTTATCGACATTCCGAAGGACGTTACCGCCGCGCTCTGCGAGTATGAGAAAAAGACTCCCAAGCCGATAATCAACCATAATCCCGCCGGGATAAACGATCAGATCGCCCGTGCAGTCGAGCTTATCAAGGAATCCCGCAGACCGTTCGTTTACGCGGGCGGCGGAATAGTTTCCTGCAACGCGGAGGGCGCTTTGGGCGAGTTCGTCAGCCGTATCGACGCGCCGATAGCTCTTTCGCTCATGGGTCAGACCGCTTTCTACAACAAAGACCCGCGCTTTGTGGGTATGCTCGGTATGCACGGCACCAAGACCGCTTCTCTTGCGCTGGGCGAGTGCGACCTCATGATAGTTTTAGGTTCGCGTTTCTCCGACAGAGTGGCACTAAATACCAAGACCTTCGCCAAGAATACAAAGGTCGTTCACGTTGAGATAGACCCCGCCGAGATCGGCAAGAACGTCAAGCCATACTGCTATGTAAACGGCGATCTGCGGTATGTTCTCAACAAATTCAACGAAATGCTGCCGCAGGTAAGGCACCCCGAATGGATAGCACAGGTCGCGGAGTGGCAGAAGAAATACGCCCTCAGCATGGCACCTATCCACGATGTGAACGAAGTTCTGCCCGATGTGGTCATCAGGACGCTCAACCACCTGACGGGCGCTCAGGCGATCATCACGACCGAAGTAGGTCAGCATCAGATGTGGGCGGCGCAGTTTTACGACTTCACCGAGCCGCGCACGTTCGCTTCGAGCGGCGGTCTCGGTACGATGGGCTACGGTTTGGGCGCGGCTATCGGCGCGAAGGTCGGCAATCCCGACAAGACGGTAGTAAACATCGCGGGCGACGGCAGCTTCTTCATGAACTGCAACGAGCTTTCCACGCTTGCAAAGCATAATCTGCCTGTTATAGAGCTTGTGTTTGTCAATAACGTGCTGGGTATGGTGCGCCAGTGGCAGAGACTTTTTTATGACAAGCGTTTTTCGCAGACGACCCTTGACCGCGGCACCGATTACATGAAGCTCGCGGAGGCTTTCGGCATTGAGGGCGTTCGTATCACCAAAAGGAGCGAGATCGAGCCGGGCTTGAAGAGGGCGCTGGAATGCGGCAGACCGTGCCTTGTTGAGTGCGTTATTGATAAGGACGTGAACGTTCTGCCTATGGTACCGGCGGGCGGCGATGTATTAAAGCCTATTATGGAAATGTCGCTTGACTGATAAAAACTGATAAAAAGCAGACTCCCCCGAAAGTCTTTCGGGGGAGTTTTTCATGTAAAAAAATAACCGCAATCTAACCGTTCAAAATTAAAATCGGCAATTTAAAGCAAGTCTTACAAAAACACGCAATTAAATAGCTCTGCTTTTTAAGATTTACAAATCATTCATAAATCGTCATATATATATATATATATATGATATTATTTAATAATAATTTCAGTGGATTGTAAAGACCGTGCTGAAATATTATGAAGTAAAAACGGTGGAAAATGTAGGAGGGTTCATTATGTTCACATATCTGAATGAGTATGCAAAAGGGGTATATGCGAAAA
>CACYSH010000148.1:3157-21909 GCA_902776945.1 uncultured Ruminococcus sp.
CTGAAAAGTAAGTTTAAGGTTTGCGTGATAATTGCCATTATATATGCACTGGGATTTACTCTGTTTTGTTTGTATGGCACACCTTTGGCTGTCAAGGAGATAGTGCTAATGAGTGCATTGGCATTAATTTCCGGGGTCGTTTACTTCTTCTCCTTGTCAATAGATTTTAAATTTATGTTTACACCTATCATTGCGCCTTTCAAAATGGGCGGTAGGTTCTTTATATTGCTTATGCTTATCCCCGTTGCTACGATGATCAACATAATCTATCAGTATATCGCGGCTTTTAAAGCGATCAAGTATATGAATTCCGAGAGGTAATTTCATGGGCGATAAAGTTGTTACTTTTTCAGTTGAAGGAGTATTCATCACGGTGATAATATTCGCCGTAGTAATATTTGCTTTTCGTGCAGTGTATCATGTTTTTACTGATTGCATACATAACGCCGAGGCACTTGACATTGACCTTTTCCCGCTTTCAATGTTCGTTACCTGGGCAGTACCTGCGGTGATACCATTTATTTTTTACTATTATCAAACGCAGGATGCCGGTATTCCCGCCTGGACGGTGCCGCTTTCGGCGGTTATATGCGGTGCTTTGCTTATTATTCAAACATTCATGCTTATGGGTAAGATGGGTGCAAAAAACGGTTTTGCGGTCGCTCTGCTGAGACTTGCTGTAAGCGTGGGCGGCGGCGCACTTTTTCTTTACATAAGCTATGTTGCAATAGGTTTAACAATAGTAATTATCTTTGCCGGAGAGGGAGTTGCTAACAGCGCTGCAACTATTGTTCTTGATGACGGAAGCGGCAACAGCATTTATCTTACTAAGCATGGAGGTACATATTTCGACCAAAACGGAAATTATTATTCAACTGACGGCAATACTATCCGTGGTAATAACCATTCGTTTACATATCAAGGTCACGGAAAATGGACTGATTCCGATGGCTATACTTTTACGGACAGAAAATATTGATTGTTATAAAAGGGACTGCACACCGTGTGCAGTCCCTGTTTTCAGTTCATGTATTTGTCATTAAATTCCTTAACGGAGATAGCCCTGTCGAAAAGCCAGCCCTGCGCCATGCTGTGACCGCTTTCCGCGAGAATCTGCGCCTGCTCTTCGGTCTCAACGCCCTCGAAGATTATCTCCTTGCGCGTCGTCCTGATAAGGCTGCAAATGCGGTCGATGTACTCCCTCGAACGCTCGCTGTTGCCGATGTCGTCGATGAACACCTTATCCACCTTGACTATATCGACGGGCGCTTCAAGCAGAACACTCAGCGACGAATAGCCCGTGCCGAAATCGTCGATGTCTATCTTGAAGCCGTTTTCGCGGAGCTTTCTCATGTTTGTGAAAAGGTTCTTTACGTCCTGCGTGAAACAGCTTTCGGTTATCTCTATCTCGATAAGGTTTTTGTCCACGCCGTAAAACTCCGCAAGCCGCGCCACCTTCGCGACAAAATCGGGGTCGTTGTTGTGCTTGCGCGAGAAATTCACCGAGATCGGGATAAGCGTCTTGCCGTCGCGCTTCCACTCCGCAAGGCATTTCAGCACCTGTTCGTAAATGTACATATCAAGGTGCGTTATGTAACCCACGTTTTCCAGTACGTCGATGAACTCGAACGGCATTTTGTATGAGCCGTCGGGATTCCGCCAGCGGGTAAGCGCTTCCGCGCCGATGATCTTCCTTGTTTTCAGGTCGAATTTCGGCTGCAAGAAAAGCTCGATAGCGCCGCTTGTCATGGCGTTCCATACCTCGCTTGCTATGGTCTGGTCGTGGCTGCGTTTTTTCCTCATGCGCTCGGTGTAAACGCCGCCGGGAATATCGCTCCTGCCCTTGATGCTGCGCCTTGCGAGGTTGGCGTTATCCATAGCGATAGTAATATCCTCGTCTGCGGAGCGCAGGAAATATATTCCGGAAGAAATTTGAGTGTCGCTCATGGGGTATTTGGAGCGTTGTTTTTCGGTAAAGGACTTGTTGCGTTCGGCTATCGAGTTTATGAGCTTTTCGCGGGTGCGTGCGCGGTAAAGCCCCACAAAGTAGTCGGAGTAGATACGGCAGCCGCATACGGTGGTGTCAAGCCCTCTGATAATGTCGGCGAAGTCAATATCCGAATAAACTATCGCGAACGACATCGAATCGCTGAAAAGCTCCTTGAGCATTTTCGCGGCGGTCTTTTTAAACGAATTGCGGTTCAGAAGACCCGTAACGTGGTCGGTGCTGGAAAGCCTTTCTATCTCGCGCTTGTCGTCGTCAAGCTCGCTGCGCAGCATTTTTATGTGGTCGATGCTGTAAATCATGCCGTAGACGTTCGTTACATCGCCCTTTTCGTCGCCGATACTGATATACACCATGCGGTGCCATTTGTAGTCGCCGCCGTCGTTGTAGGCGTTGGTGCGGTAATCGACGCTGCCCTTGCAGGGCTTGGCGATAGCGTCGTTCCAGGCGTTGTAATAAGCGTCGCAGTCGTCGGCGTGAACGTATTTTTCGGAGGTGTGAAGCTCGATGAACCGCGAAAACGTTCCTTCGGACTTGTGATGACCTCTCAGCTTTTTGGAGGTAGTTGTAAAAACATCTGTTTCGTTATCGTATTCAAAGAACGAGTAATCGGTATTTTCCGCAACGAGCGTAAAGCAGAGGTTCTGCTGTATCAGCTTTTTGCGGCGTTTTTTCTCTTCGGTGATGTCGATAGCCGCGCAGTAGATCATGTCGCAGCCGTCCTCGTCCTTGCCGTAGTATCTGCCTTTGAGCTTTATCCACTTTCCCGAGCGCATAACGCGCATTTCCTTGTCGATAGTAAGGCGCATTTCAACGCATTCGGCGGCGGCGGCTTTAAGCTCTCTGATCTGCTCATCGGTAAAGAAGCCGCTGAGTATTCCTGCGGGTTTTTCGGGGTCGTCGCCTATCATTTCGTAGTATTCCCTGCCTGCTTTTACGACGCGCATACCGTCCTCCGACAGCTTATACACGACGATAGCGCCGGGCATATAGTCTATAAGAGTTTCTATCTCGCGGCGCGAGCGGATATAGTCCTGTTCCAGCATAAGTCTTTCGCCGATGTCGCTTATCGTAATGCGGGCGCAGTTATGCCCGCGGTCGTCGGTGTATGCTTCGGCGATGCAGATAACGCTTCGTCTGCCGCCGTCAGCCGTTACTATCCTGTGTTCAAGGATACCGCCGCCGTCCTTTGCCAGCATTGCGACCTTTTGCAGATAAAGCTCGCGGTCTTCGGGCGGTATCAGCGAAAAAAAGTCTATCTCGCCGCTTTCGATCTGTTCCCTGGAATATCCCGTAAGGACGCAGAAATTATCGTTGCATTTGATTATCCTTCCGCCTTCGTCGTTATCGATGGTATATCTTCCGCAGAAGACCTTTTTGATATGCTCTGTCTCCGGCATAATTCTGCGCCTCCCCTCTCCTCAAAAAAAGTGTTTGCAAGGCAGCGAAAAAGCACAATACTGCCTTATTATTATTGTAACATTTTTTATACTCTTTTTCAAGTGGGTCACGATAATTTTGTCAATATGCACAAATGTCAACAACTATTTTCGGCAGATAAGCAAAAACACCCGACAAATGCGGGTGCGGATATGACTATTGAGGGCAGTATAGGTTAATGCAAACGGGGCAAGCCCCGACCCTGCAAAGTATAAATTTCAACATTGCCATAAAAAACCCTGACAGCAGGGACATTTAAACCGATTCCACTTCTGCGTCCAACAGCTCTATATAGGTGAAAGTACCCTCCTTGTAGCTGTGGAACCTGCCCGTTATTATTATCTCGCTGTCGAGCGGCGGGTAGTCGTCGGGATATTTCATATCTGCTGCCGTGACGAACTCTATGCCCTGCGAACAGCAGGCAGTAGCGTCCTGCACCAGCGCCGCGAAATAATCACGGTCGTTGTCGTGAGCGTAGGCAAACGTACCCCTTGCACGGACGATCTTGCCCGCGTAAAGGTCGGGATTCGTCATCATGTCGTACACCTGCGAATAGGTCATAGTGGCGTTCAGGATAGTCAGGTCAACGTCAATATCGCCGTTTTTCGCGTCTATCCCCTCCGCAAACGATTTAGTTTCAACAGGCGGCACATAGCTCAGATAATCGTCTGTTTCGGTTTCGCCCGATAAATTGTCCGCCGCTGCGGTCGTTTCGGTCGCGGCAGAGGTTTCAGCCGGAGCCGCAGCAGTAGTTGTTGCGGCGGTAGTCAGGACGAACGCCGCAGCGCTCTCATTTTTTTCTATAAGCGTGTCAGTCGCCGATGTGTCCCCGCAGGCGGAAAGCGCTGCTGTTATTACCGCCGCCGAAATTATTACCGCTGAAATTTTGCCAAACATGGCTTATCTCTCCTTTATCATGGAAATTACTCTGAAAACAATAAATACCGCAATGTCCGCGCAGACTATCGTTGAGCCGACGGGCGTTGAAAACAGCACCGAAAGCACTATCCCCGCCGCCGCGCATATCACCGAAATGACCGCCGAGCAGATTATTACCTGCTTGAAGCTGCGGAAAAGGCTCATCGCCGAAAGCGCGGGGAAGATTATCAGCGCCGAGATAAGCAGCGAACCCACAAGATTCATCGCCAGCACGATGATAAGCGCCGTCACCACCGCGATAAGCAGATTGAAAGCGTCCGCCTTTACACCCGTAGCTTTGGCAAAGCTCTCGTCAAAGGTAACGGCGAAAATGCGGTTGTAGAATATCACGAAAACCGCGAGAACGACCGCCGCCATTGCTATGCACACCCATACTTCGCTTTTTGTCAGCGTGAGTATCGACTGTGAGCCGAAAAGCGTGCTGCACACATCGCCCGCCACGTTCGCCGATTTCGAAAAGGCGTTTATCAGCATATACCCGACAGCCAGCGCCCCGACCGAGATCATCGCCACCGCCGCGTCGCCCTTGATCTTCGCGTTCTGCCCGGTGCGAAGCAGAAGTATCGCCGAAAGAACGGTAACAGGGATTATGATTATCATTTTGTTGGTCAGCCCCGCGACGATAGCCACCGCCATTGCGCCGAACGCGACATGAGAAAGCCCGTCCCCGATGAACGAGAACCGTTTAAGCACCAAAGTTACCCCGAGCAGCGACGAGCAGAGCGCTATCAGCAGCCCGACTATCATCGCGTATTGCACAAAGGGGAACGAAAAATAATAGACAAGCGTGTTCCAAAGCTCGGTCATCAGGCGTTTTCCCCTTTCTGTTCATGTTTGTTTTCGGTCTCGCGTTCAGCCTCGCCCGATTCAAGGAACGAGCGCCCCGCGTGGCTGACAAGGTAATCGTCCTTGCTGCCGAAGAAAAGCTGTCGGCGGCTGCCGATATGCAGGATATTTGTAGCGTACTTCACGGCGTTTATGTCGTGGGACACCATTATAATAGTAATGCCGCTTTTGTTGAGGTCGGCGATAAGCTCGTAAAGCTCTATTTGTGCGCGGGGGTCGAGACCCGTCACGGGTTCGTCGAGCAGGAGCATTTTGCTTGTCGCGCAGAGCGCCCTTGCAAGAAGCACGCGCTGCTGCTGACCTCCCGAAAGATCGCGGTAGCAGCTGCCCGCGAGCTTTGTAATGCCGAAGCGTTCGAGCATTTCGGCGGCGAGTTTTTTCTCTGCCTTGCCGTAGAAGGGACGCATACCCATTTTGGAGAGACAGCCCGAGAGGACTATCTCGCGCACGGAGGCGGGGAAGTCGCGCTGAACGGGGGTCTGCTGGGGCAGGTAGCCGATGTCGCGGGAGGAAAAGTCTTTGCCCCATTCGATGCTGCCGCTCATGGTGCCGTGCAGACCGAGAAGGGTCTTGATAAGCGTACTTTTGCCGGAGCCGTTTTCGCCGAGGATACAGAGGTAATCGCCCTCGCGGACGGTAAATTCGAGTTCCTCGACGACGGTGCTGCCCTCATAGCCGAGGGAGGCGTTATGGCAGATAATTTGTTCCATAATAAACTCCGATCTAAAAAATTCGTAAAAATGCCGCAGATCTAAGACTTTTGTTTTGTCTTCACTTGTGGTTTTTCTTTATTTTAATGCTGTTTTTAACGCTTCAAGATTCTTCCTCATTATCGAAATATAGCTTGCGCCATTATTAATTTGTGTGCTGTTCACCGACTGCAACGAATCAAGCGCCGCCGTCCCCGCCGACTTCTCCTTGCTGTTCGCTATCACCGCCGCAGCTATCTTGCCATTGGAATTTTCAAGCGTGAACACCGTCTTAGCATCCGTTTCATCGAGCTTTTGTGAAAGGAAAGCCACTGTCTCGAAGCTCGCTTCGGTCTCCGCCGAACACCCGGCAAACGCCGCATAATAATCAAGCCCGTACTCGTCCGCAAGATAACGGAACGGAAAACGGTCGGCAACAATAAGCGTCTTATTCGGGCAGGCGGAAAGCTCCGCCGTAAAATCAGCTTTAAGCCCGTCAAGCTGTACTATATAATCATCGGCAGCCTTGGTATAAACGTCCTTGCCCGCAGGGTCGGCGGCGGCAAGCTCGTCACATATCGCACGGACAAATATCTCCGCATTGCCCGGCGTTAGCCAGACGTGTTCGTCATACTCGGGAGCGCCTTCCTCTTCGCACTCTTCCTCAGCCTGCATACCCTCTTTGATTTCCTCTTCCTTTGCGGAGCCGTTCTTTTCAAGCACATCGAGCAGCCTGACGGGGCGGCAGGTGGAGTTTGCGAGCGCGTCTTCAGCCCATTCCTGCGATTCGCCGCCCACATAGACGAACACATCGCAGGTGGAGATCTTCGCAATATCTGCGGCGGTGGGCTGATAGCTGTGCATATCCACGCCGTTATCAAGCAGATAGGTAAGCTCGGTATCGGCGGCTTTTTCGCCTAAGATATTTTTAGTCCAGTCGTATTCGGAAAAGCCCGTGCAGACCACGCTAAGTTTCTTTTCGCCGTTTTCGTTAAACGCTATGGCGCTGCCCTTTACCGAGCCGC
This sequence comes from uncultured Ruminococcus sp., assembly GCA_902776945.1. Taxonomy (GTDB): domain Bacteria; phylum Bacillota; class Clostridia; order Oscillospirales; family Ruminococcaceae; genus YE71. Next base: position 10,102 of record CACYSH010000148.1, read on the forward strand.
ACCCGGCAGCGGCGGCAGCCGTGAGACCGCAGAGCGCTGCGGCGAGAATCCTTTTTATAAGTGTCTTTTTCATACCGATATTACCTCGCTGTAAAATCTCGCTGAGTTCTCAGTCCTTGCAGACGGAGCATTTCCCGATAAGTATGGTGCTGCTGTCAACCTCGAAAAGGTCGTTCGAGCGTATTTTCTCCATTATTTCGCGGCTTTCCTGTTCGTCCATGTGGCAGAGCTTTCCGCAGACCTTGCATTTCATGTGCAGGTGGTGTCCGCAGTCGGAGCCGTTCACTATCTGATAAACAAACGTTCTGCTGTTGCCCATGACCGTCCGCCGAACCTCGCCGCTTTCGACAAGCTCCTTTATCAGGCGGTACAGGGTACTTTCTCCGGGGACGGTCACGCCGCTGCCCGAGTTTTTCATGCCCTGTTCGATCTCGCGCACGGTAAAGGACTTATCGCTGTTGCACCGCAGAAAGCCGAGAAGCGCCTCGCGCTGGGCTGTCTTGTAAACTGCCATTTGATCTGCCCCCATTTTTTAAAATTTGAGAGTTATTCTCAATTCTGTATTATATCATACCAAAAAGCGCTTGTCAAGCGGCGGCGGTGCATTTTACACTTTATTAATATAACTATAACTGAGCAATGGTGATTTGCAAAAAGCGCACGACAACGCAATTTGAGGGCAACCCAAAAGTCTTGGGAAGGGGGTGGCACGAACGAGTTCGTGCAAAGGGGATTCCCCGGGGGACTGTGCAGTCAAAGCATAAAATCGGCAATTTACTCGTTTTCGTCACGATTTGCAGAGCTGTTTGTTTGTGCGTTTTTGTTGGATTTGCTTTATACTGCCCTCGATTCTTGGTTTGCTTTTGATTCCTGGTTTGCCTTCACTTTGCACATTTTTTCGAAAACGTTTAACTGCCCCATACGCGCCACCTTTCTATTTAAAAGAACCAATATACTTAAGCATTATTATATGTTTTTTTATGGTTTGTTCATTGACAATTTTGTGATAATGTGTTATAATATTTATGATTAGTTGATACAAAAATTCGGACTTGTCCAAAAAATACAAAAATTCGGACTTGTCCAAAAAACGTTTTACTTTGTATATACTAACAAAATTTCACTCTGTATTGTGCTTTTATTTGGGCTTGTCTACAAAATTACATCAAACCGCGTTTTTTTAAGGTTGTTTTAAGTTTTGCACGATATAATGGATACATAAACACAACACACAAACGTTTTTAGAAATTTGAAAGAGAGGTGAGCGGTATGGCTCAGGAAGTATTCAAGAGAACCGAAAAAAAATATCTGCTCGACAGGGAAACTTACGGAAATTTGATATTCAGAATTTTTATGCACATGGAACCCGATAAGTTTTTCGAAAGTAACATAATGAGTCTTTATTACGATACTCCCGATTATCGCCTTATCAGAACCAGTATTGAAAAGCCTGTGTTCAAGGAGAAGGTAAGGCTCCGCAGCTACGGCGTTCCGAAGGATAACAGCACCGCTTTCCTTGAGTACAAGCGCAAGTACAAGGGTATTGTTTATAAGAGAAGAACGTTCATGGCGCTTAACGATATTCTGCGCTTTATCGACGGCGAAGATGTCGAGGAAAACAATCCGCAGATAGAAAACGAACTGCGCTATGCCTTTGAATACTATAATGAACTTGCTCCGAGAATGATGATAAGCTATCACCGCTATTCGTTCTATGGCAAGGAGGACAGCAATCTGCGCCTTACCATCGACGACAATGTTCTTTACCGCGGCTATGACCTCGATTTGCGCGACGGTATCTACGGCAGACAGCTTCTCAAACCCGGTCAGCACCTCATGGAAATAAAGATACCCGGCGCTATGCCGCTGTGGCTGTCGCATATCCTTGACGAGCTGAAAATATACCCGACCTCCTTCTCAAAATACGGCACCGCCTACACCCGCCTTATGGTCGAGGGAAAACTGAACGGCGGAGATAAGTTTGACGACGTGGAAATCAAAAAGGCAATTTGAACCGTGACAATACAAAAAAGCTCAGGCATACTGAGCTTTTTTATAGGGCTTGAATGTAAAATAGTGTTAAATATGTAACGATTTGTATTTAAAAGGAGAGACCGCTATGACCAATCTAGCATCAATATCTGACTTGTTTTCGCTTTCTACGGGGACCATATCCGTTTCGGCGCTGCTTATCTGCACAATTTGCTCGCTGCTGCTGGGCGCGACCGTAGCGTTCTTTTTCAGCCGCGGAGAAAAGACCTCGAAGAGCTTTTCGCTGACGCTGGTGCTTCTGCCCGCTATCGTGCAAATGGTGATAATGCTTGTAAACGGCGATGTCGGCACGGGCGTTGCGGTAATGGGCGCGTTCGGACTGGTAAAATTCCGTTCGGCACCCGGTTCGGCTAAGGAAATATGCGCGATCTTCCTTGCAATGGCGGCGGGACTTGCCTGCGGCACTCAGCACCTTACCTTCGCTATCCTCTTCACGCTCATTATCTGCGGCATCAGCGTGGCTTTCAACAAATATGATTTTCTTGGCAGCCATATCGACGAGAAGTGCCTGAAAATAGTTATCCCCGAGTCGCTCGATTACAGCAGCGTTTTCAACGATATTTTCAGAAAATACACCGACCGCTGCGATCTTGACGAGGTAAAGACCACCAACATGGGCAGCCTGTTCAAACTGAGCTATACTATCGTGCTTAAAAACGCCTCGCAGGAAAAGGCTCTGATAGACGAACTTCGCCAGCGCAACGGCAACCTCGAAATATCCTGCGGCAGACCTGTTACCAACCGTGACAAGCTGTAATTTACGCAAAGCGGCGGACAAATTTTGCGGTTTAAACTTAGATTTTCAACAATACATGACCCGGCAGCGGACGCAGAAATGCGTCTGCTGCTTTTTTTGCGCCCGAATAATTGATGTTGATAGTAAAAATCAGCTCCCGAAGCCGCTTTTGGCTGCATTATATTATGGATTACACTACTTTTCAAGTAGCTTTCACAAAAAATTCACATTAAAATTTGCATATTGAGGAAAATTACGGTAATAATATACCCCGAAAGATGCTTTTAGAGCCGCTGTTGAAAAATAAAAATGTTGAAAACGTGGGGTTTGAGCCATGTTTTTAACAGTTTCAACAGGGTTTTCAACAATTAGTGTGTTGAAAACTGCTTTTCAACAACGGTTTCAACACTATGTTGAAAAAGCCGTGTAAAGGAGGGTGTCGGAAAATGTTGAAAGGCATAAATAAACAAATTATCGAGATTCGATGTGCGAATAATGAAATTTTTGAGAAGGTTTTATTATTTGTTCGTGGCGATGCCGCCGATCTTCCGCGTGATGTGCTTACCGAACGCGCCGAAGAGATGTTCGGCGGAGCGAGGCGGCGCGGCGTTGTTGAAAAGCCGTTTAAAAGTCGGTATGTTGCGGTAATGGCGGGGCTTTATACGGCGGGGGCGGTCATTATCGGGGTGTTGATATGGTTCGGATTGCGGCTTTAAACGAATGTTGAAAAAAGAGCGGGGCAGGCAATTTCTTTCCGACGGGGCAGGATTTGCGGACAAGCGGCGGAAGCAAGCCCGCGCCTACAATATGTTTATATGCCACACAAATCCAGTAATGTAGGGGCGCACCTATGTGTGCGCCCGTTCGGGGGACAATGCGTTAAATGGTGGGCGCACACGCAGGTGCGCCCCTACAATATATGTTATGTGACCTTGCAATATGTATTGTAGGGTCGGGGCTTGCCCCGACCTGTCCGCCCCAAAAGACTTATCATTCCCGATCACGCGAATATTGTTGTTACAGGCGGAGCAAGCCCTTTTGACCCCTAAAATCACCGTATTTTCAATGGTTTTGCGTTAGGTTAGTGCATATGGGGCGCTGCCTGCATGAACGCTAAAGCGTTCATGCCAACCCCGCAAGGGGCGAAGCCTTGGCGCGAACGAAGTTCGTGCGGTTGACCCCCGGTTCCGCTGCGCGGGTGTTCGGGCGGCTTTTCTGTCTCTTTTTGATTAGTCATTTTGCAATAAGCCGCCCTTCAAAATCTTCGCAAAATCACCAAACGGACGAATATCTCCGAAGGCTATTGGCATTCGGGGATTTTTGTGCTATAATATAAATTGTATCTTTATGCGGGGAGGGCTTGCGCTATGCCGGAAAAACGACACAACGATAATAATAAAAACAACGAAAACAACGAAAACAACGAACAAACCCTGATCTGCGGCAGAAATGCCGTTATAGAAGCGCTTAAATCGGACACGCTTATCGACCTCGTGTTCGTCAATAAAAACGCGGGCGGCTCGATAAGCCGTATCTGCGCTATGGCTGCCGAAAAGGGTATCCCCGTTAAACAGGTCGATGAGAAAAAACTCGATCACATGACGGCGGGTTCGGCTCATCAGGGCGCGGCGGCAATGCTCGGCTGCGCGGAATATTTCACCGTCGCCGAAATTCTCGCGGCGGCTAAGGAAAAGAACGAAGACCCGTTCATAATCATCTGCGACGAGATAGAAGACCCGCATAATCTCGGCGCTATAATAAGGACTGCCGAAGCGGCGGGCGTTCACGGCATTATTATCCCGAAAAGGCGCAGCGCGTCGCTTAATCATACAGTACACAAGACCTCCGCAGGCGCGGTCAGCCACATCAAGACCGCCCGCGTGCCGAATCTTGCGGCTGCCGTCAAGGAGCTTAAAGATAACGGTGTCTGGATATACGGCACCGACATGGCGGGCGAGAGCATCTACCGCACCGATCTTAAAGGCGGGATAGCGTTCGTTATCGGGTCGGAGGGCTTCGGCATGGGGCGGCTCATGCGCGAAAGCTGTGATTTTCTCGTCAGTCTGCCGATGTACGGAAAGGTGAATTCGCTCAATGCTTCGGTGGCGGCGGGTATATGTATGTATGAGGCGGTACGTCAGAGGAAAATTCAATAAATAAGCGTTTAAAAAAGTTAAAAGTGAATAGTGAATAGTGAATAGTTATGGTGCGCCTTCGGCGCGAATTATGCGGAGGCTTCGCCCCGCAAATAACAGATGCCGCTTAAAGACAGATTTTTTTTGCGGAGCGGAGCTTCCGCATAATAACGTCCGCGAAGCGCACACCTTAACTATTAACTATTCACTATTAACTATTAACTTTTGCGTCACTTGATAAATTAAAGGAGGACGATCGGCTTGGCTGAGGATAAAGAGCGCAGGCGGTCTTTCGGAAAAGATCACGCGGAGAACGGCGGCAGTCGGGAAGGCTTGGACGTTTCTCCGGTCATCAGCAACATTATGAGCTATATGGACGAATCTTCGGAGGAGTCGTGGCGGAAAACAAAGGGAAGGATCTCCGAACTTTTTTTCAACGACGACAAGCCCGATGACCGCCCTCTGAGCGGCGAACCCGACGGCGAAATGACCGTTACGGAACACGCTCCCGACAGCTCGCCGCTTATCGGCGGGGGAGCTTCGGACGGCGAACGCGGGTACGGCTCGTTCATGGATAACAGCCGTTCTGAGCCTTCCGCAGCCGCGCAGGGATACGTCCCGAACAGTTCGCCGCTTATTGGCGGGGGTTATTCGGAAAGCGCTTACGGTTATGATGAGCCGGCGGCAGATTCTTTCCGTGAGCCTTATGAGGGCGGCTATCGCGGTCAGCAGGAAGAGGACGATCTTCACGATTACGGCGAGCCTTCGCAGTATTACGATAACTCTGCACAGTATTATGGCGAGCCGCAGAGCAGTTCTCCGGTAATCGGCGGCTATTCGGAAAGCGCCGGCTATTCGGAAAGCGCTTACGGCTATGAGGAGCCGGCGGCAGATTCTTTCCGTGAGCCTTATGAAGGCGGCTATCGCGGTCAGCAGGAAGAGGACAATTTTCACGATTACGACGAGCCGCAGAGCAGTTCGCCGCTTATCGGCGGCGGCATTTACGAGGACGGGCTTTCAGACAATGGCGCGAATATCGCGGAGCCGTCCTATCAGCCCGGCGGCGTTATCGGGCAGGAAGACGAGCAATCTGCCTACACCCCCGACGATAAAAACCGCGGCGCGGGCTTTACCATGCGCACACTTGACGATAACGACAAGAGCAAGGCGGCGACTGTTCAGCCCGAATACGTCGGCGAGGAAAACAAATCAAAGATCGCCGCGGGTATCGCAAAGCTCAAAGCCAACATGACCGTGAGGGCGGCGGCGCTGTTCTTCGCGGCGGTGTTCAGCGTTTTCATCACATCGGCAAACGATCTCGGGCTGCCGCTGGCGGCGGTTTTCGACCGCACGGTAAACCCGTCGGCTTACCTTTTCACAAATACTATTCTCGGCATTCTGGCGGTGGGCTTTGCCTACTCAATGGTTATAAACGGGCTTAAAAACCTTGTGAAGCTGAAACCCGATTCGGATTCACTCGCGGCTGTCAACCTTATCGCCGCGTGTATCGCGGGACTTGTCACGCTTTTCGACCCCGAATCGCTCAAATCCTCGTTCTTCCATTTATACACATCGGCGGCGATATTGGGAATGTTCCTCAATACGCTTGCGAAACTAAGCGTTGCCACGCGGGCGCAGCGGAATTTCGAGTTCATGGAGAGCGCCGAAAGCATTTACGCTATCCGCCACGAGGGCGAGGACGTTACCGCGCACCTTACGAACAACAATACGCAGGGGCGCGGCGAGATAGCGCTCATGCGGAAAACGGGCTTTGTCCGCGATTTTATCAAAAACAGCTACTCATACGACCTTGCCGACCTTTTCGCGGAAAAGACCGCTCCGATGATAATAGGCATAGCGATAGCCGCAGGAGTGCTTTCATTGCTTTTCGACCACCACGCCGCCACGATGCAGGAAAAGCTGTTCGTGTTCTTAGCGTCGGTATCGGGTTCGCTTTCGCTGTGCAATTCGTTCGCGCTGGCTTCGGTAGTGAATATGCCGCTTGCGGAGGCGGGACGAAAGGTCACTAAGAAAAAAGGCGCTCTGCTCGGGTATTCGTCGGTGGAGGAATTTGCGGGCTGCGATAATGTGCTTTTCGACGCTTCGCAGCTTTTTCCGAGAAACAGCTTGCAGATCACCAACATGAAAATGCTCGTTGCGACCGAAGTTGAATACGCGGTGATATACGCTGCGAGCCTTGCGCGTGCGGGAGAGCTTTTCTCGCTGCCCGCTTTTGAAAAAATGCTCGGCGGCAAGCTGGACGGGCTGTATTCCGTCAAGGGGCTTGCAAGCGAGGACGGCGAGGGCATTTCGGGAACTATCGCGGGGCGCAAGATGCTTTTGGGCAGCCGCGAGCTTATGAAGCGCGGCAACGTTGAGGGGCTGCCCCCGATAGCCGCCGAAGAGAATTTCGCGGCGGACGGCTGCGTTATCTATCTTGCGGTATCGGGCAGAGCGGCGGCAATGTTCGTGCTGACCCTGAAAGCCGACGAAGAGACAGGCGCGGCTCTGCGGGCGCTTGTTTCGGGCGGCGTAGAGGTCTATATAAGATGTCCCGACGGTATTCTTACCCGCGACTACATCGCGGAGCTTTACGGCGCTAAAGCCGACAAGCTGCATATACTGCGTCCGGGTGCCGAAAGCGATACCTCGTGGATAAACGAGCCTGCGGAGAGCCTTTCCGCTTCTATGTTCTGTTCGGGCAGTATTTCGGGATTTGCGATGCTTATTGCGGAAGCGCGGCGGGTACGGACGGCGGCGAATATCGGGATCGCGATGCAGTACGGTCAGATGGTTTTAGGCGGGCTTATCTCGGTGCTGCTGATGCTTTCGGGCAAGTTTGGGATAGTCACGCCGACTGTTGCAATGGCGTTCGGGTGTACGTTTTTTGTGCTGACGTTATTGATACAGAAATTAAAAAGCTGATTATAAATTAGCATTTCAAAGCATACGGTTCCCGCAAAACGAGGGCAAACCAAAAGTCTTAGGAAGGGGGTGGCACGAACAAGTTCGTGTCTCCCCACTTTTTTCCCTAAGACTTTTGGCATTGCTCTCACTTTGTGCAAGTTTTTGGCATTGCTCATTTATAGTTATTTTAAACGTTTTCGATATAAGTTAGACGGGAATAGTGAATATTTTATTAAATGTCATCAAGGGACTGGAAAAATGCCATAAACTATGATATAATGTTAATAGACTGCTATTGCCGTAAAAAGGCAAAATCTAATATTATGAGGTGATCTTTCATGACAGACGAAATCAAGGTACTGTACAGTGAATGGTGCGAAAAGGCGACTGAGGACGCTGACCTCGCTGCCGAGCTTAAAACGATCGAGGGCGACGAGGACGCTATTGTTGACCGCTTTTACCGCGATCTGGAATTTGGTACGGGCGGCTTGCGCGGAGTTATCGGCGCGGGCGCTTACAGAATGAATATCTACACCGTGAGACGCGCTACGCAGGGTCTCGCCGATTACGTCAACGGCGATTTTGAAAACGGCTCTGTGGCTATCTCCTACGATTCCCGCATAAAGTCGGACGTTTTCGCCAGAGAGGCTGCCCGCGTTTTTGTTGCCAACGGCATCAAGGTCTATCTCTATAAGGAGCTTATGCCTACTCCCATGCTCTCGTGGGCGGTAAGATACTTCGGCGCTTCGGCGGGCGTTATGGTTACGGCTTCGCACAATCCCGCCAAGTACAACGGCTACAAGGCTTACGGCGCTGACGGCTGCCAGATCACCCTCGATGTGGCAAATACCGTTATCGGCAAGATCAAGAACGTTCCCATGTTCGGCGGCGCTAAGGTCGCGGATTTCGACCAGGCTGTTGAAGAGGGCAAAATCGTCTATATCGACCAGACCTGCATTGACGCTTATCTCGACAAGGTTCAGGCGCAGAGCATTCACCCCGAGCTTATCGGCGAAAGCGGCTTGAAGGTCGTTTATACCCCCCTCAATGGCACGGGAAACAAGCCTGTACGCGCTATCCTTGACAGAGTGGGCGTTAAGGACGTTACCGTCGTTCCCGAGCAGGAGAATCCCGACGGCAATTTCCCGACCTGTCCGTTCCCGAACCCCGAAATAAGAGAAGCGCTCGCTTACGGTCTTAAACTCTGCGAGACCGTCAAGCCCGACCTGCTGCTTGCCACCGACCCCGACTGCGACCGCGTAGGTATCGCAGTTCCCGCGCCCGACGGCAGTTATGTTCTGTTCTCGGGCAACGAGACAGGCGCTCTGCTCATGGAGTACATTTGCAGCGAAAGAAAGGCTTTAGGCACCATGCCCGAAAAGCCCGTTGCGGTGAAAACTATCGTTTCGACCGATATTGTCAACAAAATGGCGGCGGAATACGGTGTTGAGCTGCGCGAGGTTCTGACAGGCTTCAAATTCATCGGCGAACAGATCGGCTTGCTTGAAAAGGACGGCGAGGACGACCGCTATGTATTCGGCTTCGAGGAGAGCTACGGTTATCTTGCGGGTTCGTATGTCCGCGATAAGGACGCTGTTGTGGCTTCCATGCTGATCTGCGAAATGGCTGCGTTCTACCGCACTAAGGGTATTACGCTGCTCCAGGCTCGTGAGAATATGTATAAGAAGTACGGCAACTATGTTCATTCGCAGCAGTCGTTCACCTGCGAAGGCGCTACGGGTATGCAGCGTATGCAGGAGATCATGGCTGACCTGCGCAAGAATACGCCGAAGGAGATCGGCGGCTTGAAGGTCGAGAAGTTCGGCGACTATCTCGCGAGCGAGGAAGTATGCTTCAAGTGCGGCGAGACTAAGACCATTGACCTGCCTAAGTCCGATGTGCTGGCGTTCAGGCTGGAGGAGGGCGCTTCGGTAATTATCCGTCCGTCGGGTACCGAGCCGAAGATCAAGGCGTATTATACGACGATAGCCGAGAACCGTGCCGACGCGGAGGCATTAAGAGATAAGATAGCCGACGATTTCAAGAAAGACCTTGGATTCTGATTTTTAGGAGGAAAATAAATGAGCCGCTATTTTGAAGAGAGATGCGAAGGCTTCGACGGCGAATGCTTTCATTACACCGTTTATACCATAGACCCGCCCACCGAAGAGCAGGTCAACCAGATCTACGCCGCGCTTGACAAGCAGTTCGCGCCGCTGGAAGAAAAGGACGTTTACACCGGCTACAAGGACGTTTCGCTGAACGACGACAGCATTCAGGTAGAGCTTGACCTGGGCAATGTTCCTGGCGAGTATGAAAACGACTGCGTTGAGGGAATCCTTGACGCGCTGAACACCGTCCCCGGTATCAAGACGGTCGTAATAAACGAAGGCATGGGCGAGGATTTCGATTTCTGAAACAGCCCTCAAACCGATCGGAAGGACTGATAACATGGGTTACTATTTTGAGTCGAGATTTGAAGGCTGCGACGGCGAGAATTTCCATTACTCCGTTTATACCACCGAGCCGCCCACCGAGGAAAAAGTCGGCGAGATAAGAGCCGCTCTTGACAGGCAGTTCGCCCCGCTGGAGGAAAAGGACATCTACACCGGCTGGCAGGACGTTTCGCTGTACGACGGCAAAATTTGGGTCTCGCTTGACTTGGGAAACGTCGAGCCTGAATACGAGGACGACTGCATAACAGGCATTCTTGACGCGCTGAACACCGTTTCGGGTATCGAGACAGTTGTTATAAACGAGGGCATGGGCGAGGATTTTGATTTCGATTACGATTGATCACCGCGCTTGTCCGCGTTAAAGCAAAAAATTACCGCCCCCGAGCGCCAAAGCCCGGGGGCGGTTTACTTGTATATCACGGGCAAATCCGACTCCCGCCGAATTATATCACAAAAAGAAAGGGGGCTGCCACGCAGCAGCCCCACATTCCGTTCCGGACTTTTTCAGCCCGGAAAATTCCGCCTTGCCAAAAGCCGTTCGCCCAAACGGCTTTGCCCAAGTAATAGTATATCACATCATCAGGCATTTGTCAAGCTATTTAACGAATTAACAGGTGTAGAAATTCCGCGTGATTCGGTAGGGAATTTAGTGTATCTTGACCACGACCTTGATCGAATCCCCGACATTCTTCAAAAAGGTCTCCGCGTCGGAGAGCTTGCCCGCCACGCTGCCGTAGTGGATAGGTATGGCGTACTGCGGCTTGACGGCTTTCACCAGCGCCGCCGCTGCTTTCGCGTCCATAGTATAAATGCCGCCGATAGGCACACAGATAATGTCGCACTTCACCGCCCTCGCATCGAGGGTGTCGTCCGTGTCGCCGCAGACGTAAACGCGGGTGCCGTCAACCGTCACGACGTACCCCAGCCAGCCCTTATTCTTCGTGTGGAAAGGCTTGAGCGTGTTGTAGGCGTGGACAGCCTCGACAGGAATGCCCGCGATAACGGTGCTTTCGCCCGGAGCCATGAACACCACGCGGCTCTCGTCAATGCCGATCTTTTCGAAATCGCCTTTCATCGCGGCGGGTGCGGCGAAAATGGTTTCGCTATTCGCGGCTTTGGCGATGTCCTCGGGCGAGAAGTGGTCGAAATGGTCGTGGGTGATGAAGATAACGTCTGCATCGTTCGTGGAGTTTTTCAGGTGGAACGGGTCGAAATAAATTATCTTCTCCGCACCGATACGCACGGCGCTGTGTTCAATAACGGTAATTTTGTCAAGCATTGGTTAGTCCTCCTTTATTATTTGAGCTTCGCTTTCAAGTCCTCCCACGACGACAAATGCAAATACGGAAAATCAATGGTATAACCTTCGTTATTGACCTTTTCCGACTTCGGCACCGACTTGTCATCGTAAAAGACGGGGAACAGCCCCATATGCATTAACCTATTTTGATTACCCCTTGAAATTATTAGACCCAAATGGTATAATAAATGTAGGGGGTGAAAGTATGAACAATACAATCAA
>CACYSH010000149.1 GCA_902776945.1 uncultured Ruminococcus sp.
CTCGTACAGCACTCTGCGTTGCACTCCCTTGCAGTGCGACAGCACAGCTGCGGTGGCACGAACGTGATCGTGCAAGCGCCTTGATTGACGAAATGCTATTGCACGAACTTGTTCGTGCCCCGATCTTGTCCACGATTTGATAGTGAAACAGTATAAAAAAGCGCAAATCTTCTCCATTACTCATATATTATACCACATAGTTGTTATCATGTCAACGAGATTATTTGATTTAACTATGCTTTGAAGCTATGGAGTTAAAATGCGCAAAGTTACCGAAATCGCAAAGTAGAAACGGACATGGGCGCCGGATCCCGTGTCCGCCCTGCGTTTTTGGTGGGTAAGAAAAGGCGGGGAAAAGTCCCCGCCCTGCAAGATAATTTTGATTTTGCACAAAAAAGTTATTTGTTCTTCGTCAGACATTTAACATCATTAAAGTCAAATGAATTGGCAAGCATGACCGCGACCGTATCGCTATAACCTGCCGCCGCGATCTTTTCGCGGTCAAATGTGATAAGCAGCTGCCCCGCCTTGACTTTTTCGCCTTCGGAAACGTGACAGACAAATCCCTCGCCCTTCATTTTAACGGTATCAATTCCCACATGGATAAGTATTTCCATACCGTCGGATTCGATGCCAACAGCATGGGCGGTATCGGTAACAGTAGCAATAACGCCGTCGCAGGGAGCCGTCACCCTATTGTCGGACGGGATAATTCCCACTCCGATTCCAATAACGCCTTCGGAAAACGTTTCGTCGAGTATCTCCGTCTGAGGTATCACTCTGCCCTTTACAGGCTGCAATATCTTACCCGCCGAGCAGCGAATGACAACATCTGGTTTAGGTTCGGTTTTCGGGGCTTTCATTATCTTTGCAAGCTCATCGGCTACGCTCTGTACGTTCAGCCCGATTATGACCTGCAATCCGCTGCCGCCCACGCGCATAACGCCCTTAGCGCCCGCCGCTTTCAGTTTTTCGTCAGATACTGCGGAAATATCGTTAAGCTCAAGTCTTAGCCTTGTAATGCAGTTGTCAAGCGTTTTGATATTTCCGATACCGCCGAGACCTTCGGTCAACAGCGGCATAATAATTCCCGCGACGGTTTCCGAAAGCGCACCTGCGGCAGAAACAGACTCCTCGTCTTCTTCTCCGCGCCCGGGAGTCTTGATGTTGAACGCGGGTATCATCAGCCGGAATGTAAGATAGAACACCGCAAACGCCGCGATACCGAGAGGAATGATGAGCCATGTTTTCTGCGCCGCAGGCAGCGAAGCCGAAAAGATCAGGTCGGTGATACCTCCCGAGAACGAAAAGCCCGCACGGAAACCTGTCATTCCCGCAACAGCCGCGAATATTCCGTACAGCAGCGAATACAGTACATAAAGCGGAGGTGAAATGAACATGAAAGCAAATTCAAACGGTTCGGTAATTCCGCAGACAAACGAGCAGACGGCAGCCGAAAGCAGTATACTCGTCGCATAGCGGCGGCGTTTTTTATCCGCGCAGCGTATCATCGCGGCGGAAGCGCCCGGCACTCCGAACATCATACAAGGGAAAAAGCCCGACATATAGATACCGAGCGACCACGATACATCGGCAGAGGTCTCGCCCGCCCAGAAGTGCGTAAGGTCTCCAAGCCCGATCGTGTCGAAGAAAAATACATTATTGAGCGCGTGGTGCAGACCGAACGGCAGCAGCAGACGGTTAAGAAAAACATACAGTCCCGCGCCTATCGACCCCATGCCGCTGATCTTCTCGCCCAGCAGCACAAGCAGACCGAACAGCAGAGGCCACAGGAACATCAGCAGAGCCGCAGCAATGACCGAGACAAGTCCCGAGATGATGACCGTGCAGCGCTTTCCGCTGAAAAACGCGAGCCATTCGGGGAGCGTTGTGTCCTTGAACCTGTTGTAGCAATTCGCGCCGATAAGCCCCGAAAGTATGCCGATAAACGGATTTTGTATCTTTCGGAAAGCCAGCAGCGCCGTTTCCTGCTCCGCTACTGAGGGTATGATCTGCGTTACAAGATCGGGGTTGAGCAGCGCGGTTATCATCAGCCACGAAGCAAGCGCCGCGATAGCCGCCGTGCTGTCCCTTTCGTGAGCCATACCGGCACCCACGCCTATCACAAACAGCAACGCCATATTGTCGATAATGGCACCGCCCGCCTTCACAAGAAACAGACCTATCGTAGGAACGGTTCCCGCTATTTCCGCACCCTGCATGGAAGCGGGACAAAGTATGTACCCGATACCCATGAGAATACCGCAAAGCGGGAGCGCCGCGACCGGCAGCATTACCGCTTTGCCCAGCTTTTGAAAGAAATTCATACCTTTTACCCCCATTATTTGCTTATTATTCCACAGACATCACCGTCAGCGCCGTAAAAGTCTGTGAAACGGTATATGTTTATTATACCATATAATCGTGCATTTGTCTACTCTATTATATGAGTTTGACTGTAAATTTTTACGCTAATGCCCGATTTAACTATGTTTTCGCTAATCGTTGGTAGACAATATAAACGTGAATGCAGCTTTTTTTCTACCATTTTTTCTACCAAAATCACACGTTTTTTGATTTCTTTTTCTTGATTCCGCTTTCGTTGTTTATATTCTATAATGTTGACACTTGCGATTCTCCCGTACCTTCGGGATTATCGCTTTTCTTCTTTCTACCGCGCGACTTTTTAGGCGGTGTTTTACTTGCTGCCTTTGCAGTGGACTTTCTACTGCCGGTCTTTTTCTTTTCGGCAGGCCTTTTTGCTTCGGGTTTATCATCGGACTTACCACCGAGTACCCTTGCAATCGTTTCAGCCGAGCTGACCTTAGCATTGTATTCCAAATGACTATAAAGATTTGCTGTAGTCCCCTTGCCAAATAGTAACACACTTTCGTATGATGTGTAAACAACGTAAATACGCCTTAAAACAGGCTTCTTCTGTCTTTAAGAGGTTCATCGAGCAGTTTGTAGTAGATGTAGATCTCAGGGGTCTGCGCTTCATCATAGGCATCAAGGGTGATATACTCGATAAGCTCCAGACACATCTCACGGGTAAGCTCCTGTACATCAGTATACTTTCTCAGACGCTCCATGAACATAACCACATCTTCTTCGTCCTGCCTGATCGTGGAGAACTTTTCTTCAAGGTCAGCAACTTCTGCGAACAGTTCTTTCTGTTCGGTTTCGTACTTTGCTATCAGCTTCATCGCAACTTCCTCTGAAACCTTGCCGAGGACTTTGTCCTCGTAGATGTTCTGAATCAGCGTGTCAAGCTCCTGCAAGCGAAATTTGCCCTCTGTCTGCTTCTTGGTGTCAACGGAATACTGCTCCTCGTGGTGTTTCGCTTTGCGAGCGAGAAATTCCGCTTTTGCCTTTTCCTCGTCCTCTACTACAAGCTGAGCGAGACTGCGAATATCTTCAAGTACAATTGCGTCCATATCTTGCATTTTGATGTAATGGCTGGGACAATAACGCTTGCCAAACTTCATGTAAGAGGTGCAGTTGTAATTGTGGCGAAGATACTTTCTCGGCTTTTTCTTACTGCCGTTGGTGGTGTTGTTCCACGCAAGACGGACTTTGTTTCCGCAGTCCTGACAGTAGATCAAACCGCTTAGATTTGCAACATATCCACTGCTGTTACGCTTGCCCTGCGACACCGACTGCTCCATTTCACGCACCCTGTCCCAAAGCTCCTGAGAAACAATAGGCTCGTGTGTATTCTTCACAACGATCATATCCTCCTCATCGTTCTTAATGACCTTGTGATTTTTGTAGCTGACCGTTCTTGTGCGGAGCTGAACAAGGTGTCCAAGGTAGGTGTAGTTGTGAAGAATTTGCCTTACCGTTTCGGGACTCCACATATGTCTTGTTCTGCGAGGATTAGGCTTGCCGAGCTTTGCATAGTAATAGTCAGAGGGGATTGGCACACCGTCCTCATTGAGCTTATCAGCAATGTGGTGCGGACTGATACCACTTGCCCGCATTTCAAAGATATTGCGGACGATAGGTGCTGCATCGGGATCGATCACAGGCAGGTGATTCGGATCATCGCCTTTCGTGTACCCGAACGGAGCGCAGGTCGTGCGATACTTGCCTGCCTTTGCATTGGCTTCGATGACAGCCTTGATCTTCTTACTCGTAGAAGCAGCGTGCCACTCATTGAATAAGTTGACGATCGGCATCATGTCAAGTGCTGAGGTATCCTTGCTTGCAGTATCCACATTATCGTTGAGAGCGATGAAGCGGATATTATAACTCGGAAAAATGTAGTCCACATATCTGCCGACTTCGATGTAATTGCGACCGAAACGGCTGAGGTCTTTGCAGATGATAAGATTGATCTTCCCCGACTGAGCATCTGACAGCAATCTCTGCACCACAGGTCTGTCGAAGTCCGTACCGCTCCAACCATCATCGACGTAGGTATCGACGATATTCCAACCTTGCTCCTTGACATACTTGGTGAGGATAAGTTTCTGGTTTTCTATTGACAGGGATTCGCCGGCACGCATATCCTCCTGCGAGAGGCGAACATAGATCCCTGCATTGTAAATGGTCTGCTTTGCCATTTTAACTCCTTTCAAATCAAAGCAGTACCATACCGACATTTTATTCAAACGCCTGTTTTTCCGTGCGTTTGCTTTATTATAGCGCAAAATGTCGGTATAGTCAATGCCTTGCCGACAAAATTACGCCAGTGTTTCTTTTACGGCTCTTTCAAAGGCGAGCCTGCCGATCACTTCGTCGATATTTTTCTCTCCGACGAAGCGGCTGTGAACGATGTACTTCTTCCCGTCGATCTCATATTCCGAAACACGCTCAGGGAAGTCCTTGTACTTCTCGTTCAGCTCAAACATCTTTCCTGCCTTTTCTTTCTCTACGGCAGTATCATTTTTATTCATAGCGATCTTTCTCCTTTGCTTGTCTGTCTCTATGCATTTAGAGTGAGGGCATCGCTTTATCTCTCTTACCCTCATAATTGTTGTCTTATGATAGCTGTGCGGAACGGCAGATGCCGTCCCATTGCATAGCTATTTTTATTATCGGATAGTTTTAATCCTCATAGGGATTTGCTTTATCCGAAAAGCTCATTTGCTGTCCGAAGTCAGCGGCAAGATCGGTGGTATCGCTTTTATCATTTTCAGCAATTCCACCTCCGACCAGTTTCAGCAGCTCGTCATCGGACAGACCGCTGGCACGGAGTTTCTGCAACAGTGAATGCTCCGAAGTGATGATCTCATCAAGCTCACGGGGCTTACAGTTATATTCCTCAGCCATAGCCAGACGAGAAACTTCTTTCAGCTTGTCCTCCAGCGCTTTCTTTTTCGCAGTATCGCTTGCGATACGCTTTTCCAAACCTTTGATCTTCTCAATGAGCTGATCTCTCTTTTCTGTATAGATGCCCATAGAAAAAACACAACCTTTCTTTTGTGTTATTAGCAGACCGAGCCGAGTGACCATAGCTCACCTGCCATGATCCAATTATAGCGCGCTCTACATTTGAAATACAAGCCGCATTGCGCACAAACTTTTGTTCATACTTTGTCAACAAATGTCCGGGGAATTTTGAGATTCAAAAAACTGAAATCACGCTATTACGCCGTTTACGCTATCCGGGCATTTTGACGAAGCGATTTTGAGCGAACATAAAAAATCTGAAATTTATTATTGACGTGATCGGGAAAGTGCGCTATATTGATTATGGGGAGCGACGAAACAGAGAAAGTCGCACAGCTTCAATTCTCGGAATCGAGAAAAAAAGACCGGGCCGAAAGGCTCGGAAATGACATTCGCCCCACAGGGGCGAAACTCTACCAGCCAGCCAGCCAGCCAGCAAGCAAGCAAGCAAGCAAGCAAGCAAGCAAGCAAGCAAGCAAGCAAGCACGGTGAAGTGTGGGCGCAAAAAGCGACTACACACACTTCACAAGGCTTGGCAGAGGGCGCTGCCCCTACGACCCCGAATTGAGAAAAATAAAAAAGGAGAACAAGAGAAATGAAAGATGAAAAGAAGCGTACATTGTACCTGAAAGTGCGTGTCAGCCCCG
>CACYSH010000150.1 GCA_902776945.1 uncultured Ruminococcus sp.
TGACGGCAAGCTCTATGGTGTCTTTGCCGGTCTCCTTCAAACAAAGAAAACCGACATGATCTCCGTTCTCCTCAGCCGCAATAAATATCTGCTCCGCACTTTCGCGGATAAACTTCTCGCGGCTTTCATCGACCTCGAACCACTCTTTAAGCGATTCGAGAACGGCTCTTGCTATGCGCCTTTTTTTCGTTTTTGTCTTCTATTCTTTCTGTCATATTATCATTCTCCGTAAGCTATAAAATTTTTGTCGCGGCAGTCAGATATTCCAGATAAAGCGCCTCGCACCTCGCGGCGGCTGAACGGATATTCTCCTCCTCGACGCACGCCGAAAGCGCCATATCAAAGCTGCGGATATACGCGGTTATGCCGCTTGATATTTCCTCGTCGGTCAGTATTTTGTTTCCCGCCGCGAAGAAAAACCGCGTGTAGCCGTTCGGCATTGCCCCGCTGGGAGCGTCGCCTTCGAAAAGCTCCGACCTGTACCGCCTTTCAAGCTCCTGCCAGTATTCGAAAAACTCCGCGCAAAGAGCGGTCAGCCCGGGACTTTGCGAACGCAGCGCGACCTTTAGCCGCGCCACGCAGCCCGTAAAGCTGCGGAAAAGCTCGACCGTATATCTCACCGTCGGCTTGTACCGATAGCGCAGCGCGGTCTTGACCAGCAGCACCGAATCGGAAGACTGCGGCTGCGGCAGAAAACGCGGCTCCAGCGCCTGCTCGACCCGCGAAAATATCTCGCGCATACGCATTTCGGGGGTAATACAGCCCGTCCGTTCGGCGAGAATGCTGTTTATCAGCCCCGAACGGTTCGTCCCGGAGCGGTAGGCGATCTCATCTATCCGCTCAACGACTATATCGTCAAGCACGATGCTGTAAACGCTCTTTCCCATTTGCCGTCCCCCTTTCCTTAGATTTTATTATACCACATATAAATAATTTGTCAAGCTATTTATATAAATTTGCTTACAATTTTACGTTTTGTTACAAAACCGTCTTGTTATCGCCCCAAAAAATGTGCAATTCGGATAAGTAGCCGTCAGACAGCACGGTATTTCGCAAAAATACTTGATTTTACGTCCTTTTTGTGATATAATTATCTGTGTATTGCATTTCATCATTTAAAAATATGAAAATTCATCATTTATAGTAAACATCAGAGTAAAGCACATCGCAAAACATACAAAATATGCAAAACATGACAGAAACAAGCAAATCGCCGATCTTAATTTGCGAGAAGAGCGGTCTGAACAAGTTTGCATGAACAGAGTTCATGCCGACAGGCGATATTTCGCAAAGAAAAGCGCGAAGGCAAGCACATTCCCGATGTCAAAAAAATAAACATCGTTTACTATAAGAATATAAAAAAGTTCAAAGGGGTTTTACAAATGATAATTACCACGCTTGCCGCTATGGCAGCAGGTTATCTGTTGAGCGTAATGGTGGGTACGCCGCCGGTGTTAAGCGCACGGCGAATGCTCACAAAGCTCTGCGGAAAACTCGCGCCGAAATTCAGCCGCAGCTACCTCGACAGCGAGGACGGTCAGCACACGGGCGGCGGCTTTTACATAGCGCTTGTTCTTATGATCGCCACGCTGCCGACCGCGCTGGTGCTGGTGCTGCTTTACTGGAAGTTGCCGATCGCGGCGCTCGCCGCCGACACGCTTATCTGCTGGTCGTGCATGGATATTCGCGAAAGCAGCAGACTCTCGCAGGCGGCGGCAAGGTGCGTGCGTTCGGGCAACCTCGCAAAAGCCTCGAAGGTCGCGGCGGTACTCGGGCGTACCGAATACAGCGAACTCGATTCCGATGACGTTATCCGCGCTTCCGTGCAGGGTACCGCCGACAGGACGGTTGACAGCGCCGCCCTGCTCTTCTACATGGCGCTGTTTTCGGGCTTGGGCGGAATGCTTTACCGCGCCGTTGACGCTGCCGCCGCCGCAAACGTCAGCGAAGCGTTTCTCACGCCGTCGAAAAAGATGCGCGAATTTCTCTGCTTTCTGCCGGGCAAGCTCGCAGCGGTGATAATGCTCGTGGACGCGCTGTTCCTGAGAATGAACGTTCACTCTGCGGAGCGCATAATGTCCGAAGACCGCGAAAAGTGTGCGAGAAAATCGGTCGGCAGCTGCCGCGCCGTTCTTGCGGGGCTGCTCGGGATCTCGCTGCTGCCCGAGACGATCATTGAATCGAACAACAGGCGCACTCTCATGATAGGCGACCAGATATCCCCACCCGATTCGCAGGACATCACGATTGCAAATCAGCTTATGCTTGGCACGGCGTTCATAATGATGGTGCTGCTTTTCATGATAAAGCTGACGGTCGGTATTTATTTCAGGTAAAAAATTATCAGCGTAATAAAAAGCAGGGCTTGACGGCTCTGCTTTTTTATGCGGCTTGTAATGTGTGTCCCTACATGAAATTGTGGGTTATAACGGTATTGTAGGGCGGGGGCTTGCTCCCGCCTGTTGCACCGCAAATCCTGCCCTATTGGTCAGAATATGCCTGCCCCGCGTTCTCTTTGCTGTTTCAGCAAAAAAAGAGCCGCCCGCGAAGGACCATAGCCATAAAGAAGTTTTCAAAAAAGCAATATTATCCGATACGGACAAGTACAAGCGGATCAATAGCTGTATAATCAACCACAAAATAGCCAAACCATACGCAATCACAACGCTTTTATCAATTCCCCTGCAAATAACTATATCTCATAATATAAAACCGAATGCTCTTGTAAGTAGGCATTCGGTTTTAATTCTTATTACGTTCAAAAAGATCAGGATTTTACTGCTCATCTTTGTTCATGAAATATTTACATCTTAAATGCTATAATAGTTTTTTAAATTGCAAGATTTCATGATTATTACTCGACTAATATAAGTGAAACGTTTCAATGAATCGAGGTTTGCATATGAATGACAACGAATTGCTTGACCTGCTGAAGAAAGAGCCGCAAAGCGGTCTTTCGGCAGTAGTCCGGCAATACAGTGCCTATGTGATGAAGATAGCATATGTAAAGCTGGGCGAAGTCTGCACTAATGAGGATATTGAGGAAGCTGTCAGCGATATATTCTTCAAATTTTACAAAATGGGAACAGACTGCGGATTTGCTATGACATCGGTGCGTGGGATATTGTCCGTTATTGCAGAAAGACACTGTATTGACATTTTCCGCAGGCAGAGAAGCTATGACGAAACGATTGATTACGATGAGCTTGAGAACATCATAGCAGATAAGGAAGACGTAACTGCCAATGATATGATCGACATAATAAAGCAGTTGGGTGAGCCTGATAGCTTCATATTCATACGCAAATACTATTTCGGACAAAAGAATAAGGACATAGCAAAAGAGCTTGGAATGACAGAAAGCGCATTAAATTCAAGGGTATCCCGGGGACTCGATAAACTCAGAAAGATATTGGAGGAGGGAAAGAAATGAAAAAACAGTCAAAGAAGCTTCCTGACATTATAACCGAAAACGAATCTGACAGACTTCTTAGCGAATTTACGGAGTTTGGTTCAGATGCGTATATTAATGATGATGCTCAGCGGCGTATCCTCTCCTCCGTCATGAGAAAGGCGGGATTTGAGATGAAAGATACTATGAAAGTCAATAAGACAAGGAGACACGGCAGGCGTTTTATGGGTATCCTTATCGCGGCAGCCGTTCTTGCCGTGGGAAGCATAGGAGCGGCGGCTTACGGGGCGAGCAAGGGCTTTGAGGCAGGGCTCAGACCATTCTTTGGCTTCGGTGACGAGGACGAGGGTTCGGAGCCGTTCAGCTTCAACTCTGATACTCAGGCGGCAATGGATAATATATCCGTCTATGAATGCAAGGTGCTTAAAAACGACTTTGAGGGCATAGATATCACATTTGAGGGTGCAGTCGCATACAGAAATACTGTCTACGCAATTTTCACGCTGCGCCGTTCGGACAGTCAACCATTCGTCAGGACAAACAGTGAATACGAATGGCGTATGAGAAAGGCATACAGCGAGTACGACTATCTCGGTTATCAGCCGCCATTCTTTGATAATGAGATCGTAAACAATGTCGAAGACGGATCGCTGACGATCATGATAGACAGCGGAGAATACGACCCCGATAACGATGAGGAGAACAGAGAACCGCTGAAATTCGGCTTTGAGGACCTTTACCTTATACCCTATTATCACTATTCTTATGAAAACGGCGATACCGATACGGTAGAAAAGCTCGACGGACTGGGGCAGGCGAAAGCCGACCTTTTCAATGCTTACCACGACGTTTGCGAAAACTCTTCGATGTTCACAAAGGTCGAGCCTGATAACATTTTTTCACTGAAAAAATGGTCAGGAGACCCTCTCGGTGAGGACAATGAGTATACCCGCAGATATTCCGAACTCGATAGACAGCTCACCGCACAGCTCGACGAGCTTGCGGCAGACTGCTTCAAGGGCAGCTATGAAATAGAGATCGACACTTCGGAGCTTAATGTCAGCGGCAAGGGCAATTACTACGATCAGCCGTTCGCATTTAACGAGGTAATGTTCGATGGAGAACGCCCTGACATGAAGGTGCATTACAAAAACGGAAAAACGGCAATGCTCAGCTCAGAGGGCAGCAGCACATATGGCGGAGGCTGGACGATCTATTACGGTGCCGAAGAGCCGTTGCTCGTCGACGAGATCGACTATCTGCGGATAGGCTACAAAAAGATAACCTTAGGCGAGGAAATGTCAGAGGAGGAATGAATTAAGACAAATGAAACATTCATCTTAAACATATGAAAGTATAATATCTTTCTCGGCGCATCTTCGGGTGCGCCGATTTTCGTTCTCTACGTCAAAACGCAATAAATGTTCAAACTCAAATGTTCGCTTATTGTGCTTGTAGACAATTCTTCTCTCGAAGTGTTGACATACAGGAAACATTGTGATAGAATATATACACAAGAACGAACGTGTACACCTCATTCTTATGAAACGCAAGGGAGGAATGCTACTGCAATTTATCATTTCAGCGTCAAAATCGTCACGCGGTCGAGCGGCGGTTCGTGCGTGGCGAGTGCTGCGTACATCGCGGGCGAGAAAATCAAAAACGAGCGCGACGGCAAAACGCACGATTATCGGGGCAAGCACGAAGTCGTCCACAAGGAGATAATGCTCCCCCCTTCCGCGCCGCCCGAATACCGTGACCGCGCCAAACTGTGGAACGCTGCCGAAGCCGCCGAAAAGCGTAAGAACAGCCAAACAGCGCGGAGTATCAACGCTGCTTTGCCGCGGGAGCTGTCGAGAGAAGATCAGATTGACTTGGTACGGCAGTTCTGCGCACAATGCTTCGTGAGCAAGGGTATGTGCTGCGATTTCGCTATCCACGACAAAGGCGACGGAAACCCGCACGTTCATATTCTGCTCACCACGCGAAAGGTGGACAAGTCGGGCTTCACGAATAAGGAACATGAGTGGAATGACCGCAAGCGGCTGCTTGAATGGCGCGAGGCGTGGGCGGATTGGTGCAACCACAAGCTGTATTACGTTTCGGACGCCCGTGTCGATCATCGGAGTTATTCTGCCCGGGATGTTGACAAATTGCCACAATTGCACCTCGGAGTATCTGTCTGCGCAGTTGAGCGCAAGGGTTTCAAGACCGAGCGGGGAAACAAGAACCGTCGGATACGGCAGCGCAATCTTGAAATGGAGATTGCTGCGCTTGAACGGCAGATGCAGGATTTGCGCGATGACCGCCGACAAGAGCTTACGAACTACATCGAAGCTAATCTCGTGTGCAAGCCGTCCGAGGTATGCTCTATCCGTCGGGAAAGGGCGGAGCTTGAACAGATTGAAAAATACCTGCAAAGCCGAAACGTGCCATGCGAGCTGATGATATACAACAGTGACAAGTACGAACTGCTGATACCAAGAGCCGAACGTGAACGCGCGCTCGCGCTGCTAAATCAGCCAAACAATCAAGACAAGAACAAGTACACTCAACCGAATACGCAACCGCAACAAGCAGCCCCGAAGAAGCACAATCCGCGATTGTGAGCC
>CACYSH010000151.1 GCA_902776945.1 uncultured Ruminococcus sp.
CGTCCAAAAGACATATCCTCTTCCCCGTAAGATACGAACGCCTGCGGTATTCGTCAAGAGTATCCTCCCACGAAAGAGCCGTCTGCCTTTCAAACGCGCAAAGCAGCTCCGCCGCGAACCTCTCCCGAAAAAGCGGCGGCAGCCCGCCGCCTGCCGGAAAAAGCGCCGCCGCACGGTCTTTTATCTCCGCAGGAAAACCGCCCTGCGGCTCGGTGATATTTACTCCGATGCCTACCACCGCCCACGCGGTCTTTCCTCCGATTATGGACGATTCGGTAAGTATGCCGCAAACCTTTTTACCGCCGATGTAAACATCGTTCACCCATTTGATCTGCGCTTTAAGGTCGGTCAGCGCCTCGACAGCGCGGCAGACCGCGCACCCCGCCGCCGCCGTAAGGTGAAGCGTTTGCTCGGGCGGCGTATCGGGACGGAGCAGCACCGAAAGATACACTCCGCTGCCGGGCGAAAAAAAGCTGTGTCCGGCTCTTCCGCGCCCCGCCGTCTGACTTCCCGCAATGAAAGCATATCCGTCGGGAGCGCCCTTCGCCGCAAGCGCTTTAAGCTCGTCGTTGGTGGAGCCTGTCTCCGCCGCCGTATGGATAGTATAACGGCAGCCCTTTTCCGCGCAGAGCCGCGCTATTTCCTTCTCGTCAAGTCCGTTCATTGCCTTAGCCGATAGTCATTTTAAACTCGGCACGGTGATGACCTTCTTCGTCGTCGGCTATCATCTCCGCCTTTTCTATTCTTATCGGAACGGTCGGTCTTGTAGGCACCCTGTCGCCGCCGTCTGTCATTTCTACCGTGACAAACTTATCGACTACCTCCATGCCCTCCGTGACCTTTCCGAAAGCGGCATACTGTCCGTCGAGCGTATTTACATAATCGTCGCTCAGAACGATGAAGAACTGCGAATTTGCGCTGTTGTAGTCGTCGTTTTTCCTTGCCAGCGATACCACGCCCCTCGTATGGGAAAGAGTGTTCTTGTCCCAGCCGTTCGCCGCGAACTCGCCCGTGATCTCCTCTTCCGTGCCGCCGTATCCTGTGCCTGTCGGGTCGCCCGTCTGAGCCATGAAGCCTTCCCACACGCGGTGGAAAATAAGCCCGTCGTAGTAGCCTTCCTTAACAAGAGATTCGAAATTCTCGCAGCTGAGGGGAGCGTATTCGGGATAAAGCGTTATGATAAAGCTGCCGATCTCTTCGGCGTTTTCCGAGCTTTCGCTAAACATATCGGAAATCTCCGAGCTTGTGCTGAGACTGTCGGTCGGCAGCGGGTTCTCAATAGAGTGCATGGGTGAATTTTTATCGGCACAGCCGCTAAGAACACCGCAGACTACCGTTGCCGCCGTCGTAAACATAAGTATACCTCTGAGTAATTCCATTTTTCTTTTCCTCACTTTCCGATAAACCGATGAAGCGCGATAATTAATCCCGCGCTTCATGTTACGACACTTTTTTTATAATATCCGTGCTAAGATTATCTCAGCGCAGATCAATGGGAATATATTCGCGCTCCCTCATGACCGCCTTGTATGCCGGACGGATTATCCTCTTGCCGGTGACAAGCTCCTCAAAGCGGTGAGCGCACCAGCCCGCCATGCGCGATACCGCGAAAAGCGGCGTGTAAAGGTCGCTGGGTATGCCGAGCATACGATAAACAAGCCCCGAATACATATCGACGTTGGCGCACATCGCCTTAACGTCGCCCTTCTTTTCGGCAAAAAGCTCGGGAGTGAGCTGTTCAACCAGTTCAAGCAGCTTAAATTCCTTCTCAAACTCGGTTCCCGCCGCCAGCTTGTGAGCGTTCTCTTTAAGGATAACGGCTCGCGGGTCGGAAAGCGTGTAAACCGCGTGACCCATACCGTAAATAAGCCCCGAGCGGTCAAAAGCCTGTTTGTTAAGTATCTTGCGGAGAAAATCTGCTACCTCGCCCTCGTTGTCCCAGTTGCGGACGTTCTCCTTGATGCAATCGAACATCTCGCAGACCTTTATGTTAGCGCCGCCGTGCTTGGGACCTTTAAGCGAACCTATCGCCGCCGAGTACGCCGAATAGGGGTCGGTTCCCGATGAAGTCAGCACGCGGCAGGTGAACGTGGAGTTATTGCCGCCGCCGTGTTCGGCGTGGAGCATGAGCATTACGTCAAGCAGCTTTGCCTCCGCGTCGGTGAATTTTCTGTCTGGGCGGAGAGCCGAAAGTATCATCTGCGAGGTAGAATGACCCTTTATCAGCGGGTGCATTATCATACTCTCGTTGTCGTAAGTCCTTCTTTTTACCTGATACGCCGAGACCATGATATTCGGCAGCTTGGAGATTATCGAGATAGCGGTAGCCATTTCGTACTCGGGGCTGCGGTTCTCGGGGTTGTCGTCGTAGGAATAAAGCGCCAGCAGCGCACGACCCATTTTGTTCATTATGTTGCGCGAGGGCGCTTTAAGGATCATGTCCTCGAAGAAGTCGTCGGGCAGCTCGCGGTTTTCGTCAATAAGCGAATTGAACGCGGCAAGCTCCTCATGCGAGGGCAGGCTTCCCATGAGAAGAAGATATACTATCTCCTCGTAGGCAAAGCGATCCTCCTTGACGGCGTTGCCGACAAGATCGCGAATATCATACCCGCGAAAGATCAGCTTTCCGGGAATAGGCGATTTTTCACCCTCGTTGATTACATAGCCGTGAACGTTACAGATATTGGTAAGACCTGCCATAACACCCGTTCCGTCGGCGTTGCGGAGTCCTCTCTTTACGATATATTTATCATACAGCTTGGGGTCGATAGCGTTGTTTGCAACAAACTGCTGATAAAGCATATCTCTTGCGCTTTCATTTGCCATAAGAATCATCTCGCTTTCAGTTATGATAATTTCGGATAACATTATATATTTTACACCATATTGTCCGATTTGTCAAGTGCCGCAGAAAAAAGCAATGAAATCAGGCAAGGCAGCGCAAATAAACACCCGCGAAGCGGAACCGGGGTCAAGGGGCTTCGCCCCTTGCAGGGGTATGGGGGCAGCGCCCCATACGCATTAACCTAATATAAAACTATTGAAAATACGGCAATTTCGGGGTCACACGGGCGAGCGATGCTCGCTCCTACACCGTTTTTTCTCAACCCAAGGCGGAAATATTTAGGGGTTAATGCGTATGGGGCAGCGCCCCCATTTAAATCAAGCCGCGCATAGTCAATCCTACCGACCGGCAGAACTGTTCGCGCGGCTTTCCTTCCTTTGTGCGAAGTGAGCGGAGCGAACGAGCAAACCGTGCGCCCTGCACTCTCTTCCCGTTGAGGCAGAGCACGGGGATTGTAGGGCGGGAGCTTGCTCCCGCCGCTTATCGTCACGATTTTCCCCACCGCCGCGATTTTCCTACCTTCGCGCAATTGTTGCACGAAAATCGCTGCGCTCTTTCGTGCAAATAAAATCGGCAATCTGCTTGTTTCCGTTCTGTTTTGCAGAGCTATTCAATTGCGCGTTTTTGTCACATTTTCTTGAAATTGCCGATTTTAATTTTGAACCGATTTGATGCTTGCTTATCTCATGATGCCTGAACCGCCCAGTCTCTGGGGGAAACCCTTCTGAAGAAGGGTTATCCCCTTCCTAAGACTTTTGGTTTTGCCTTCGCTTTGCGTTTTTTGCTTATATTTGTATTATAAAGGAGCGTTTACAATGAAGGATTACTTACAAATGATAGCCGTCACAGCCGCCGCACTGCTGCTGATACCGCTTGTCGCATTCGCGGGACGAAAGAACATCTCCCGCGAAACACAGCACACGACCGCCGATGCGGAAAACAACACCATAACGATACTATGCACCGAAACAGGAGAAATAACCTCGCTTACAGAACTTGATTACGCCGTCGGTGCGGTATTCGCCCAAATGCCCGCCGACTTCGAGCCGGAAGCGCTCAAAGCGCAGGCGGTACTCGCCTATACCTACGCCGAGCGCCGCCGCCTTGCGGAAAAGCAGTCCCCGACCGACGAGCTAAAAGGTGCGCTCATGAGCGACGACACCTCGCTATATCAGGCGTATTTTACCCCCGAGCAGGCTAAAGAGGTCTACGGCGGAGAATACGGTCAGGCGCTCGAAAAGATCACCGCCGCCGCAGAAAGCGTCAAAGGCGTTACGCTTTGCTATGACGATCTCCCGGTGATAGCGGAATTTCACGGCATTTCGTTCGGGTACACCGAATCGGCGTTTACCATGTGGGGTGAGGACATACCATATTTGCAGCCTGCGGAAAGCGCTTCGGATACCGAGCAGGACTTCTGCCGCAGCATAAAGACCTTCACCGATCGCGAGCTTTCGGAGCTTATCCCCGACATCGCCGAAGAAACCAGCCCGCTGCTTACGGTAGCCGAGAAAAGCGAACACGGCACGGTGCTAAGTCTGCGTGCAGGAAACGAGCTTATTGATTCGGAGGAATTTGCCGAAAAGCTCTCGCTGCCCTCGCGGCATTTCACGCTCACCCGAATGAAGAACGACGGCGGCTGGGAAATAGAGGTACTGGGCTGCGGGCATCTTGTCGGCATGAGCCAGTACGGCGCGGACAGCATGGCAAAAAAAGGCATGACCTACGAACAAATACTCCTGCACTACTACAAAGACTGCGTTCTCGTCCAAAATAGTTAATAGTGAAAAGTGAATAGTGAATAGTTAAGGAGCGCCTGCGGCGCAATTATGCGGAAGCTGCGCTCCGCAAAAATGGTAATTCGGCTCAAATTGAAAAATTCAATGCGGAGCGCAGCTTCCGCATAATATCGTCCGCGAAGCGGACACTGGCACGAACGCAGTTCGTGCCAACTATTCACTATTCACTTTTTGCGAAGCAAAACAGACAAGCCGCCCTGTCGATCGTTCGGAGCGGCTCGTTTTTTCCCGAAGGAAATCTATATTATCAGCAATGCTGTTACAATATATTATGGCTGAAAATCCGCAAACGTTACACGGGTAACGAAATTTTTCCGCAAGCATATTATGGAAATATAGGCGCGGATATACGAAACGAGGTGAAACAGATTTGGCAATAACAGGCACAGGTATGATAAATTTTGACAACTCGGCGGCGAGCTTTCCCAAGCCGCAGTCAGTCAAAAGAGCCGTAGACAGCGCTTTCGTCAAATACGGCGGAAATCCCGGGCGCGGCGGGCATCGGCTCTCGGTGGAGACTGCCGAAATGGTTTTCGCGGTAAGGCAGAAAGCCGCCGCTCTTCTGGGCGCGGAAACCGAAAACACCGTATTTACCGCCAATTGTACGGCGGCGCTCAATATGGCAATAAAAGGCATAATGCAGTATGGCGGGCATATCATCATCTCCGACCACGAGCATAACGCCGTTTTCCGTCCGGTGTGGGCGCTTGCGCGGCGAAACGGCGTAAGGTTTTCGGTGGCAAGGCTTTACGACGACGACGAAATGACCCTCGACGGCATAAGAAGGCTTATCCGCAGCGATACAAGGTGCGTCTGCATAATGACCGCCTCGAACGTCACGGGGAGGATAACGCCATACAGGCAGATAGCGAGCCTTTGCCGCAGCTACGGAATATGCTTTATCAGCGACGCGGCACAGGCTACGGGGCTGCTCGACATCTCGCTGAGTGACGGCTTTGACTTTATATGCACGGCGGGGCAGAAGGCGCTTTACGGACCGTCGGGAACGGGGCTGCTCGTTTCAAACGGCAGATACGAGCTTTCAACGATAATCGAGGGCGGCACGGGAACGGCTTCCGCCGACCCCGAGCAGCCGAAGGAAATGCCCGAGCGCCTTGAAAGCGGCACGATCAACACGGCGGGGATTCTGGGGCTTGGCGCGGGGATAGACTTTGTACGCGAGAGAACTCCTGCGGCTATTGCGGCTCATGAGCTGGCGCTTTGCGGGCGGCTTGAAAAGGCGCTTGGTGAAATGAAGGGTGTAAAGCTCTATAAGCCTGCGAAACGTGTGCCGATAGTGAGCTTCAATATCGGGGATTTTGATTCGCAGGCGGTGTCGGCGAGACTGTCGGAAAAGGGGTTTGCGCTGCGTGGAGGATTGCATTGCGCGGCGTTGGCTCATAAAGCGATAGGTACGGGGGAGACCGGAACTGTAAGATTTTCGCCGAATGTATTTTCGACGGAAAAGCAGACCGACGCGCTGATAAGGGCAATAGCGCAAACGAAAGTACAGCTTGAACACGGGGTTTAGAGCAAAACAAGGGCAAACCAAAAGTCTTAGGAAGGGTGTGGCTGCATTAACTATGTTAATGCCAGCAAGCTCGTGCAGGGGGATAACCATTCTTCAGAAGGGTTTCCCCCACAAAAGCTGTCGGCATTCGCAAATTAACGGTAAAGAGAAGAGCGCAGCGATTTTCGCAAATGAATTGCGCGAGTGTCGGGGAGATTCACGGGGGCTTGCTCTCTAATGGTGGGATTTCCGCCGCCCCGCGCAATCGTTGCGTGAAAATCGCTGCGCTCTTTCACGCAATAAAATCGGCAATTCGTTCGTTTCCGTACTGTTTTGCAGAGCTTTTAATTTCTGATCTATAAATGAGCGTGTTTTGTCAAATTGCATAAATAATCATCGTTAGATAAAGCCTTCTCACGAGGACGGCGGGGGCAATGGCTGCATTAACAAAGTTATTGTGCAAGTTGACGGTGCTGCTCATTTATAGTTCTGATTTTCCCCGGCTTTCTTTTTGAATTGCCGATTTTATTTTTGACCGTTCAATTCTGCGGATAATAACGATTTGCTTTGTCGGTGGGCTTTGCGCGGTTGACCCCTCGCCAGCGCACCGGTGCCGGATCCGGTGTCCGTCCCTCACTTTGCGCTTTTACACCAACTTAACATTTCCTCCGTGCCGAGTATCCCATACGCAAACCCTTTTCTTACCAGCTCCGCCGGAAGATATTCGTCATACTTCTCAAAAAGCGGCACCTCATTCGGATAGACAAGCTCTATCGGGTCGATCGGCTTTGCCGCTTCTTCGGCAATAACACGGAAAAACTCCTCTCTCCCTGCCTTCATCGTAAACTGGATAAAATACGGTCGGCAGCTGTCCATGCCCCTTAACCCCAACCGCTCGCCGCACCGCAGCTTCAAAAACCGCTCCAAAGCGAAAAAAGCATACGTCCCGAGCCAGGGAAACAGACACCACATCTTCCCGCCCAGACAAATGAGCGATTCCCTGTCCACGCCCGAATTTCCCGCAGTATTCCGAGCCTGCTCCAGTCGGCAGACCGCGTTTTTCATCAGATACGGATAGCTCCTGTCCTCGCGCAAAACCTCGCGCATACGCAGCAGTATTTTCGTGTTGATGTCGCCCGGACACTCCCCGAAATACGCGGGAACTTTGCCCTTGACAGGCGTAACGTAGACAAGATGCCGCTTGTGGTCGATCTCGTCAACTACCCACACATGACCCGCGATAGCGACCTTCTCTCCGACGGGCGGCGGCATTACGACCGTGCCAAGCTCCTGCGAATCGCAGCGGACGGTGTATTCCTCGTTCTCCTGAAAAACCGCGTAAAATTTGTACGAATTGATAACGCGCTCCCCCGCAAGCCCGACGATAAGCCCACCCTGCTCGGTGCGCTGGATATGCTCCGTTTGAAGCAGGTGCCGCAGCAATACGCGGTAATCGTCCTGACTGATACGGTGGAAATATTTGAGCGTAAGCACTCTCTGCGCAAGCTGCGCGGGCGTAAGCTCCCCGCTTGACGCAAGCGTACTCATCGTCTGATGATAAAGCAGACTGAACGGCAGCCTGTCGAGCTTCGGCGGCTCCACCCAGCGCTCTTCGAGATAGACCTGTATCAGCGCTATGCCTTGCAGCAGCTTCCACGGAACGGTACTCGGCAGCATGGCACGCGGCTCGGGCGCGTCCTCCCTGATGACGAACCACATCTCGGGCGGCAGTCCCCGCCTGCCCGTGCGCCCCATTCTTTGCAGAAAAGACGACACCGTGAAAGGCGCGTCGATCTGAAAGGCGCGTTCCAGCCGTCCGATGTCTATACCCAGTTCGAGCGTAGCGGTAGTAACAGTTGTCATGTAAACATCGTCGTCCTTCATTGCCGATTCCGCCGTTTCGCGGTAAGAAGCGGAAAGATTGCCGTGATGAATGAGAAATCTGTCAGGCTCATGCTTTTCCTCGCAGTAGGAGCGCAAAGTCGTCGTGACCGCCTCGCATTCCTCGCGGGAATTTACGAACACCAGGCACTTTTTCCCCCGCGTATGCTCAAAAATATAGCCTATCCCCTTGTCGGCGTATTTGGGCGCTTTATCGGTAGGCTCGTCAAGCTCGTGCAGAGCCTTCACGGGCTGAGTGCCGTCCTCCGCCGCCTGAATATCGCTTACATAAAAATGCTCCATTGACAGCCGCCAGCTCTGCCCGGCGGTCTCAATGTGCGGGATAACCGTTCCCCTGCCCGTTCCTGCGGCTAAGAATCTTCCGGTCTCCTGCGGGTCGCCTATCGTCGCAGAAAGCCCTATCCGGCGCGGATTCACCCCCGCAAGCCGAGAAAGCCTTTCGATAAGGCAGAGGGTCTGCCCGCCCCTGTCGCCGCGCATGAGCGAATGAACTTCATCAATGACTATGAACCGCAGGTCTCCGAAAAGTTTCGGTATGGCGTTGTGTTTTCTCAGCAGCATGGCTTCAAGCGATTCGGGGGTTATCTGCAAAATGCCCGACGGATTTTTCATCATGCGGTTTTTATGCGACTGCGCAACATCGCCGTGCCAGTGCCAGACGGGTATGTGCGCTTCCTCGCAAAGTTCGTTCAAGCGTGTGAACTGGTCGTTGATAAGCGCTTTTAACGGACCGATATAGATCGCCCCGACCGAGCGCGGCATATCCTCATAAAACAGCGTGAGTATAGGAAAAAAAGCCGCTTCGGTCTTACCCGAAGCAGTTGAAGCGGAGAGAAGGACGTTTTCCTCCGTGTTAAAGATAGCGTCGGCGGCGGCAGCCTGAACTGCACGCAGCGACTCCCAGTTATTGCGATAGATAAAGTCCTGAATAAAAGGCGCGTAGCGGTCAAATGTACTCATGATCGGCGGACTTACCTTTTCTTGTAAGCGACAAGCTCGGGTGCCGAGCCGTCAACGCCGTAGCTGCACACGAGGATAAAAGCGGTATCGGCAACGACCCCGAAACAGGCTATATCGTCGAGCTGAATCTGCGTTCCGAGATAAACCTTTGTGTCGTCAAGGAATTTCGCCGCCGTGCCGTTCGGCAGCGGGTAAGCGAGATTGACGAACGAGCCGGGCAGTTCGCAAAGCTCTGTGGCGGCGGGAATGCCGTTTGATTTAAGAATATCGTTTACCTCGCCTAAAAGTATCTTTTTGAACTTGTTATACTTTTCTCTGCCGCCGACCTTGATATATTCGGCGGCTATGCAGGTTCCGCCGAAGGGTCTGCCGCAGGTCGATTCGCAGCCGTGACAGTTTTCGGCGAAAGGACAGCCGCTGCAATTTGCTCCGCATATTGTACTCATATAGATCGCTCCTTAAAAAATAAAAAAATATCGCAAAGTGAAGGCAAACCAAAAGTCTTGGGAAGGGGGTGGCACGAGCTTGCTCGTGCAAGGGAATAACCATTCCTAAGACTTTGGGCTTTGCCCACGTTTTGCGCTACTCTATAACATTCCCAGTCATGTTATTTATCTTTACGCCCTTCATACATCTATGTATATGCTCCGTAAAAACCTCCGCAGGCTCCGGCTCCTTCGATGTCAGCCACCTTATCACCGCACAGATCACAGCGTCCGAAAAAAATTCCGCCGCAAACTCCGAATCCTTCTCGTTCCCGAAATATAACTTCAAATACTCAAGCAATATAGATTCCAAAATGTCATGGAAATAATCCCGGAAACTGTTCTGCCCCTCGATCTTTAAAGCCTTACTGTAAAAACGCTTGTTATCGTAAAAGTAACGGCAAACATCTGTAAGATGATTCCAGCCGTTGTCCTCCGGACGGTAGTTCAGCGTATGTACAAATTCTGTATAAAATATCCAGTTGACAAGATCGTACTTATCGCGAAAGTGATAGTAAAAGCTCTTGCGGTTCATGCCGCAGGTCTCGCAAATGTCCCCGACGCTTATTTTCGCGAACGCTTTATGCTCCATAAGCTCTTTAAGCCCGTCGGCAAGCGCCCTTTTTGTGATATTTGAATCCGCCAATCTCCGCCTCACCTCCATGTAAATAACGGTTGTCTGCTCAAATCACTGTTTTCTCAACTATAAATGAGCGTGTTTTGTTAAATTGCATAAATGATCATCGTTAGATAAAGCCTTTTCACGAGGACGGCATGGGCGAGCCTCTGCCCTGCAAGCCTTGTGATAGTTAGGTCTTGTGCAAGTTGACGGTGCTGCTCATTTATAGTTTTTGACAAATGTTGTCATACTATATCGGTAATAATTACCTCTCCGCAGCCCTTTATTTTGTAGCTGCCGAAGCCGGCGGGGATAAAGCAGCTGTCCCCCTTGCCGAGCGTTACGCCCTCAACGTCAAAGCCGCCGTCAAGAACGAGCAGCGAATTGAACGAGTTTTTGCCCGCCGCAAGCGCCGCACAGGAGCCTATTTCCAGCTTGCGCACGTTAAAGTATTCACAGGAGGCAAGCAGCGTTTCGGCATAGCCTTCCCTTTCGGTGCGTTCGCCCTGCGGCTTGGCGGAACGCACAGGCGGCGTAAGATTCGTCACCTCGCAGGCTTTTTCTATGTGCAGCTCGCGGGGCTTGCCGTCCTTGCCTACCCTGCCGTAATCGTAAATGCGGTAGGTTGTGTTGGAGTTCTGCTGAATCTCGGCGATAAGTATGCCCCTGCCGATAGCGTGGAGCGTTCCCGCCTCGATAAAGAAAACATCGCCCTTGTGTACGGGTACGCTGTTCGTCACTTCAAGGAGCGTATTGTCCTTTATCCTCGCGGCAAATTCCTCGCGGGTGATCTCGTGCTTAAAGCCGTAAAGCAGCTCCGCGCCTTCGTCCGCGTCGATGATGTACCACATTTCGGTCTTGCCGTATTCGCCCTCGACGCGCAGCGCGTATTCGTTATTCGGGTGAACTTGTACGGACAAATTATCCTTAGCGTCGATCAGCTTTATAAGTATGGGGAAATATTCAAACCTGCCGCAGTTTGTGCCGAGCGCGTCTGCGGATTTGGCGACATATTCTTCGAGGGTCATTCCCGCGTAAGTGCCGTTTGCAATGATGCTTTTGCCGTCCTTGTGACAGGAAAGTTCCCAGCTTTCGGCAATTTTGTCAGCGTCCGAGACCTTGCCGTATTCGTTTCTGAGCCTGTTACCGCCCCAGATATAGTCCTTGCAGGGCGCGGTAAGTTTCATAACATATTTTTCCATAATTAACTCCTATATATAAGTAATGCCGACAACTTGCATAAATTCGGAATATCACAAGGCTTGTAAGGCGGGGGCTTGCTCCACCCACTCTGCCCGCAAATCCTGCCTTTATTGGAAAGAATCTGCCTGCCCCGCGTTTTCTTTGCAAAAATCGGCAATCCGTTCGTTTCCGCTCAATTTTGCAGAATTATTCACTCGTGCGTTTTTGTTAGTCTTTCTTGAAATTGCCGATTTTAATTTTGTACGGACTGGCTTTTTGCTGCTTCTTATGAGACTTGTGCGGTACGGATTGTGGGGGAAGAAGGGTTATCCCCTTGCATGAGTGAAGCTCGTGCCACCCCCTAAGACTTTTGGGTTGTCTTCACTTTCTGCTTTGATATGCCTTCGCAATATCTCAACCGCCGTAAACCGTAACAAGCGAAATATCCGTACCCGCTATCGCCTTTAATATCTTTTCCTCGTCATCAAGGTGCATGAGATAAACCTTAGTCCCGCGAGCCGCTATGTCCTTTAACGCGGGGAGAGCGTCGTTTATATAAATGTGTACGCCCGAATCAAAAGCCGCCGCCTCGCAGTAAAACTCGGTACCGTCGGCAAGATACGGCAAAAACGGCGCAAGCGTTTTCGTGTCGCCCGTGTAGACCGCATATCTGCCGCCGACATTCAGCCGATAGCCGAAACAGCGCCCCGCAAGCCCCGCCGTGTGCGCGGTGGGTATAACGTTCTGCACCCATTTCAGCGTATCGGCGGGGACTATCTCGTAAGCGCTTTTTTCGCAGCCCTCCACCTTGTCAAGGCAGAAACCGAGCTGTCCGCGAACCTCCTCCGAAGCGGCGGCTATCGTTACGGGGATATGCCATATATAATGTGCATAATGTATAAGCAGAGGAATCCCACCGATATGGTCGCTGTGGGTGTGCGTAACGATGACGTAAATATGCCCGGCGTTCCCGACACCCATGCGCCGCAGTCTGTTAAACGCAGGCAGCGAATGATCTATCAGCACAAGGTCATTGCCGTCGGTAAAAAAAGCGCTGTTATGCTCGTCCGTAAAAGCCGCACCCCGCCCGAAAAAATTAAGGATCATCACACCACACCCCCAAAAAAATTAATAGTGTATAGTTAAAAATTAATAGTGTATAGTTAATAGTGAATAGTTAATAGTGAATAGTTATGGTGTCCGCTTCGCGGACGATATTATGCGGAAGCTGCGCTCCGCACTGAATTTTTCAATT
>CACYSH010000152.1 GCA_902776945.1 uncultured Ruminococcus sp.
CATGATCAGACCTCCCGAACGGGTTATTGCTGTTTTATATATTTTAGCACATTTCGCGCTCGAAGTCAATCTATCTACCCATTTTGAGACTAACACCACCATTAATGCGGCCAACGGTAAAAGATCTTGCCGTTTGGTGTTCGCATGGTCAGCGGACAGGTCTGTTTATGATGTTTTATTTTACGGTCATTTTACTGTGACAGTAACTGCATTCTTGATAGCGTTTGAAGTATCCCATACTCCGTTCACTCTTGCGGCAACCGCTACTTTGTAGGTCTTGCCGGGGGTAAGGTGCTTGGGAGATGTATAAACATTTGTGGTAAGATTAGAAGTCTGGATCCGCCATTTGCCTGTGCGGTATACTGCAATACCGTACCTGTCAGCACCGCTTACCTTATCCCACAAGATCCTGATCTGATGAGTTGAGGAGTTGGTTTCTACGCAAATGTTCTTGGGATATGTTTCGGAGGGCTGTGTCTGCTTCGGGAGAACGAATGCGATGTAGTTCGCAGACAGCCCCTGCGCACCGTTAGTACCAAGAGTTACTGTGCTGTTTGCGGAGAAGTTCTTGCGGAACACCGTGAGAGAAACTTCGTTCGATGTAGTCACCGTGTCAGAGGTCTTAGTCCAGCTTTTCAGCCAGTTCAGTCCCTGATTAACACGGTCATCGACTGCCACAAAAACAGTTGCGTCCTGATTTACGGCGAATGTTGCTTCATCGCCTGCAAAAAGCTTGGAGTCGCAGGCTGTGCGGATAGTTTCGGTGTTTTTCAGGTAAGACGGTATGCTCTTGACAGTGATGTCTCTGTCGCCATAGAACATAGAACCTGTTGTCGTATCGTATACTATCGACCAGTCGCCGGCGTTTTCGTAGTCGGCAACTTTGAGATCCTTTATGATCCTGCCCTGAATGGGATCAGGCTCGTTCACGATGATAGTTCCGCTGCCGTCACCGAAGTCGCCGTCAACTGTGAAGTTATCAATGTACAGCGAGGAAGGCAGAGCCGAATTTGCCTTGAACTCGATCTTGTTGTCGCCTGCTTTAAGGTTTATCTTCTTTTCGTAAGTTTTCCAGTTGGAGTAACCGTAAGTATTTGAAAGGCTCATAGTTTCCTGCTTCGTGCCGTTCACATAAAGGTCAACCTGGTCGATATTCGATTCGGACGAATATCTCAGCTTCAGTGTGAACTCACCGGCTTTATTGGTATGAACAGTATCCTTTACGGCTGCGTTGGCGTTCTTGCCGTATTTCAGAAAGCCCTGTCCCTGAATACCCGTAACGCCGCTGTTGCAGGCGTTCTGTACATAGCCCTCAACGTTCTTGACATCAAGGAACTCGCCCTCGTACTGACGTGTGCCTGTATAGAATGCAGGCGGGGTGATCGGCTGAACATTTGCTTTATTGAAGTTTGTCTTTCTGCCGGTATTGCTGCCTGTGCAGTTGATCCTTATATCAACAGGACCGTTGTGCTTAACAACAAGCGTGTATGTTCCGTCAGAATAGCTTTCGGTTATCTGTGAGCTTGTCTGATTTCTGCCGGTATCGTGAGCGGTATATGTCGGTCTGGAGTTGCAGCCGTTTACCTTGAACGTATCGGTAACAAGAGTTGACTGAGCCTTGTTGTCGAAATTGTTCGCATAAACGTCGATGTGGTCGCTGTACTCGTTGATTATGGCATTTCCGTAAGCGTTGAAATTAGCGTCAAAGGTCGAGCAGGTGTTGTATTGCAGATTGATAAGCACGCCTTGATTGCGGTTGAGCTTGTCGTTATTGTAAGTTACCCATGTATTATTGTAGTGTCCCGCGTAGCAGGTACCGACATATTCCGACGCAAACTCTCTGTTGAACTCGTTCTGCTTTGCGGAGATGCTGCTCCAGCGCGAACCGAGCTGCGATTGTTTCAGCTGATACTTGAACGAACGAGCTGTATCGTCCCTCAGACCATAAGTCGTCGGTATGGTGGGGTAACGGCCTGTTGACTTATACAGATTCTTGTTATCCCAAAGGTTGCCGTCGTTCGGCATACGGTAAAGCCCCTCGAAAAGAGTTTGGTAGGTGCTGTACTTTGTATTGTCGCCGCCCGAACTTACGTCCTGTATAATAATATACTTTGTACGGTCGATAACTTCCTGACGAGAAGGGATACGGTAGGTGCCGTCAACCATTTTTTCAAAGAAATTAAGAGTTGAATTTACATACTGATCCTTTGTGAACCAGTTACGGCAGGAATAGCCCTCGCTGTCCTTAACGCCGCCCCATGATTCACCGAAATCATCGTTCCATACAAGCTCGGGACCGTCAATGACGGTAGCACCGTTCATTATCATTCTTTCGGCATGGATAGGCAGACCGGTTATCTGACGGTATTGATCTTTTGTTGAAAGCGATGTGCCGTCTGCGCTAAGGTCTGTCCAGCCGGTATCATCGTAACGAACGCCGTAACAGCCGCAGTAACCGGAGAGATACAGACCAAGTATCTGCGACTCAACGTCCTCGATCATGCTCTCCTGAGTGTATTTCTCCTCAAGCATAAGGTTCTGACCGTACTTCTCGCAGGCTTCGCGCCACTGGGTATTGGTCTTTAACATAGCGATGGGATTAAGACCGGCAGACCAGCGGTTCGCGCAGAAGTTTATGTTCAGGTAACCGCCGTACTTGTTGCAGAGTTTCAGCAGGTGAGCAAAGTGCTGATAGCGCTGCTGGAACGTGCAGGGGTGATCCTGCGAAGCGAATCCCCAGAACTGTTCGGAATAGTTGAATCCGATGAAGCTGGGATAATCGCGGAAGAATTCGGCATAGATCGTGTTCTCGTAATCCTCGTAGGCGTGCTGTACATATCTGCTCTTGTTGGGCGAATTAACAATGTTGTAGTTGTTGTCATAATCCGGGAAGTGACACTGTCCTCCCGAAGCAGGCTGCACCATGCACCAAACGCCCATATCAGAGCAAGTCTTTAGCCATGATTTTGCGCACTCATAGCCGTCCTGTACCATCAGCCACTTGTGCTCTGTGTTGCTCCAGTTAATGGAAAGGGAGATGTTGAACACGCAGTAAGGTCTGATGCTTTCGGGGATAGTTTCGATGATCTTTGCGGGGTCAGCATAATTCCATGTGTCGATATGCACGATGAGCATGGGGTGCTGCGGGTCGCAGGGACGGCGCATAGCCGCTGCCGCCTGTGCCGTTATGCTCACAGAGCCTATCGCCTTCTGCAATATGCTGTCAGCCGGGGCAGTTACCGTGCCGGCGATCATTGCGCCCGAAAGCAGCACGGCGAGTAATTTCTTGACTTTCATGTAATTCCTCCTAAAATAGCATAGCATTTTCGATCATGCCCCATCCTTTTCGGGGCAGCTTCGTTTCATTTAGTTAAACATTT
This sequence comes from uncultured Ruminococcus sp., assembly GCA_902776945.1. Classification (GTDB taxonomy): domain Bacteria; phylum Bacillota; class Clostridia; order Oscillospirales; family Ruminococcaceae; genus YE71. The sequence continues at coordinate 3,381 of CACYSH010000152.1, forward strand.
TACCTTTGTATTTCATTATAACTAATACTTCATTGTATTTCAATGAAGAAAATGTGCAATTTATGGAGAAAACGTTCATCGCAATTTAAAGCTTGCGATATTGGTTCGGGGTATGCCCCGTGAACTGCCTGAAAAGCCGCAGGCAATATCCGTAATCATCATAACCGCAGCGTTCTGCGATAACGGCCAAGTCAAGATCGGTGGAGATAAGCAGCCATATCATCTTCATCATGCGCCTGCGGATAATATCCTGGTGATAGGCGATGTCAAAAGTTTCTTTATATATCTTGCGGAAATGCCCTGCCGAGATAAGGTACTGCCTGCAAAGAGATTCGGCAGGAAGCGGTTCTTCGCTTGTACTGTACAGTCTGCTGCGGGCAGATATGAGCTGACGGTAATGCGGACGGCGGTGCATCTCTTCAACTCGTTCGGTCTGGATCATCAATTCTTTTTCTGCGATATTCAACAATTCTGTGGAGCCGGTATATTCTGCGCAGATCGCTGCGATGCAGAATGAATCAATACCGAAAAGCCCGATATATTTCCGGTTATTGAGCATAAGCGCAGTTATTCGCTCACACATTAGCGCAGCATTTATCTCACCGTCTTCGGGTCCTGCAACTGCATAGATATTTTCTTCAAGTCTTGCACAAACAAACCGAGAAGTTATGCTCTGCAAAGCAGCTGATATCTCCTGATGAACAGCTAACTCTGACTTCTTGTTTTTCAGCGAAAGGCTGTCACTGCCGATAGCCGTTTGCAGTAAAAGACAGAACACTTGCCGTGGCGTCTTATCTCTGCCTAAGAGTATATGAAGCTCGTGAGAAAAACCCTTGCGGTTCGGAAGACCCGTAAGAGTATCCTGATATTCCGAAAGATTGCAGCATTCCATAAGGTATCGTATATCGCTTTTCATGCGAAGTATTTCCAGCGCATTTGACACGGTTTTCATCCAACTGCGGAAAATGTGGTCATACGTTTCGGGGATATCGTATCGCGTCACAATAAACCCCAGCGGTCTGTCGCTGAAAAACAGCGGAGAACAATAATACACCGCGGGAGTTTCGCAGTTTTCGGTCAAAGCCGAAAGCTTCAGCCGGTTAAACGTTCTGCTTTGACCGTTCAGCGATACGTCATAAAGCGTGTAGCAGTTCATGGTGTTGTCATCGGCAACGCCGTGATCCCAGCTGTGGTAAAGGCACAGCTCCGCACCGCCGATATTTGGCAGAAGATATTCCGATCCGACGAATTTTCCGCAAAAATCCCGCATGGAATGTGCTTCGGTAAGCCTTTGTTCAAGCTGATTATACAAGTGAAGAAATTCGTAGAAAGCCTTTGTCCTTGCGGCGCTTAGTTCCGTATCAAGGTCAGCGAGCCTTATCCCGCAGGTACAGCTGTTTCCGCAGATCACCCTTCCCCGCGGCGGAACAAAATCCCCGAATTCTCCTGTCTTGATCTTTTTAAGGAGCATCTCCGCTACTAAACGGCCAAGGGCTTCGCGGTTGCGCTGAAAAGTTGTAAGCGCTGGCGTGTGCAGGTGACGTTCACGCACAAATTCATATCCCACAACTGTAAGAGTTTCAGGGATCGGGATCCCCCGCTCCGAAAAAACGTCGAGTATTCCGTAAGCCATATAATCATTGGCACAGATTACCGCCTGCGGCATGGGACGCTCCCCCGATAGATAGGCTTTTGCAAGCTTCTCACCCGACGGCATCCAGAAATTTCCAAACATAACACGGCTCTCATCAAACGGTATGCCGTATTTTTCCAAAATGCGCCGATACCCGTCTATGCGCAGGTGCGATACCGAATACTCCCGAAAACCCGTCAGCAGATCTATTTCGGTAAAGCCGTGTACGGCAACAAGATGTTCCGTGAGGTCAGCTATATCGTCCGCGTCCGCAGTGTTAATGGATATGCAGTGTTCAAGATCAAAGCCTTCAAAGTACGATCCGACAGCTATCTGCGGAACATCGTTCCTGTTATTCAAAAGCTGAGAGATCTGTCTGCGGTGGGTAGGGTTTATGAACGCTTCCGTTACAAGAATAAGCCCGCACAGATCGGGAGATTCTATCAGCCGATAGATATCATTCTCTGCCGCAAGCTGTTCATCATCATACTCCGGGTTATATATATTCGATATGACCACAACGTCGGTATTTTGCCGCCATGCCGCGGGGATTATCCCACGGAGCAATTCCCGCTGTTCCGTATCGGCCGTTCTTGTCGAGATAACGCCTATGATCTGCCTTTTCACCATTTTTCGCCGCCTTTCCGTAATTGTACAGCTTATTATCAGACCTCAAATGAGACCGTTCTCTTATATTATAGCACATTGCGAGTGATTTTTCAACCACGTTAAATTGTGAGATTCCCCGAAAATACAGGAGCATCGGATATGATCTCGACCCTGTCATCTCTTATGATAAAATTCGGTATTGAACGAGTTTACGGAAAAGGACATCATAAATCAGTATATCAGAAAGCACTTGAAAAGCTGGAAGGATACCGCGATAAAATGGCACAGTATGACTATTACAACAGCCTTTTTGACGGAAGGAACAGCTTTTCAAAGACAGATACCGATGCAACATTCATGCACATGAAG